>CAZVEW010000202.1:0-4803 GCA_964625955.1 uncultured Vicingus sp. | reverse complement strand
AAGAAAAAAATATTTTAATTTATTTATCAGCCATTTTGAAATTAAACTGGTATTATTCATTATTTTTTTTTTGAAGAAATGAATTTTTAGAACTCCCCTAAGAAATAATCTTATTTATTATACAAAAAATCTACATCTAAAATTGTAGAGGAATGGGTATAGCTTCCTTTTAAATTTTTTGTGGTGTAGTTATAAATATCTATTTTGTTACTAGCAACCACAACAAGTTCGTTATTCAATCCGTCATACTTTATTTTTGTAGCACCAACAACAGTCATGTAATTTGTATTTGAAAGTGCATTGACATCAACTTTAGAAATATTACCATTCTGAAGCACTAAATAAACACCGTTACTTATTGCTAAACAATCATCAATAATACCCGAATTGAGTGTAACAAAAGGAGCCCACTTTAAATTACTAGTAACATCATAAATATAAATATGAGATGTTGCGGTTGCCAAATCGTTGGCAAACAAAATTAGCTTATTATTTGTGTAAGGAAACAAGTTAACAACATCTTCAGCTAATATTAATTGCTGTTTTATACCAGCAGAAGCCATCCAATACACAACTAAACGAACATCATTTCCAAAAACAGGATGCTGTTCTGATACAAAAACATTATTATAAACCAAACCAATTTCGCCATAATAATTTGGATAGGCTTGGTAATATGATTTAGTCATCCCTTTATTATCAAAAGAAATTATCTCGCCATTACTTTTGCTAATAAAAACATCTCTATTGCTTGCAAAAAAGCCTTTAATTGTTGAGGTAGAAGTAACGCTCCAGTTAATAGTATTAGCACTTGTTGACAAAGAATTTAGACCGCCAGTTGTTACACCTGAAGTAATAATTTGTTGATCATACGAATTAACAGAACCTCCTATAAAATCGCCACTAATAGTATTGTTTAAGGTTGATGTATAAGAAAAATCGCTTAACCTATACACAGAAGTTGAATTACCATTATTGGTAAAAAATATAATTCCTTTTCTAATTTTTGCTACTTCACCATACATAATATCAATATATTTGTGTGTTACATTTACACCATCAGAAGCACTAATATCAAAATAATATTTGCCGGAAGCCAAATGAATATCATCAAAAAAATAAAAAACATTAAGTGAATAACTTGCCAAGTTTGGTGTTTTTATAATTGTTGATAACACAGGAATATTATTTAAATCTTTTAATGAGACTGAAATAGATTCAATATTTCTATTATCGTTAATATTTGCCATTATTTGCAAAGTATCAAAGCCATTAATATTTTGCAAGTTTGCAGGAGAGCTAACGCTAATAGTTGGAGCAACATTGTCTATTTCTTTTTTACATGCAACTAAAAAGTATAAAAAAGCAACAACTAGGAACAATAATTTAGTTTTCATACCATAAAGTTAAGCATTTTGTGTGATTTATAATAACCTGTTAAAAAGAGGTTCATAAGCAGTTAATATTTTGTTAATCGGCTAAACTTTAATCAATTAATTACGTTAAAAACTATTAAGAAGCATTAATATTTTATCAACAAACTATATTCGTACATTTGAAACATGACAGAAATTGAAAAAAAATCGGAATTAGGAAGAAAGAGAACTCGACCAACAAAAAAAGCATATAACCTACTAGAACATGGTAAGTTACCGCCACAAGCAGTAGATTTAGAAGAAGCTGTTTTGGGTGCTTTTATGCTCGAAAAAGAAGCTGTAAATACCGCTATTGATATTCTTCAACCAGAAAGTTTTTACAAAGAAACACATCAAAAGATATTTGAAGCAATAAAAGATTTATTTAACGACCAAGAGCCTATTGATATTTTAACCGTTACCAACCGTTTAAAGAAAACAGGGAATTTAGAAATTGTTGGAGGAGCCTATTACATTACTCAATTAACCAATAGAGTAGCTTCTGCTGCAAATATTGAATTTCATGCCCGAATTATTGCTCAAAAATATATTCAACGTGAGTTAATTAAAATATCATCAGAAACCATAACCAATGCTTATGACGAAACTACTGATGTTTTTGACCTTTTAGATAAAGCCGAAGAAAATTTATTTAAAATTGCAGAAGGAAACATCAAAAAGAAAGTTGCTAAAATGTCTGACCTCATCACCGAAGCAATGGACCAAATTGAGTTAGCCAAAAACCAAGAAGCAGGTTTAATTGGCGTTGCCTCTGGTTTTACCGCTTTAGATAGAATAACCTCAGGTTGGCAACCCTCCGATTTAGTAATTATTGCTGCCCGACCAGCAATGGGAAAAACTTCTTATGTTTTGTCTTTAGCCAGAAATGCAGCTATTGATTTTAAGACACCTGTTGCCTTTTTCTCTTTAGAAATGTCTTCCATCCAATTAGTTACTAGATTAATCTCTGCCGAATCAGAAATCTCTGCCGAAAAATTAAGAAGCGGTAACTTGCGTAACGATGAAATTCAACAAATTCAAAGTAAAATTACAGAACTCTCAGAAGCTCCTATTTTTATAGATGATACACCTGCCTTATCAATTTTTGAATTACGAGCAAAAGCCCGAAGATTAAAATCCCAACACGATATTAAATTACTAATTATCGATTATTTACAGCTGATGACTGGTGGTGGAGATAAAAATGGTAATAGAGAGCAAGAAATAAGCCTAATTTCTCGTTCCTTAAAAAGCATAGCCAAAGAATTAAATATTCCTGTATTAGCATTATCTCAATTAAGTAGGGCTGTAGAAACAAGGGGAGGAGATAAACGCCCTCAACTTTCCGATTTAAGAGAATCTGGCTCTATTGAACAGGA
The DNA here is from genome assembly GCA_964625955.1 of uncultured Vicingus sp. GTDB lineage: Bacteria > Bacteroidota > Bacteroidia > Flavobacteriales_E > Vicingaceae. Next base: position 2,009 of record CAZVEW010000202.1, on the reverse strand, counting down.
TGCAGATATGGTACAATTTATTCACCGACCTGAATATTACAACCTTACCGAAGATGAAAATGGTAATTCAACCCAAGGCATTGCCAACATAATTATTGCAAAACACAGAAACGGTTCAACAGGTGATGTGCAACTTAAATTTGTAAACACATTAGCCAAATTTATGGATTTAGAAAAAGGAGATGCTGATTTTGATAATATTACGTCAATGCCTATTGGAGAAGATTTTGATAACGAAACCAATACACTTACAGTTCCATCTAAAATGAACGATGAAGATGAAGATTTTAACACAAACAATAATGATGACGCCCCTTTTTAATCTCCCAACTTATTAGTAAAATTTTGTTATGAAAAAGATACACATCATTATTCTATTGCTTATTTTCTCTTTTAAGGTAAGTGCTACTCAAATACTTATCCCGATGGATAATACCCAAAAAAACCATTTAAAAGCTTATGGTATAGCCTACTGGGTATTAGAAAATAATTTAGATGTTGAATGGCTTTTAAATTATCGTGGCGGCAGTTTTTTAGTTAAACACATTAAAACCATTGAAGACGAGCTAATTATACGAGGCATTTCTTTCGAAATTATTGCAGATGTTAAGGCTTCTGCTATTTTGCAAGAAATTGCCGACCCCGAAGTAAACATGGAAGTTGTAAAATTACAAAAAGCACCAAAAATTGCCGTTTATTCTCCTAAAAACAAACAACCTTGGGATGATGCTGTTACCCTAGTGTTAACTTATGCCGAAATACCTTACACCATTGTTTATGATGGAGAGATAATAAATGGTGATTTACCTAAATACGATTGGCTACACCTTCACCATGAAGATTTTACAGGACAATACGGAAAATTTTATTTTGCCTATAAAAATGCCTCTTGGTATAAAGAACAAGTTAGGTACAATGAAGAAATGGCAAGAAAATTAGGCTTTAACAAAGTTTCTCAACTAAAATTAGCCGTGGCAAAAAAAATTAAAGACTTTACCATTGGTGGTGGATTTTTATTTGCCATGTGTTCTGGAACCGATGCTTTAGATATTGCTTTAGCAGCAGAAGGTTTAGATATTTGCGAAGCCATGTTCGATGGAGATGGGACAACAGCCAACTACAATACCAAGTTAGATTACAGCAAAACCTTTGCTTTTACCAATTTTACTTTAAAGACCAACCCGTTAGAATACGAATTTTCAACCATTGATGCTACTAATCCAATACACATTAGAACCCCTCAAAGGCTAGATAATTTCACCTTATTCGATTTTTCTGCTAAATGGGATGTTGTGCCAAGTATGCTCTGTCAAAATCATGAGAAAATAATTAAAGGTTTTTTTGGTCAAACCACTTCTTACAACAAACGGTACATTAAAAAGGGCGTATTAATAATGGGCGAAAACAAATCGTTAAACATTGCACGTTACATACACGGAGAAATGGGCAAAGGCTCTTGGACCTTTTATAGCGGACACGACCCCGAAGATTACCAACACAAAGTTGGCGACCCTCCTACCGATTTAAGCCTACACCCTAACTCCCCCGGCTATCGGTTAATTTTAAACAATATTTTGTTTCCTGCAGCTAAAAAGAAAAAAAGAAAAACATAAATAATCAAGTAAAACGACAATCCTTTATTCACCACCTGCCGCCACTTTGAAGCCAACCCTATGTATAGACATAGTAAAGGCTATTGCACTAATTAACATGAGTTAGAAATGACATTTTTTGCACTAAAATCAAAATTGATTATTTATTTGTAAACTTCTTCTTATTTTGCAAAACCTATTAATACCATTTTAACATCAAAACACCCGATATAAATCATTTCTATTTTCCTTTTTTATCGTTAAAAATTATTCCCATAACTACAGCTATGAAAAGAATTTTCGTCTCAAAAAAGAAAAAAATAATTTAATTTAGTTATCAGTCATTTTATTCGTCCAAAAATTCCAGTTTTAAAAAAAAGTGATGTTGATTTTTAACAGATAAAATTTGAAAAAGTG
>CAZVEW010000201.1:0-4821 GCA_964625955.1 uncultured Vicingus sp. | reverse complement strand
TGTTGATAGCGATAATGAATAAATCCTATTTGGTCTTTATCTTGATGGATTAATTTAATTTTAATGTCTTTATTTAAATTAAACAACCAACTTGTTAGCTTATCAAAAGGGAGTTCTTTTCCTGTTTTAAATTTCACATAATTAGGTAAAGAAGAAAAATCTTTATACCTTAAAAATGTGGTGTTTTTTATTAATTGGTTGGCTTTTTCTCCTTTATAAACAGTTGTTTCTGCATTAGTTAAAGTACAAAAGCTTAGTATTAAAATTAGTGATAATAATTTACGCATAAAATAAGTTTTAGATTTGTTCATAAAAGTACTTCTAACTTATTAAATAAAAAACCTAAACATGTGTTGTTATTGGATTCTAAAAATAAATACGCTTTAGTTAACGGTCGATTATTTGAACTTACCGGTTTTAATTAGTTCTTCTAAATAAGTTCTTTTGCCATTAATAAAGATAATTATAAAGGCATCTTCCTGTCCTTTTTCTATGACCTTATTTCTTAATTGATTTGCTGTAGCTAAGGTAGAAAAACTTCCCATTGTAAATCGAGTTATGCCATCATCCAAAATAGCTTTTTCTATGTTTCCTAAACTTAGTAAACGTTTACCATTAAAGTTTTGTGCATTTTTAAAAGCACCTACTTGTACTTTAAACACAACACCTTCGGCAGTTTGATTTCCAAACTTAGTCAAAATATCTTCTTCGCTCATTTCTTTTAAAAAAGAGGAATCACGACTTAATAAGCCATAAAAGTGTTTGTTTCTTACTGCAAATTTATAATCTCCATCTTCACCAACAGGAACATCATTAATTTTTGCATTAGCATAAGGCAATCCTTTTAGTGTTACTTTTCCTTTAAAAATATAAGATGAATCTTGTAAGAGTTTTTCATCTTCTTCATCTAAAAATAATAAATAGTAATCATCGTTTGGTAAATTTGAGAAGCTATAATAACCATTCTCATCTGTTGTGTCCGTTTTATTTATTGTTTTGTCTCCGTTAGACAATCGTACTCTTAAATTAATTAAAGGAGATAAGGGCTGTTCTTTGATTAGTGCAACTCCTTCTATCTTTACATCTCTAGAATCAAAATTAATGTTCTTTTCTATTTCGGCATATTCAGTATATTTTGTTGCATCAATAGATTCTATTTGTGATGTAAATCCTTCATATTCGTAAGCAATCACATAATAATCGTTTAAATCTATATAAAATTGGTATTTGCCATCTGAAGCATCTGAATAGTAAGAGCCTAAATCTTTTCCTGATTCTGTTCTAACTACTATTTTGGATTTTACAAAATTGCCATTAGATTTAATAATTCCTTTTACCAACAACACAGGTTTACTAGAAATAACTTCCTTAACATTTATCACATAAATATCTTGTTGTCCAAGTCCTCCTTGTCGTGAAGATGAGTAGTAAGCATTTCCTCTACCCGAAACAAAAAAGAAAATATCATCGGCTGTTGTGTTAATTGGATAGCCAATGTTTCTTGGTTCGCCATAAGTAGAATCGGTAGTTATTTTTGATTCAAAAATATCATATCCACCAATTGATTGATGTCCTTTTGAACTAAAATTAAAAGTTACCCCATCGGAATGGATAAAAGGTGCGTCATCATCAAAGGCTGTGTTTATGGTAGGTCCTAAGTTAGTAATATCTCCCCAATTTCCATCCTCTTGTTTTATCGCTTTGTATAAATCTTTTCCTCCTAGCCCTCCTTCTCTATCACTAGAAAAAAACAAAGTTTTTCCATCTGGCGAGATTGCTGCACTGCCTTCCCAATACTCAGAATTAATGTTTAACCACCTAGGTTCCGACCATTCGTTATTGCCTTTATTACTGATAAAAATATCTCCAGAGTTTTCTTTTGTATCTTTATAAATAAACAATGTTTGTCCATCTGGTGAAAGAGCTATACTTCCTTCGTGTAAATTAGAATTAATGCTATCACTTATAGATACTGGGTTAGACCACTTATCATTCTCTTTTTTTGAGATATAAATGTCTTCATAAAAATTACCATTAGCTTCCATTCGGTTAAACTCATCTTGCCTCCCTCCTATGCTCTTAGCTCCTCTATAGGTATATATTAATGTAGATTCATCAGCATTTACCGTTGGGCTATATTCATTATCTGAAGAATTAATAGGCGATCCTAAGTTAACAATCTCTACTTTTAATGAATCTTTCACTAATTCTTTGGCACTTTTACATTGCTCTATTAAATGCGAAATTTCTTTTTTAAAAGTTTCTGATGTTTTTTGGTTTGTTAATGATTTATTAAATAATTCAATAGCCTTATCAAATTGATAATTTAAAGCATATGCTTTGGCTAAATAGTACTGAATATTTTCTGTTTTTGGTTTTTTATTATAAACAGCTTTAATATTTTCTATGGCTTGCTGATGGCTATTGTTTAAATAGAGATAACAAATCCCCATCTTTAAACGGTACTCAAGAATTTTAGGAAATTTTTCGTGCAAATCTTTATAAAGAGGCAAAGCATCGTAATAATTAGCTGTATTATAAAAATTCTCAGCGTCCTCATAATTAAAGCTCTCTCCTCTAGACTTGTATTGTGCCGAAAGAGAGATAGACAAGAAAAGTAATAAGAAAAATAGTATGTTTATTTTTATAATTTTCATTTCCTTTAAATAAGTTTATAAGCTATAAAGCTAAATAATAATCTCAATAAAGCAAAGAATTACTTCATTACTTTTCCATTTAAAATAATAGTTTCTATATTGTTTGTTCCAAATGAGTAGGGAATATAAGCGACAGAAGGTATTCTTTTAGTTATGAATAAATTAGCTTTTTTTCCTACGGTAATACTTCCATGTGTTTTAGATAAGCCCATTGCAAAAGCGGCATTAATAGTTGTTGCATTAATGGCTTCTTCGGGTGTCATTTTCATGTTTATACATGCTAGCGATATTACAAAAGGTAGGTTACCAGATGGTGTTGACCCTGGATTAAAATCTGACGCTAACGAAACTGCTAAGCCTTTATCAATTAATTTACGAGCTGGAGCATAAGGGATGTTTAAGAAAAATGAACACGATGGTAACACCGTAGGCATTGTTGGTGATTTTGCCAAACTTTCAATATCCTTGTCATTCATTACCTCTAAATGGTCGACAGAAAGTGCTTTATTTTTCACACCTACCTGTACTCCTCCAATGCTTGTAAATTGGTTAACATGTATTTTTGGTTTTAAACCTGCAGCAATCCCTACCTTCAATATTTTATCGGTTTCTTCGGGTGTATAATAGTTTGTTTCGCAAAAAACATCCATATAGTCTGCTAAACCTTCACTTTTAATGACAGGAATCATCTTATTGATAATCAAATCTATATAAGTTTTTCTATCTGTCTTGTATTTTAAAGGAATTGCGTGAGCCCCTAAAAATGTTGCTTTAATTGTTAAATCACTTTTTTCTTTTAACTTTTTAATTACACGTAGCATTTTTAGTTCTCCATCTACACTTAATCCATAACCACTTTTTATTTCTACTGCTCCTGTTCCTGTTTTTTTTATTTCTTCTAACCTTTTCCAAGCACCATTAAATAAATCTTTTTCTGATGTGTTTTGTAGTCTTTTTGCTGAATTTAAGATTCCTCCTCCTTTAGCTGCAATTTGCTCATAGCTTAAACCTTTAATTCTACCTACAAATTCATCTTCTCTACTTGCAGCATAAAGCAAATGTGTATGTGAATCGCAAAATGAGGGAAAAACCATTCCTCCTTTGGCATCAATTATTTTGTTTTTGGCAAAAATAATAGCTTTAGGAAAATCTTTCATCTCTCCAAAAGAATGAATTTTACCTTCTTCTATCATTAACCAAGCGTCTTTTAATTTGGGTAAAACAGCCATATCTTTACCACTGGCTTTAATTTTTGGTAACTCAACTATTTGTATTAATTCTTTAATATTTTTAATAATAATCTTATCCATAATTTTTTGAGAAGAGTTCAACAAAAAAACAAAGATAACAAATATGAGGTCAAGAAATAGTTAGATGATTTGTTTCTTACTTAAGGAGTGTTCTTAAAATTACTCTAAATGTTTAATAATACTTTTAACTGATGCCCTTTTTGTATAATCATAATCAAATTGTCGCCATTTAATTAAACCATTTTTACCAATAATATAAGTGGCAGGAACTGGTAAAATAGCCTCTTCTTGGTTGTTGTTTTTTGCAATATCTGTCAGCAAAAAGGTTTTAATCTTATTTTGATACCCTTTGGTTACATTAAACAAAACATCATAATCGGTCAATATTTTTAAATTAGTATCAGGAATTAGCACAAAATCTCCACCTGTTTTATTAGCTGTCTTTTCTGCATTATCAAATGTTTCTGGACCAATAACCAAAACTTCTGCTTTTTTACCAGTTATTAAGGCAAGAGAATCGTGTAAATTAGTTAAATAGCGATTACAAACGGGACACCATTTTCCTCTATAAAAGATAACAACAACTTCTTTTTCTTTAATAATTTCGTTAGAGTTTACTTTGTTTCCGTTTATAGATGTTCCTATAATAATTGGAGCCTTATCTCCTACCATTAAACCTTTCGGAACGTATTTTGAGGTGTCTACCCCCCTCTTTTTCATTAAACTAGCGTTATTTTGTGCTGAAAGCAACAAAGGAAATAACATAAAAAATAAAATACAATTTCTCATCCAAAAAATTTTACTCAAAGTTAGGTATTTAAAACCTCAATTAACTGTCGCAAACATGACCAAGCACAACTAATACCAATTTAACATCAAAACACCCGATATAAATCATTTCTATTTTCCTTTTT
>CAZVEW010000200.1:0-4851 GCA_964625955.1 uncultured Vicingus sp. | reverse complement strand
CTATCCATTTTTTTTGTTCCTTTATATTTAATGGTAATGTAGGCTGTTTTAAGTACAGCAATTGCTGTTTGAGGAAAAATAGCTTCAAAATCTTGACAACTAAAAGTGGCTGCAAATATCTTTAAAGGAGCTGCTCCACTATTAATTATTTTAAGTTTTGTTTCACTTTCGTTAGATTTAAAAGTAATTATAGTATCTCTAAAAGTTAATATTGGTAATTTTTCTAGCTTACTACCATCTAAAGCGGTGTTGTTAGTATCGTTACTGGCAACAGCTATAATTTCTATTTTTCTTGCTAAAGCGGCACCTTTACTATAAACCGAATTTTTTTTATCATTAATATTGTCGCTAATATTTTGGTCGGATTGATACTCTCCATAAGTTACTCTTTCGAAAATTAATTTTGCTCCATTTTTGGCTGTTCCATTAATGTATGGTAAAATTTTCCCATTATCATAAGCTTTTAAATAATTAATTAAGCTGGCTACTCTTCTGCCTGTTAATTTAACATTATAGGCTTTGTTAGATAGTGGGCTTGCATAACCTTTTATGGTAATATTAATGGTATTTCCTTTTGCTAATTCTTTGATTAGTAGTGGGGTAAACATGGCTAAATCTGCAGCACCTTGTTTAACTTTATCTTCAAAAAAATCTTCAATATCTAACATGGCATCTTCTTTTTCGTCTCCTTTTAAACCTTTTGAATATTCTTTTTTATAAGTGGATAGCAGCTTAATATAATCGTTGTAAGTGGTTAAATAATTAAGTGTTGTAGTGGTATCGTTAGAGCGAGGGTTTGGACAATCATTATGGAAATATAGTTTTACTGGTAAGTAGCGATTTAATTCTTCGAGGGTAGTATAAACCTGTTTTAATGTATCAGGAATGGTGTAAATATAAATATCGTTGCAGCAAGTTTCGCCTTTTTTGGTGTAAGATCCTTTTCTATTAGAGGTTAAAAGTGCGGTGTGGTTTTTGATAGAAAAGTACATGTCGTTTACACTAGAATTGATTGGATAGCCCAAATTTTTTGGTTTTGAGAAGGTTAATTTATCAAAATCTGCTTTCGATTTAAAAATATCGAAACCTCCTAAACCTTTGTGCCAATTGGAGCTAAAATAGAGTGAAGTATCTTTTAAATTGTAAAAAGGTGTAATTTCATCTTCAATGGTATTAATAGGTTTACCCACATTGGCTGGTGCCTGAAATTTGCCGTTACTTCCTTTGCGAGAAAACCAAATGTCATTTTTTCCTTGTCCGCCAGGTCTATCAGAAGAAAACACCATAATTTCCTTTCCATTAATGGTGGTTACAAACGGTTGAGTGCTTGTATATCCTTCTATATTAACGTTTTCTACTTCGTGAGGCGATTTCCATTTTCCATTGTTGTAAGTAATAGCATAAATTTTACAATTAAAATTGCGGTTACATTTTGTGTAATAAAAAGTGTTTCCTGCTTTATTAATACAGCCATTTGCAATGTGGTAGTTTGGCTCATTAATAATTTTATTTAACTGTTTATCGCTATGCCAAATTTCGCCATGTTTACTTCCTTTAAATAATCTTACTAAATACAAAGAGGTATCAGTAACAACATTATTGTCTTGCATTTTTTCGTCTCGCAACGAAGAATAGATAATGGTAGAATCGTTAAGCAATGTTGCTCCTAACTCGCTAGAATAGGTATTAATGGAGTTGCCAATATTTTTGATGTTTAAAGGTAAAGAATCGTGCATAATGGTAAGTGCTTTTTGGCAAGATTTAATTTCTTGCATTACTTTTAAGTAATAATAACCTTTTCTATCTTTGGTAAAAAATCGTTTGGCACGTTTAAAATATTTTTTGGCATCTTGGTATTTTCCATTGTATTTCAACATTGTTGAGTACCAAAAAGGAGCCATAGGATATAATCTTCCCCTATCTTTTTTATAGATGGAATAATAATACCATTCTGCTTTAGCGTAATCGTTGTAAAGGCGTAAAGCTTCGGCATATTTGTATAAAACATCAATGTTGCTCGAATCTATATTTAGGGCTAATTTGTATTGTAATGATGCACCATAAAAATCGCCAAGATGACTAAGTTTATCACCATTGTTTAAATATTGTTTTTGGGTTTGTGCGTTTGTGTTTATAAAAAAACACATCATACAAAGTAAAAGAACTAAGCTTTTTTTTATGTAATTAAAAACCTTAATATTTACAGTAAACTTCATTTATATGTAATTAGGACAGGCTTTATATCGGTGCAAATTTGGTCTGTAACGTTCTAAAATATAGATAATTGAAAATTCGAATCCACCTTTTAAATTACTTGCTACTTTAAGTGAAGAGATGTTTAAATCGTAGCTTACGCCAAAACGAAAATCGGCATAATCTAATCCTAACGTTAAATAACTTGCATCTGAATTTCTATACCAAATTCCTGCGTAAAGAGCTTTATAATTCCCTCTATTTAAATGATATTTTCCAGCAGCACCAACAATAATTTCTTTAAATTTATGCTGTTTGGCAAACAAAATACTTGGTAAAATATCTACTTTTTCTGAAACTTTAAATAAGCCATTGGTGTGAAAAGTAAATCGTTGTTTTAATCGAATTTTATTATCGTTAAAAAAAGTTTGTTTGGGCGTAGTTATGTTATTGATGGCAATTCCTGCGGTAATGGATTTTCGTTGAGCTATTTTGTAGTTCCAACTAATTCCGCTGCTTAAATTAAAATAGTTACGTCCTGAGTTTTGAAAATTTTCACCATTGCCAAGGTTTGCATCAAATACAGTTCCGTTATATTGATTATCGAAATGAAGCTTATTGTAATTAATACTTCGTTGTACAAAAGCAGGTTGCACGCCAACAATAATGGTTTGAGTAGAGTCTTTTAAATATAAAGTGTAGCTTATTCCAATGCCAATTTGAGTTGTTTTAAAGTCAGAATCGCCAGTTTTATCACTATAAATGGATAAACCAGTACTAAAAGGTGATTTAAAAATACTTTTTGCATCGGCAGAAATACTGTAAGTTGAATAAGGAACGGTTACCGAACGCCATTGAGTTCGCTGGTTACCTACAAAACGAAATTCACCATTAAAAGCACCAATTAACCCCGGGTTTAAGTTTAATGGCGAATTATTAAATTGCGAAAAATGAATATCTTGTGCAATTAACAACTGAAAATTGGAAATCAGAAAAATAGTAAATAATATTTTTGATAAGCTTAATTTCAAATTTTAGCACTAATTAATAATTAAACAAAAAGAAAAATTGTACGGATTAACCTTAATATAAGCAATACTACTTAAAACTATCCTACTTTTTTTTCACTAATGTACACATTTGCTTTAATATAGAAAACATCTTCTTAAAAGAGATTAATAAGAATTTTTACTTTTTTTAGATTATAGAGTTATATCTTACTTAAAGCTTGCTCAATATCCCAAATTAAATCCTCATAATTTTCTACCCCAACAGACAAACGAACTAATTTTTCTGAAATAGAAAGTGCTTTTCTATCTTCCTCCGAAACATCAACATGGGTCATTGTTGCTGGATGTTCTGCTAAACTTTCTGTACTTCCTAAGCTTACAGCCAATTTTATTAATTTAAGATTATTTAAAAATAGGAAAGCCTCTTTTTCTCCTCCTTTTACGTCAAACGAAATCATTGCTCCATCACTATTATATTGTTTTTTATAAATTGAATAAGCAACGGGGTCTTCTCTTTCTGAAATAAATCCTAAATAATAAACTTTTTCAACTTTTGAATGGTTACGTAAATAATCGGCTACTTTTACTGCATTAGCAGCTTGTAATTCCATTCTTGGCTTTAAAGTTTCCAAACTTCTCATTAATAACCAACCAGTCCAAGGTCCGGCCATGTTTCCCAAAAATGTTCTTAAAGTTTTTATTCTTGTAATTAAATCGTGAGAACCTAAACAAGCTCCCGCAATAACATCGCTATGTCCTCCTATATATTTTGTTGCAGAATATAACACAAAATCAGCACCCAACGCTAAAGGGTGCGACCATAAAGGTCCCATATAAGTATTATCAACAGCAACAAGCACTTCTTTATTGTTTGTTGTATATTGGTTTGCAATTTCTTTACAAACGGTAATATCAATTAAAGCATTGGTAGGATTAGCAGGGGTTTCTACATAAATTAACGCTAGTTTATCTGCATGTTCAGAATCTTTTATCTGGTTAATTATTTCTTCTTTTGACTGTCCCGCTCTAAATCCTAGAATGTTAACACCAAATTTAGTTAGCACATGATGTATAAAATGATCTGTTCCTCCGTAAGTTGGCGAACTATAAACCAATAAATCACCTGGTTTTAAACACTCTAAAAATACCGTTGAGATTGCGGACATACCACTCTCAAAAACAGCACAATCTTCCGCTTTATCCCATAAAGTTAAACGATTTTCTAGTATTTCTAAGTCAGGATTGTTTAACCGACTATAAATTAAGCCTAATTCTTCACTAGCTTCTTGCTCTCTGTGCCCGTAAGCTACTTCGAAAAAAGCTTTACCTTCTTCTGCTGTTTTAAACACAAACGTTGATGTTTGAAAAATTGGACATTTTACGGCTCCTTCTGATAACTCTGGTTTGTAGCCATAAGACATCATCAAACTTTCTGGTTTTAAATTTTTTTTATCCATTTAATTGTTATATTTTATCCTATCTAATTAATAATAAGCATATTACAAAAACGCCTATTTATCCAATAAAAGTAATACTTTTTGTCAAAGATTGGGAGCGTAATATTAAAAAGATAAAAGAAAGAAAGAAAAATAAATACTATTTATTGTAGGATTACATTTAATAACAAATTAACGAACCGTATTCTCGC
>CAZVEW010000199.1:0-5167 GCA_964625955.1 uncultured Vicingus sp. | reverse complement strand
AATAGTTATTAGTACTTCCTCTCTATATTTTTTACTCGCTAGAATCAGTTTTAGTCTCGGTATTTTCTGATTCTGTTTCTACTACTTTGAGTTTTGAACTTTTATTTGAACCTTTTCTAACAAACCTCCTTAGCTATTTTTTTTATTGCTTTCTTCATTGTAAGTAGGGAGTTTTTTTAATTTTGTTGTAAAATTCAGTATTTATACGGAGTAACTCTTTAAGTAAATTACCGTAAAAGAATTTAGTATATTTCAATTTATTATGAGAAAAAATGTTTTTTTAATATTTATTTTGTTGGCTTTTAATCATGTTTTTGCTCAAAGTGACAATGATTTGGAGTTAGAACTTAGAGAGGCAAAACAAGATACTACAAGGCTTAGAATTTATGCGGAACTAAGCAATGATATACATAACGCAAAGAATGAAGAATATACTTTAGCAGCTATAAAATTAGCGGATAAACTAATTCTTAATGAATCGTTAGATAATAAAGCTATTAATAAACAAAAAAGCATTGCTTTAAGTAATTTAGGATTAACTTATCTTAATAAAAGTGATTTTAAAAATGCCATTAAATATTTTAATAATAGTTTATTGATAGAAACTTCTTTAAAGAATGGAGATAGGCAGGCAGAGTTAAATTCTTATTTGGCATTGGTGTACAAGAACAGAAATGAACTCTACGAATCTTTGAGATACTATGATATCTCTTTGAAAATTTATCAAGATTTAGAGGCTAAAGATAAAGAATCATCAACATTACAGAGTATAGCAAGTGTTTATAATTTAAAAGGAGATTATGAAAAATCTTTAGCATATTATAAAAAATGTGAAGATTTACTTGTTTCCAATAGTAATAAAAATGAATCAGCTAAACTTAACCTTAATTATGGAGATGTTTATACTAATCAAGGTAAATATAATGAAGCAAGAAGATGTTATACAAAAAGTTTAGATTATTATCAAATGAATGGCGACAGGGGAGGGGAAGCAAATACGCTCAATCATTTTGGCTTTAGTTATGAAAAGGAAGATCCTAATAAAGCGATTAATTATTATGAGAAGAGTTTGAAAATAAGTAAATCGCTAGATGACAAGTTTGCCATGGTGCAATCTTATGTTAGTATGGCTTATGTGTATGAAGGACAAAATAAAAGTAAAAAAGCGATTGAATATTACACAAACAGTTCAAAATTAAGCAAAGAAATTGGTTATCGACAAGGAGTTGCTGAAGCTAATTTTAATATTGAAAAATTGAAAGAAAAAAAGTAAGAGCTTATTGTTGGTACTCCTTAATATCGCTTTTTGCTATGGGATAAGCATTAAATGTTCCCATCGCTTTAGCAACAATTTCACCATTTTGATTATAAATTTCTCCTGAAGTAGCTAAAATCCTTTTTCCTTTGTAATCAACTCTGCCTTCACCATTAAGAATATCACCTAATTTTGCAGGTTTAAAATAGTTGATTTTAAATTCAACAGTAGAAACTAACTTTCCTTCAAGCGCAACTAAACTTAATGCCGCAACACCAATAACACCATCCATTAAAGCCGAAATCATACCTCCATGAATGGTTGTTGGCGTTGCTAAATGCTTTGTTAAAACTTCCATTCTGTATTTAATTGTACCTGGTTTAACTATGGTAAGTTCCATGCCATTATTATTGCCAAATTGATTAACTTTGTTGTAGATTTTAAGTAAATCTTCCATTTTATAATTTTTTAATAGAACCAAATCCGCTTATGCTTTGTTCTATTTTTGGGTTACCTTTTATATTTAATACTTCTTGCACTAGAAATTTTTAAAATATTATTTTCAACTTTTGTTTCAATAAATTTAATCAGATTTTCATCAACAGCTATTTCAAGTTTTTCTTTAACTCCTTGATTTAAAATTACTTGAAAATTATCGCTTACTTCTATTTTATCAAAAGAGGAAACATCTCTAGTTTCAGTTTTTACCTTTCCATTACCATCTATTGAATCGAGACAAGAATTTAATGATAAAGCGATAACTAATAGTAAAAATATTCGTTTAATTTGCATAAGCTTAAATTTAAAAACAAAATTAACCATAAAGTATTCTAAAATTAGAATATTTTTAGCTTAACTGAGTTAAAGATTAAAACAGATTATATTATGAAAACAAAAATATTTTTAAGAAATGCTTTTGCTATGGCTTTATTAGCCTTGCTTTTTGCTTGTAATACAGATGAATTAGAAAATAAAATTTCAGATTTAGAACAACAAAAACTGACAGATTCTAGTCAAATAGTAAAAAAAGACGCTTTAATACTTCAGTTTGTTGGTTCGATGAATGAAATAGAAGATAATCTTGCTCAAATTAAGCAGAGAGAGAATATTATGGCAACAAATTTTAAACAAGTTGATATTGAATTCAATCAGTCTATGAAAGATAAAATAATTGAAGATATTGATTTGATTAACAGGTTGTTACAGGATAATAAAGATAAGATGTTAGCAATGAATGATAAATTGAAAAAATCCAATATTAAAATTTCCCAACTTCAAAAAATGATGGAAAGTATAGCTAATCGTATGCAGGAGAAAGATGCCGAGATTTCAAGGCTTAAAAAACAATTATCTGAAGCAAATCAACAAATAAAAGTGCTTTTTGAAGAATACAATAATAGGTTAGAGGAATTAGGTGATCAAGAAGATAAGTTAAATACAGCCTTTTATTGTTATGGAACTTCAAAAGAATTAAAAGCAGAAGGCATTATTACCAAAGAGGGAGGTTTTATTGGTATAGGGAAAACGGAAAAATTAGCCAAGAATTTTAATAAATCATATTTTACTAAAGTAGATATTTCTTTGGTAAATGAAATTGAATTGATGAGTAAGAAAGCCAAAATTATTACTAATCATCCAACAACATCTTATAAGATAGAACGTAAAGATGGGGTTGTAGAAAAATTAATAATTACAAATTCAGAAGCTTTTTGGGCTACCTCAAAGTATTTGGTTATTGTGGTAGATTAGCTTCTTTATTTTACAATTTTTATTGTTGCTTTAAGAACTCTTTTTCAATAATATCACTTCTACTAATTACCTTTTTAGACCAATTAATTAATTGAAGTATTTTTTCATCATCAGAAAGTTGCCATTTATTGTCCGAAGATTTTATTCGTTTAGTTATTTCGTAAAAACAAATGGCTGCTGAAACAGAGATGTTTAAACTTTCAGAGAAACCAACCATGGGAATTTTAACAAAACCATCTACATTTTTTTTTGCAATATCCGATAAGCCTTCTTTTTCCGTGCCAAAAACAAGAGCTATTTTGTTGTCTATAGGTAACTCCTGAATTGAATAATCATTGGTATGTGGCGAAGTTCCATAAACGCTATAACCTTTTTCTTTTAAAGAATTTATGCAGTTTAATGTATTGTTTCCAGTATTGTTGTATTTGTATAAATTAACCCATTTATTTGCTCCATGAACCACCCTCGGATTTACGGTATATTTATTTCTGTTTTCAATAACATGAATATCCTGTATGCCAAAAACATCACAAGACCTTAAAACTGCACTTGCATTTTGAGCTTGGAAGATATCTTCTAAAACAACGGTTAAATATTTTGTCCTGTTTGATATTATTTTTTCAAATAAATTTCTTTTATTGTCAGAAACAAATTCTAACAGATGAGATAAAAGTTTTTTATTAATTGAATTCATTAAACGTTAAGTAAAATTCCCAGAAAGCATCTGAGAAAAGTACAATAAAATTTTGAAAGTATTGCAAAGAAATTGATAAAAAAGAGAATTATCAATACAGAGTAAAGGAGTAATTTTTAAAATCCATTTTAGGGAATTAATCATTTTGCTTTTTTGGAAAAATAAATTCTTACGAACTTTCTTTAAGTATATTTGCATTATGGCAGAAGAAATTATTCTAGCAAAAAACCTTAATAAAGAAGATAGATATTTAGCAATCTTTCCTCAAATAGAAGCTTTAATTAGCGGTGAAACAGATTTAATCGCCAATATTGCTAATTTAATGGCTGTCTTAAAATATAATTTCAACTTCTTATGGGTAGGTGTTTATTTTGTTAAAAACAATGAACTTGTTTTAGGCCCTTTTCAAGGAACAATTGCTTGTACAAGAATTACAAAAGGTAAAGGAGTTTGTGGAACGTCTTTACAAGAAAGAGAAACATTAATCATTTCTAATGTTAATGAGTTTAAAGGACATATTGCTTGTAGCTCTGACGCTCAATCTGAGATAGTCATTCCTGTATTTAATAATAAAAAAGAAGTAGCGTTAATACTTGATGTTGATAGTAATCAGCTCAATTTTTTTGATAAGGTTGACGAGAAATATTTAACTAAGATTATTCATTTAATAAGACCTCTTTTATGAAAAGAGTACTTGTTTTAATTATAATGGCACTACTTTTAAATGCTTGTGCTCAAGTTGTTCCACTATCTGGTGGAGAAAAAGATATTGAACCTCCCAAAGAAATACAAAGTGTGCCAAGCAATCAATCTATTAACTTTTCAACAAAAACCATAAGCATTGGATTCAACGAATATATTCGTTTACAGAATTTAGCTAGTCAATTAATAGTATCTCCATTAATGGATAAAACACCCGAAATTAGTTTGCACGGAAAAAAGGTAATCATTAAAATTAAAAGTCAATTATTACCCAACACAACTTATAGTATCAACTTTGGAAGTGCTATTGCCGATATTACCGAGAATAACAAAATTCCTAATTATAAATATGTTTTTTCTACCGGCAGTCATATCGATTCTTTAAGTATTTCGGGGCATGTAGTAAATGCTTTTAACTTAAAAGAAGAGGATAAAGTTTACGTTTTACTTTACGATAATTTTGAGGATTCTATCCCCTTAAAAAAAATGCCTCGTTATGTTGCTATTACCAACAAAAAAGGAGCATTTACGATTACAAATATTGCCAAAGGAAAGTATAAATTATTTGCTTTAAAAGATATTAATAGCAATTATATTTACGATTTACCCAATGAGCAAATTGCTTTTAAAAGCGATACATTGGTGTTAGATTCTTCCTTAACAGGTAATATAATTTATTTATTTAAAGAAAATAACGACCTACAATATTTAACAACCAGCCCTCGAACCCATATGCCCATCATGCGCTTGGGCTCGTCTTCAAACTG
>CAZVEW010000198.1:0-5170 GCA_964625955.1 uncultured Vicingus sp. | reverse complement strand
CCACGACCTCTTGACTGCCAGTCAAGTGCTCTAGCCAACTGAGCTACATCCCCAATTTGTGGAAACAAAAGTATTAAAATTTCTGCTATTTTTTTACTTAATTTATTAATTTGATTTTCAGTTGTAATCTCTTACATTTTTTTCAAAAAAACGTATAAGTTACTAAAACTAATTTCCACCAATAATACTATAGCGATGAGCTATATTTACAGCTTCAGCTCTATTTTTAACTAATAATTTATTATAAATTCTTCTTAAATGAGTTTTTGTTGTTGATTTTGAAATAAATAATTTCTCAGATATTTCTTGATCTGTCCACCCTAAGGCTAAATAGGATAAAACCTCAAGTTCTCTTTTTGATAAGCTTATGATTTCAGGAGGAAATTCTTTTTTAGAATTTTCTTGAAAAACAGCTTCTAATCTATTTTTGTGTTCTGCTAATTCGTGATTAATAGACGAATTTATTTTATTTAAATTGTTGTTTCTTTCTTCAACAAGTAAATTTTGTCCATATAACAGTTTGCTTACTCTTTTTTTCTGCCTATATGCATAATAAGCAATTCCACCTCCAATTAAAGAAACAAATAATACTATTAGGACATAAGTTAGTTGTTTTCCTTTTCCATGTATTTCAATATTTTTTTTATCCAATTCAAATTGTCTTTCCTGTAATTCTTTTTCGTTCTTTTCGTTTTTATATTTAGCTTCCATTTCGGCAATGGATTTATTCATGTCTTTATTTAATATAGAATCTTTAATAGTAACGTATTTTTTATAATAACTATAGGATTCTACAATTTTGTTTTGCTTTTCTAATATTTGTGCATAAATTAAATAGGTAGATTTTAATAAAGCCTTTGAACCAGTCTTATTAGCAATGTCAAGACTTTGTTTAACATAATTTAAAGCCAATTTATATCTTTTTAATTTAAAATAAGTAGTTCCAATATTATTTAGTGTGGTTGCTAACTCTTCAGTATCTTTATTTTTTTTTCTTATTTTAAGTGCCTTAAAGGAATATTCTAACGCTTTATTATATTTTTTTAAGTAAATGTTAGCAAACCCTATATTATTATATAATCTAGCTATCTTTCTTTCATTCCCTGTTTTTAATTGAATACGAAGGGCTTGTTTTTGGTATTTTAATGATTCTTGATATTGATTTAAATTAAAATAAACTATACCAATATTAGTCAAAGTAGTCGCAATACTAGCACTATCTTTTAATTCTTTTTTAATATTTAATGACTTTTGGTAATAATTAAGCGATTTTTGGTAAGCACCTTGCATATCGTATAAAATACCAATATTATTTAGGTAGTAAGATTGTCCTTTTTTGTCATTTAATTCTTCCATTAATTTAAGTGCCGAAATAAAGTTGCGAACAGACGCTACATAGTTACTTTCATTAGCATAAACTTTCCCTAATTTATTATATGAAATAGCTATTTCTTTTTTATCATTATTTCGCTTTTTTAATAGCAACCCTTTATTAAGAAAGTTCTTTGCTTCTGAAAAACGCCCTAATCGTCTACAAATCTCACCTAATTCATCATAAGCATCTGTTTGAAGTGCTATTTTTTTGTTTTTGATAGCATAGGCTAAATATTCTCGTGCAAATTGATAAGATACATCGTTGTTTTCGTACGCAGAAACTAACTCATGGAACAGATTTGATTTAATACTATCTATTTTTGTGTTTTTAAATGCTGTGTTTAAACTATCAATATTTTGTGCTTTTGAATTAAAAGTATAAAATATTGAAATGCAAATTAAAAATAATCTCATCTTAGTCATTAGTGATAAATTTTCAGTAAAAATAAAGAAACTAGTCTCTCTTTTGAGTAAAAAAATGTACCTACTTGATTATCAGTAAAAATAATTATTGATTAGGCTTACAAATCATCCTTTTGAACGACAAAATTACTAGTTCCTATCCCTATGTTTACAATTCAAACTTATATAAATTTTAATAAAAGATTATGAAAAAAAATTATCTTATTACAATAGCAATTATGCTTGTGTTCAATGTATCAAATTTTGTAAATGCTCAAACTGTAGATTGGGTAGAAGTGGGAAGTGGTCCGGCTTCATCATCTTATAATATTAAAGGTAAAAAAATAACAACGGATAATAATTATGTTTATTCTGTAGGAGAATTTAACAATCTCACTACTTTTTATGGCACCTATTTCGCAGGAAGTGCAAATAACATATATATTACTAAAACAGATAGAAACAATACATTAATTTGGATAAAAAGTATTTTAGCTGGTAATGTTTATGGACAATCCATTAGTGTAGACAACCAAGGTAGCGTGTATGTTAGTGGCTATTTTAAGTTTATAGTTGATTTTGACCCTAGTAGTGGCACTTTTAATATGGACGGAGGTTACCAAGGTAACATGTTTATATTAAAATTAGATAGCTCGGGAAATTTTGTATGGGCAAAACAATTACAAGGAAAGAATCATGTTAGTTCTTACATGGTAAGTTTTGGCGGAGAAATAAAAGCAGATGATTTTGGGAATGTTTATTTGGCAGCTGCTTTTAAAGATACGGTAGATTTTGATCCAGGAATTGGAACACACGAACTTGTTTCAAATGGTAATTTTGATGGGTTTCTTTTAAAATTAAATACAAATGGAGATTTTAAATGGGCGTATAAATTTGGAGATATAGGAAATGATTATTGTACCTCTTTAGATGTCGATTACAAAGGACAAGTTTATATTTCAGGTTATTTTAGTGGTGCTGTTTCTTTTAATCCGAATTTTAATTCAGCAATTTTAAATTCGGTAGGAGGGGACGATATTTTTGTAGCTAAGTATGATTCATTGGGAGCCTATAAACTAGCAAAAAGGTATGGAGGTACTTCTTCAGATAAAGGTTATAATATTAGAGTGGATACAAATGAAAACATGTATGTTTCAGGAATTTTTTGGTCTTCTTTTAACTTTGGGGGATTTTCATTTCCACTTACAAGTCATGGATTAACGGATATGTATGTGTCAAAAATTAATGCTAATGGACAAGTAGCATGGGCAAAAGATATTGGCGGAGCTGATTATGAATATCCTTACTCTATGGATATCGATAATTCTGGTAATGTATATTTAACTGGAAAGTATTCTCAAACAGTAGATTTTGATCCTTCAACTTCTGGAACAGCAAATTTTACGGCTGTTGGTTCTGAAGATATGTACTTACTTAAATTAGATAATGTAGGTAATTATGTATGGAACCAAAGTTATGGAGGCGGTGTTTATAAAAATGTTATAGGTAATGGAATTTCGGTTAACAATAGTTCTGAAATATACGAGACAGGAGGATTCAAGGGAACTGTAGATTTTGGAGGTAATATTGTTACTAGTAATTCAACGGGTAATCTCTATTATACAAGCACAAATATTTTAAAAATAAGTCAATGTACCACAAACACAGGAATAGATACACATACAGCTTGTGGCTCTTATACTTGGATTAATGGAATTAATTATACAAATAGCAATACTACTGCAACCGACACATTAATTAATGTTGGTGGTTGTGATTCGATTGTAACTTTAAATTTAACCATTCTACAACCAACAACAGGAACAGATACACATACAGCTTGTGGCTCTTATACTTGGATTGATGGAATTACCTATGCCGTAAGTAATAATACTGCAACATATACCATCGTTGGAGGAAATGCTAATGGCTGCGATTCTGTGATTACTTTAAATTTAACCATTCTACAACCAACAACAGGAACAGATATACATACAGCTTGTGGCTCTTATACTTGGATTGATGGAATTACCTATGCCGTAAGTAATAATACTGCAACATATACCATCGTTGGAGGAAATGCTAATGGCTGCGATTCTGTGATTACTTTAAATTTAATTGTAAATTCTGTAGATACAACAGTTACCGTTACAGGCAATACAATAACTGCTAATTTAGCTTCAGGTCAATACCAGTGGGTAGATTGTAACAATAGCAATGCTTGGATTGCAGGAGAAACTAATCAAAGTTATACTCCTACAACAAGTGGGGCTTATGCAGTTGAAGTAACTGATGCAATTAATGGTTGCGGAGGAACATCTCCTTGTCAAAATATAATTATTACAGGCTTAAATAATTTATCAACGAAAAATGGTATTAGTTTTTATCCAAATCCTACCAATGATATTTTAAATATTATGATTAGCGATTATAAAAATGTAAATGCGATTGTTTTATTTAATTCACAAAGCAAGGCAATTTACAAAAAAGAAAAAATCGATAATAATCATCTTAAAATTAATTTAACTAACGTTAGTGTTGGCATTTACTTTCTACAAGTAAAAACAAATAATTATTCAAAAATCTATAAAATAGTAAAACAATAAGATTCGTTTTATAGTGAGAAAGAGTCTATTCCTAATTGAATAGACTCTTTTGTTTTTTTACTTAATTTGTTTATTAGTTGCAATCTCTTACATTTGTTATTCAAAGTAAATTATTATGCACAACAACATTAACAAATTATAGTGTTAAGAATTTTACATAATAAGTAACTTTGAAAAGATAAAACCTAACTTTACTATCATTATGCCATATCTTATATTGACCTATATAGTCTATAACATTTTCTTAGGTGTTGGTCTGTCGATTTATTTCTTTTACTACAAAGGCGATAAGTTTTTTCTACAAAAGAATTATTATTGATGTTGTTTTTTCCAACTGTAGGTTACGGCTATTGGTTGTATTACCATACTAAAAAATTAAATAACAAAGAGAACTTCCCATTGAAATGGTATGTTTGGAAAAAAATGATTAAAGTAAATTGGGGATTTCTTATTTTAATAGCTTTATTTTTTTTAATCCTTTCTTCTGGTATTTTAGATTTATTTGTAAATACAAACGGATTCGATTGGGCTAATCATCAAGACAATGCAGTAGCGATTGGTTTCGGGTTATTGTCTGATGTAGGAAGTGCATTGTTTGGTCTTTTAGGTCTGCTTTGTTTAGCTATAACTTTTGGAGTGTTTTTTTGTATTTTCATTTTAATACCTATTTTAGTGGTTAAATCTATTGAAACAAATTATTATAAAGATCAATTATTATCAAATCAAAAACACAATGAACAACAACATTAACACCAACAAAGCACCAAAACCAATGGGATTATATCCGC
>CAZVEW010000197.1:0-5180 GCA_964625955.1 uncultured Vicingus sp. | reverse complement strand
ATTATCAACAAAGTTTTGCAATACAAAAAGAGCTAGGCAACAAAAAAGGGCTAGCAGAAACAGCTATTAATATTGGGACTCTTTACCAGAAAGCTAAAAAATATAAGATTGCATTAAGCTATTATATCATCAGCCTAACAAATAGAGAAGCCATAAATGATAAAATAGGAATAGCAGCATCTTTAAGAAATTTAGGTCAATTACAGTTCTTACAAGGAAATATAGTAGAAGCAAAAAAAAATGCACTAAAAAGCTTTAAAATTGCAAACGAATTAAACTTTCCAAATGAAATTAAAGATGCCGCTAACCTATTATCAGGTATTTATGGGGTGGAAGGAAACAAAGCTAAAGAACTTAAAATGTATAAGATTTATGTTCATATGAAAGATAAAATTAGTAACGATAAAAACAAAAAAGCTGCTATAGAACATGAAATACAATATAAATATGATAAACAGGCGTTAGCGGATAGCATTGCCACCGCAGAAGCAGAAAAAATAAAAGATTTAAAATATAATCAAAAAATAAAAGAACAAAAAACATATACAATAGCAGGAATTATCGGATTTATTTTGATGTCGTTAGTCGTAATTGTTACCCTTCGAGGATTTTATCTTAAAAAGAAAAACAATTTAATTTTAGAAGATAAAAATAGAGTAATCGCTGAAAAAAATACGGAAATAACAGACAGTATTAATTATGCCAAAAGAATTCAAAAAGCAATACTTCCCTCTATTGAAGAATTGAACAAACATTTAATTACGGGCTTTGTCCTTTATATACCTAAAGATATTGTAGCTGGAGATTTTTATTGGTTAGAGCAAGTTGGAGATACTCTTCTTTATGCTGCAGCAGACTGTACAGGACATGGTGTTCCAGGGGCAATGGTTAGTGTTGTTTGTAACAATGCATTAAATCGTTCTGTAAGAGAGTATAAACTTACTGAACCAGCAGCTATTCTTAATAAATCTAGAGAAATTATCATTGAAACATTTCTTAAAAGTAAAGAAGAAGACAGGGTTAAAGATGGGATGGACATAGCTTTATGTGCTATTAATTTAAAAAAATTAGAACTGCAATATAGCGGAGCAAATAACCCTTTATACATCCTCAGAAATAAAGAATTAATTGAAATTAAAGGAGATAAACAGCCTGTTGGAAAACATTTTAAGAATTTTCCTTTCACAAACCATAATGTTAAATTAAAAACTAACGATGTTCTTTATAGTTTTAGCGATGGATTTGCTGATCAATTTGGTGGACCAAAAGGAAAAAAATTTATGTATAAACCTTTTAAAGAACTATTAACAACTATTCATCAAAAAGAAATGGAAATCCAAAAAGATATATTAATCCAAACATTTAACGAATGGAAAGGTAGTTTAGAGCAAATTGACGATGTTTGTATTATAGGAGTAAAGATATGAACGAATTAATGCAAAGTTTACCCAGAGCTTGTAGAAGGGTGTAATTAGCGTAAAGATATGATAAAAAAAGCAATTGTATTTGGAGCAAATGGTTATTTAGGAAGGCACATTGCCCATTACTTAAACCAACATGAAATAGATTTTATACCGAGCGATTTCGCAGCAAAATCTGTAGATAATTATAACAATTATTTGCAAATTGATATCACACAAAAAAAACAATTAAAACAACTCGATTTTAATGCAGATTTTATTTTTGTTTTTGCAGGATTAACAGGAACAAATATTGGATTTGAACAGCACGAAAACTTTGTAAATGTCAATGAAAATGGCTTGTTAAACATTCTAGAAATTCACCATCAACAAAAAAGTAAAGCACGCATTATTTTCCCATCAACACGCTTAGTATATAAAGGAATAAAAGATGAATCTTTATCAGAAAACGCTGAAAAAGAAGCATTAACAATTTATGCCCAAAATAAACTATCGTGCGAAAACTATTTAAAAATGTATCAAAATTACTTTGGCATTAACCATACAATTTTTAGAATTTGTGTGCCTTATGGTAATTTAATAGATAACTCGTACTCTTACGGAACACTAGGTTTCTTCTTAAATAAAGCAAAAAACAATGAAAATATTACGCTATTTGGAAATGGAAGTCAAAAACGAACCTTTACCCATGTAGCAGATATCATAAACACCATCTTTTTAACCATTAAATTATCATCGACAAAAAATAATGTTTATAATATTGGAAGTAATGATAATTTAAGTTTATCAGAAGTTGCTAATTTAGTAGCCAATAAAAATGGCGTAAAAGTAGCGTATTTAGCATGGCCAGAGGAAGCACTAAAAATAGAATCGGGAGACACCATCTTTAACGATAAAAAATTAATTTCGACAATTAATTATACGTATAAAAATTCATTAACCAAATGGATTAAAACAATATAAATATTAATGGAAAAACATAAAAAGACACCTAAAACAAACTCGGAGGAACTAGATACAGTAGGATTAAGCTTAACAACTTTATTAATATCAACAGCAATTCTTGCTGCTGTTTACTATGTTTTTTCTACGCTTTCAAATGGCTTTTACCAACACGATGAAGTAGGTAACTTTATGGGAGCACAACAAATTTGGCACGATAATTTACTAGGTATTGTTGGTGCAAACACAAAATCGGGCTATCGTTTATTGTATGCAATTCCAGCATTAGGAGGGTTTGCTTTTCTAAAGCTTTTTAATAGTATAATTGCTGCTTTAACTGTATTTTTTTCCTATAAAATCCTCCAAAAATATAAAAGTAAAAATGGCTTATTAATATTTTTCATACTTGGCTTACAACCTTTGTGGTTTATGCTTTCTTTTAGGAATTATGCCGAGCTTACAATTGCTTTTCTGTTAGTTTTAAGTTTATTGCAATTTATTAATAAAAAATACATTATTGCTGCCTTGCTAATGTCGTATGTTGCCTTTACACGACAAGAATACCATGTTTTATCAGGCTTATTTTTTATTGTGTTGCTGTTCCGGAAAAAATGGTTGGCAGCCCTATTAACAGGCACTTTCACCTTTTTACAAGTGCTGCTAGCTTTTATTAAAACAGGTGATATTCTTTACTTACCGAAAGCAATAATGGCATATTCTGAACGAATAAAAGAGGCATGGCCAAAACAAGGATTCGACCACTATTTTTTAATGTCGGACATTATTTTTGGAGCAGTAGCTATTACACTTTTTGTAAGCTACTGTGCAATAATGATTTTGAAAAAGAAAAAACCAAACTGGTTTTTATTGCTACCTGTTATAGCCGTTTTTCTTTTAAATTGTGCATTTAATGCTAAATTTTTTGCTTTTGGACCAGGCAACGGAGGTAATTTAAGGTATTTGATAACCATATCACCATTAATAGCCATTTTAGGCGTTTTAGCAGTTGATGAGATAACTGATTTTAAGAAAAAACACCTACTATTAATTTTTCTTATTCCTCTAATAATTTTAGTAGGAGTTTATCAAACATTTGGAAATAACTTTGTTCACTTAAATGAAGTAAGAAATTGGATGCCGCTTTGGCTTACAATAGCAACAGTATTTATACTTATTTTACCTCTTAAAACGAAACAATACGTGCTATCTTTAGCGGTAATATCTCTACTTGTAGGAGCTACATCAATTACAAGTAGAAAAATACAACCAGAAGAAGTAACGGTAAAAAAAGCAGCAAAATGGTATGCACATCAGCTAAAATTAGTTAATACTCCCAAAGAATTATTTAACCAAAATAGCAGAATTGCATGTGGACATGCCTTATTTTATTACTATTTAGATAAAAACAAATATGATTTCAAAAAAATGCCTATTATGGCGATAACAAAAGAGACCACAGATACACTTAAAGTAGGTGATTTGCTTATTTGGGATTCTCATTATGGTTACCGACCAAAACTAAGACCAACGAGCCAGAAATATGAGTATTACCAAAATAACCCTAAGTTTCAACGCATTCAATACTATCAATCAAAAGATAATAGATTTACCATTGTCTTTTTTAGAAAGGTGGCAGATTAATTAATGTGAATTTCGAGGCTTAATAGATGAAAAAGCATAATTTAGAAACTACATCATCTTCTTTAACACTTGAATATTTTTAGATATAAAAAAATGTTTTGAAACATAGTTATGAGCTTTACCAGCCAATGTTTTTATTTTACTATCATTTTTAATAAGCTTATTTAAGCATAAAGCAAGTTCTTTTGTATCATTAACTTTTACTTTCTCGCCTAATTTTCCGTTGTCAGAAATATAATCAAAGGAGCTCATACCAGTTGTTCCTACAATGTAATTGTTAAAATAAAGAGCTTCGATAAAAGATACACCAAAAGATTCTAAAACCGATGTTAAACAAAATATTTTCGATTTATTATAATATTCGTAAAGCTTTACCCTATCATCAATTTGACCAGTTAGTATCACTTTACCTTTTAGCTGAGGATAATTAATTAATAATTTCTCTACTTTTTTATCAAAATTATTATAAATTTCTCCCACAAAAACCACTTTCCAATTTTGCAAATCTAATAACGGAATAGTTGCTAAAAGCATTTCGTAGTTTTTATCGGCAGCACCTATTCTTCCTGTCGTTAAAATAATATTTTCTTTTGCCGTAAACGTTTTACGGATAGGAAATTTTTTAGCTAAATATTTATCATTTAAATTATGACTTAAAACTACTAATTTACCTTTTGTATTTGGGTATTCTTTTTGGTAGGCTTGTAGTAAATCATTAGAATCTACAGCAATTACATCAATTTTATGATGTGCTTTTTGCTCAAAAAACTTATGAAATGAATTAAATAATTTCTTTTTCGAAAAAATAATTCCTTTTTCTAAATCAGGAATGTGCATATCTTGTTTTAATAACACTTTTCCTTTTGGATTAAGTAATTTGTAAAGTAAAACTTGATATATTTCTGCTTTATTAAGTTGTTGAACATGTAAAAAATCTATTTTCTTTGCCTCTTTAAATAAAAACCTTAAAATAGCTTTCTCAAAAAATAAAAAATGACCTTTATTTTTTATCCTTTTTATGTGTTGATTTTTTGCTTCTGTTTGTAAACTTTTATATTCTTTATTTCCATAACAAACTATTGTTGCTTTTACATTAAACAATGCTGAAAATGCGTTACCTATCTGACCAATATCTTTTGTTAGATGCGCATTATCTAACCCTGTAAAAATACAAAC
>CAZVEW010000196.1:0-5249 GCA_964625955.1 uncultured Vicingus sp. | reverse complement strand
AGCTTTAACAAATTTAGATGGTCATAATTTTACTGTCGGTCTAAACTTAATTAGTCCGCATGTATCCTTACAAACACCAGAAACAGCAAACATCGATCAAACAACAGGTTTGCAAACACCTTTTTTCTTTTATTACACAGGAACAATCTTTAAAGAAAAATTAGATAATAAGTTAAAAGTTGGCTTTTTAGTAAATAACCAATTTGGCTCTTCCGCCTCTTTTGATGATAATTGGCAAGGAAGAAATATTATTCAAAACATTTCTTTAAAAACATTTATGTTTCAACCAACATTATCTTATAAAATACTTGATAAATTAAGTGTTGGAGCAGGTTTTGTTTTTTCTACAGGTAGTTTTACTACAGAAAAAGCTGTGCCTGTTGGTTCTTCTACTACTACAGAAGGTAAAGCTCGTTTAACAGGCAACGGAACAGCTATGGGATATAATGTTGGAATTTACTCTCAATTTTTAACACTAGGAGATAAAGATGGAGATAGAACAGAATTTAGTTTAGGCGTAGATTATCGTTCAAAATTAAAAATTGATTTAACAGGAGGAGATGCTACTTTCACTAATATTCCTTCCTCTTTACTTAACAAATTTCCTGCAACTACAACATTTAATTCACAACTTACCTTGCCAGATGTATTTACAACAGGTCTTAGTATTAAAGTGATTAAAGAAAATTGGTCGTTAGAATTTGCTTACGATTTACAATGGACAGGTTGGAGTACTTACGATTCGTTAAACTTTGATTTTGCTAATGCAGATACACCCGACTCAAAAACATATCAAAATTGGGAAAATACCCTAACCCATCGTTTTGGTGTAGATTTTACCTATAAAAATAAATACAGTGTAAGAGCAGGTGTTTATTACGATAATACACCTATGAAAGATGGCTTTGTTAGTCCGCATTTACCAGGTATTTCTCAATTTGTTTATACAGGAGGTTTAGGCTATAAAATATCTGATTTGATTAGTGTTGATTTTGCAATGATTAGGGAAGATGCTCAAAGAGAAACTGGTTTAGATGCCGCAGGATTTAATGCTAAATACCATAGAATTGTAAATGTATATAGTTTTGGTGTAAACATTAAGTTTGGAGGAACTAGTGAAGCAGCAACAACCGATACACCTCCAGCAACAGAATAATTTTTTTACTTAAATGACATAAAATAGATAACGATGAAAAAAATAATTTATATTCCTTTAGCAATTGCAGCAACAATTACTTTTTCGTGTACAAAAACACAATACAATGATTTTGATGCCGTCAGCTCAGGAAATGCTAATTTTACCACTTACATATCTGTAGGAAACTCATTAACACAAGGTTACCAAGATGGTGGTTTGCATAACGAATACCAACAACAAGCCAATTCTTACCCATCAATTATTGCCAAGCAAATGGGCGTTAACTTTGTACAACCCATGGTTGACGGTGATGGTTCTGGTCATAAATTTTTCCAATCTTTAGATGTAACACCAACCATTACAGATGTAGCCGCTGATAGCAGATTTGATTTTGGTAACCCTTCTTTAGGACAAGCAGGAACTGGTTGGTCAACTTGGAGTAAAACTACCAAATATAACAATTTAGGCGTTGCAGGTATTAAATTAACAGATTGTGTGCCTACAAGTGGCAATCCATTATCACCAAACATCAACCAATTTATTACAAGCTTTAATCCTTTTGGCGCATTTTTAGATTTTGGAACTGCTTTATCTCCTAAATCTTATCTTCAAAATGTAAAAGAAAGCAATGCAACCTTTTTTACGTGTTGGTTAGGCAATAATGATGTATTGTCGTGGTCTTTAGCAGGAGGAAGTAACAGCCCAATTACCGTTCCAGGATTAGGCACATTTAACACAAGCGAGCTAACCCCTGTAACTACTTTTAGAAATAAATATGATTCTATTTTAGGTGCTTTTCAAGCCATGGGAGCTAAAGGTGTTTGTGCTACCTTGCCAGATGTTACTTCAATTCCATTTTTTACCACTGTACCTTATAATCCAATACCAATGGATCAAACTTCAGCCGATGCAACTAATGCGGGATATGCACCATACAATACAGGGTTAGACAACCTTGTAACAGCAGGAGCATTAAGTGCTAGTGAAGCAGCCCAACGAAAAATTAATTTTGTTGCAGGAGATTCTAATGCTATTGTCATTATGGATGAATCGTTAACAGATTTAACAGGAATTAATCCAGCTTTGGTTAGTATGCGACAAGCAACTGCTACCGATTTAATTTTATTAACCGCATCATCTGATATAGGAAGAGTTTTTTCTCCTACACAAATTTATGGCGTTTCTGTACCCTTTGCTGATTCATTAGTATTAACCGAAACAGAAGTAAATACAGTAAAAGATCATACCGCATTAATAAATAACGAGATAAAAGCTTCTGCCGCAGCACATAACGATGCTGTTGTTGACATGAACGCATATATGGTTACCCTTAAATCAGGAATGGTCTTTGATGGCGTTGATTATACCGCAAAATATATTGAAGGAGGGGCATTTTCTTTAGATGGTGTTCATCCAAATACCAGAGGTTATGCCATTATTGCCAATAAATTTATAGAAACAATAAATACTGCTTACGGTTCTAACTTACACCCTGTGCCTGTGCAAAATTATCGTGGAATAATTTTTCCATAATTAAATAAAACATTTTATAAGCCGTTATAACCATGTTGTAACGGCTTTTTTTATTTTTGTATAATGAGTTTTAAAGTAGGAGATAAAATTAAATTTATTAATGAAACATTATCAGGAACAATTCAATCCATAATTTCTGACAAGTTAATTTTTGTTGCTACAAGTGATGGTTTTAATCGTAAAACAGCTATAAGTGAAGTGATTATTATTAAAGATGATGCATCTTATCTTTACGTAAAAAGTGATAAAGCCATTTTAAAAAAGATAACAAAGGAAGAACCCTCTAATACAGCCAACACAAAAAATATTTTAAATAAATATTTAACCCAAAATAGTACTAATGCTAATAAAATACTTGAAATAGATTTGCATTTAGATAAATTGGTAGAATTTCCTCAAAAATTAGAAGATTGGCAAAAACTGCATACACAAATGCAACATGTAAAAAAATGTTTAAACGCAGCTTATGAAGAAAATATTAAAAAAATTATTTTTATACATGGTGTTGGTACAGGAGTTTTAAAAACGGAAGTTCGAAATTATTTGGCTAATTTTTCAAATTTAGTAGTTAGCGATGCCGATATTAGGGAGTATGGAAATGGAGCAACAGAGGTTTTAATTAAGAATTAGGGCTAAGTTCTAATTATAACAGCATTTTTTGTCATACAAAACAATGTGATGAATCTCACAGAAATGCTAAATGCTAATAAACTTTGTGTTCTCTGCGGAGTCTTTGTATTCTTTGCGGTTAAGGTTAAAACAAATAGAAATGTCAAATAAAAGATTCTTCACTTCGTTTTACAACGAAAAACAAGTTTTCGGTAAAACTTTGTTCTGAATGACAAGTTTTACTGGTAAATCATTGGTTATAAATGATTTTACATATATGGATGCAAAAAAAATAGCTATTATCTCATTATGTTAATTTTGCTGAGATAAGAAATAATTAGAACTTAACTATAATTAGCAATTTCTAATTAATAATTAATAACTTTGCATTGCAAATTGTTCTATTGCTTTAAACTTGTTTTAAAGAGGAAAGTCTGGGCAGCACAGAGAACTCTACCTAGCGAAAGCTAGGGTATTTTAAAAGAAATTTTAGAATAACAGAAAGTGATACAGAAACAAACCGCCTCAATTTATTGAGGTAAGGGTGAAAAGGTAAGGTAAGAGCTTACCAGTTGCAAAAGTAATTTTGCAAGCTAGTAAAACCTTAGAGGCTGAAAAATCAAATAAACCAAGGATTGAGGGTTTCTCGCCCAATCTTGGAGGGTAGATTGTTAGAGAATAAAGGCAACTTTATTCCTAGATAAATGATAGAACACGACAGAACCTGGCTTACAGATTTGCATTTTTAAAGCATCCCGAAACTTCGGGGTGCTTTTTATTTTTTTGCAACAGCTTTTTTTGTGCTAACTTTTTTAGTAGTGGCAACCTTTTTAGAGGTTTCTTTGTTTGTTTTCTTTACTACCTTTTTTTTACTCACAACAATTGTAGTAGCTTTTTTTCGTTTTCTTGATACGCCATAACTACCTGCAGAAATTTTTCCTTTTTTTGTTTTAATATCTCCTTTTCCCATAATTTTTTTTTAAAATTAAGGTCAAAGATAGACATAATACAACTTTATTTAAGGTATTTAAGTTGTAAAAAATATTTTGGTATAGTTAGATTAGTAAATTCTACCACTTCTCCAACTATCAACAGCCCTAAACCAACTGTTCTTAAATAAAGGGGAACGACTTAAACTAAAGTCGTTATTAGTAACAGGGTTATTTACCTTATAAAAAACAAAACTCATAGACATCATATTGTTTTCCTCTCCATAAATCCAATTTTCATAATCATTATTTTTATAAACAACATTAGGAGTGCCATAAATAACATAAATTAATCCTCTATCTGTTTTCCAGCCTTCTATGTAGGAAGAAAAGTACTCATTTGCACTCTCTACCCGATTGTAATACTCTCTAATTAATGTTCTAGCTCTATCATTACTTCCTGCAATATCAAGCCAAAATTGATCGATGGCAGCTTTTTTATTCTCACTCTCATTTAAATAAGCAAACTCTTTAGCGGTAGAAATATACCTTAAAGGAGCAATCATGTTTTTAACATTTTTAACTGCAGGAAAATTATCTTGAAAATTAAAAAGTGTTGGTCCTGCTTTATCATCTAAAGAGGTAAAATGGTATAATCCGCTATCAGTAATTTTAAAACGAATGGTGTTTAACGAATCAAAGGTAAATTGCTTTGTAAAGTCTGGCTTATAGTCTAACTCTTTACTCGTTACGGATGTAGAAAAGGGAGGTTTAGCCAAAGAATAATCTGATTTGTAATGTTTTAATACAATGTCTTGTTGATGATTACTTTCACTTTTTTTAATAATTACTTGATTGTTCTTGTTAAAATGATGTTTAAAAATTATATTGTTTAATGTGTCTAACAGTAAAAAATTTTGTTTGTTATACACATCGTTTCGGTTAATAGTTACGTGTTTTCTGATGTAATGATCTCGATTAACATCATAGAAAGTAACAATTAAATTATAGGTTTTATTAAGTTGAGTAGAAAGATTTAT
>CAZVEW010000195.1:0-5304 GCA_964625955.1 uncultured Vicingus sp. | reverse complement strand
AATAAAATGGTTGCAAAACTCGATAAAAAAAAATAAAACATACATTGTTTTTGGCAAACCAACTTTATTCCGAAATAAATTTAACATTACCCACCCCGAATTAGATGAAGTAGAAAATTCGCTACTTGCCAATAACGTAACATTAGAAGCTGTTTATTCTACCACAGAACTACTTTTAGTAAGAGGCTTAAACGCCAAAGGAATACACAAAATACAAAAAAATTTGGTTACTCAAATTAAAGGAGAAATACCAGAAACTTTGCCAACAGAAATTGTAGAAAATTTAAAGTTAATGGCTAAAGAAACAGCCCTTATTAACATTCATATTCCGCAAAATAACGACCTTTTACAAAAAGCCATTTTTAGGTTAAAATTTGAAGAATTATTTTACTTACAACTTAATTTGTTACATCAAAAAGTAATGAAGGCAAAAACACTAAAAGGCAATGTTTTTAGTAAAGTTGGAGATTTTTTTAATACTTTTTATAGTCAAAAATTACCTTTTGAATTAACCAACGCTCAAAAAAGAGTAATTAAAGAAATTAGACAAGATATTGGCACAGGAAAACACATGAACAGGTTGCTACAAGGCGATGTAGGTAGCGGAAAAACCGTTGTAGCACTCATGAGTATGCTTATCGCTTTAGATAATGGATTTCAGTCGTGCTTAATGGCTCCCACCGAAATTTTAGCCACGCAGCACTTTGAAGGAATTAAATTATTATTGGCAGATTTAAATGTAAATATTGCTTTGTTAACAGGTGCAACAAAAACAGCTCAACGAAAAATAATTCATGAAAATTTAACACAAGGAACTTTAAATATTTTAATAGGAACGCATGCACTTATTGAAGATAAAGTACAATTTAATAATTTAGGATTTGTGGTTATAGATGAGCAACATCGTTTTGGCGTTCAACAACGTGCAAAATTATGGCGAAAAGGAAAAAATTGTCCTCCACACATTTTGGTAATGACTGCCACACCAATTCCTCGCACCTTAGCCATGACTTTTTATGGCGATTTAGATATTTCTGTAATTGACGAACTTCCACCGGGAAGAAAAGAAATTAAAACCATTCACCGCTTTGATTCTTCTCGTTTAAAGGTTTTTGGCTTTATGGAAGAAGAAATAAAAAAAGGACGACAAATTTACATCGTTTATCCATTAATTAAAGAATCAGAAAAAATGGATTACAAAGATTTGATGGATGGATATGAAAGTATTGCCCGAAGATTTCCGCTACCAAATTACCAAATTAGTATTGTACACGGACAAATGAAAGCTGCCGATAAAGCATTTGAAATGCAACGCTTTGTAAAAGGAGAAACTCAAATAATGGTAGCCACCACGGTAATAGAAGTAGGGGTGAACGTGCCTAATGCAAGTGTAATGATTATTGAAAGTGCCGAACGTTTTGGCTTATCTCAATTACATCAATTGCGAGGTAGGGTTGGACGAGGAGCAAAACAAAGCTATTGTATTTTAATGACTGGCAATAAATTAAGTGCCGATGCACGATTACGCATGGAAACAATGGTGAAAACCAACGATGGTTTCGAAATTAGTGAAGTAGATTTAAAATTGCGTGGACCGGGAGATATACAAGGAACACAGCAAAGTGGTTTGTTAAATTTAAACATCGCTAACTTGGCTAAAGACGGACAAATTTTACAACTGGCTAGAGATATTGTAGTTAAAATTTTAAAAGAAGATGCTAATTTAACGTTAACAAAAAATCATCGACTAAAAACTAACCTTAAACAATTATTTGGTAATAAGGTTAATTGGAGTAGAATTTCTTGAGAGCCTTGACTAATTAAAATCAAGTTTGCATACCACCACAAACATTAATTACTTGTCCGTTTACGTATGAAGACAAATCGGAGGCTAAAAAAAGTGCCGTATTAGCAACATCTTTTGGCGTTCCTGCTCGTTTCATAGGTATATCTTCTATCCAACCTTTCATTACTGTCTCATCTAATTGAGCAGTCATTTCAGTTTCTATAAATCCGGGAGCAATGGCATTGCATCTAATATTTCTTGAACCAATTTCTTGGGCAATAGATTTTGTAAAGCCAATAATTCCTGCTTTTGATGCTGCATAGTTAGATTGACCTGCATTACCTTCAATACCAACAACAGAGCTCATATTAATTATTGAACCAAACCTTTGTTTTAATAGTGTTCTGAGAGAGCATTTAGTAATGTTAAAAACCGATTTAAGGTTAATATTCATCACATCGTCCCAATTTTCTTCGCTCATTCTCATTAAAAGTCCATCGCGGGTAATCCCTGCATTATTAACAATAGCATCTATTTTTCCAAATTCGCTTACAACATTATTAATAAATTCTTCAGCAGATTTATAGTTGGCAGCATCAGATTTGTAAGCTTTTATTTTAGTGCCAAAAGCAGATAGCTTTTTTTCAATAACTTTAGCTTTTTCATCGGAAGAAACATAAGTGAATGCTATATCTGCTCCATTTTTTGCAAAAACTTCGGCAATTCCTTTTCCTATTCCTCTGGTTGCACCAGTTATTATTGCTACTTTTCCTTGCAGTAATTTCATTTAATTCAGTTAAAAGTTAAAAGTTTATAAAGTTAAAAGTAGTGAATACTAACAACTAAATACTTAGAACTTGTTTAAGCATTTACTTTCATTAATTCTGCCATTGCAGCACCAATATCTGCTGGAGAATCAACAACGGTAATGCCACATGCTCTTAAGATTCTTTTTTTAGCTTGGGCTGTATCAGATTCTCCTCCAACAATTGCACCAGCATGCCCCATTGTTCTTCCTGTAGGAGCTGTTTCTCCCGCAATAAAAGCAACAACTGGTTTTGTGCCATTTTCTTTAATCCAATTTGCTGCATTAGCTTCTAGGTTTCCTCCAATTTCACCAATCATGACAATTCCTTCGGTTTCAGGGTCGTTCATAAAAAGTTCAACAGCTTCTTGTGTGGTAGTTCCAATAATTGGGTCTCCTCCAATACCAATTGCGGTAGAGATTCCTAAGCCAGCTTTTACAACTTGGTCTGCTGCTTCGTAGGTAAGAGTTCCTGATTTAGAAACGACACCAATTTTACCTGATTTAAAGATAAAACCTGGCATAATACCAACTTTTGCTTCATCAGCAGTAATTACTCCTGGGCAGTTAGGTCCAATTAATCTGCAATTTTTGCTTTTTAAATATTCTTTAACAGGAATCATGTCTTTAACAGGGATTCCTTCGGTAATACAAATAATTACTTTTATTCCTGCGTCAGCAGCTTCAAGAATGGCATCGGCAGCAAAGGCTGGTGGTACAAATAGTATAGAAACATCGGCTCCTGTTTGTTTTACAGCATCTTCTACTGTATTAAAAACTGGTTTATCTAAATGTGTTTGTCCGCCTTTGCCTGGTGTAACCCCTCCAACAACGTTTGTTCCGTAGTCTATCATTTGAGTGGCATGAAATGTCCCTTCTCCACCAGTAAAACCTTGAACTATAATTTTTGAATTTTTATTAACTAATACACTCATGTCTTTTTATATTTTTTAGAAAACCAAAGGTAAAACTTTTATGTCTAATTTAGGTGTAGCACTTAACATTTATGAAAAAATAATTAACAGCTTATAAACTCTTTTATTTTCTGTTGCCAAAAAATCTTAGAAGAAACAAGAAAAGGTTTACAAAATCTAAATATAAAGTTAGTGCTCCCATAATAGATAGCTTGTTACTTTCTTCTGTTCCATACGCTACACTAGAACCTATTCTTTTTAATTTTTGAACATCGTAAGCTGTTAATCCTGTAAAAATTAGCACCCCTAAAATGCTAATAATGTAATCTAAAGTATTACTTCCCATAAACATATTTACAATTGAAGCGATAACAATTCCTATTACGCCCATTATTAATATGGAGCCAAATTTTGTTAAATCGGTATTAGTAGTGTAGCCTAAAACAGCCATAATGCCGAAAGTGCTTGCGGTAATAAAAAATGTTGAAAAAATAGAGCCTCCTGTATAAATTAAGAATATGGTACTTAAACTCATTCCCATTAATATGGAATAAACAATAAATAGGACAACCAAGACCATGGCAGATAATTTTTGGAATCTTGCTGACATTAAAAGTACTAATCCAAATGGGGCAAACATTACAAAATAGCCAAGAAAATTTAGCGAAGTAACGCCATTTACAGTATTAAACATCATGCTTAATAGCTCTTTACTTGTGCCAAACCAATAGGCAATTACACCTGTAATGGTTAAGGCTGCAAACATATAAGTAAATACATTTGCTAAAAAAGATTTTGTTAATGTTTTTGTATTAATTTCATTTCTTTGTATGGGGTTGGTAAAAGTATTTTTATTTTCCATGATATAATTTTTAATTCACTTTTGACTTAAACAAGAAATATTCCATTTGCTTAAAAACGACAAATTGGCATAAATTATTACAATAATTTGCTCGAGATTAAACTTATAAATTCTTTTCGTGTGCGGTCTTTTTCAAATGCACCAACAAAAGAAGATGTAGTTGTTACTGAATTTTGTTTTTGTATTCCTCTCATTTGCATACACATGTGCTGAGCTTCAATAACTACAGCTACTCCTAAAGGTTTTAAGGTGTTGTTAATACAATCTTTTATTTGGTCGGTTAATCTTTCTTGCACTTGTAATCTTCTGGCAAAAGCATCTACAACTCGTGGAATTTTACTTAAACCAACAATTTTTCCGTTTGGAATGTAAGCTACGTGGGCTTTGCCAAAAAATGGCAACATGTGGTGTTCGCACATCGAATAAATTTCAATGTCTTTTACAATTACCATTTGACTATGATTTTCGGTAAACATGGCAGATTCTATAATTTTTGATGGGTTTAAATCATAGCCATGTGTTAAGTATTGTAAGGCCTTTGCAACTCTTTCAGGTGTTTTTTCTAATCCTTCTCTTGTTGGATTTTCTCCTATATGTTTAATAATATTTTTGTAATTTTCGGCTAATATATCAATCTTGTCTTGGTTGTATTGTTCTATTTTTTCGTAGCCATCCATTTTATTTTCTATAATCATATTTTTATCTAAATCGGTCATTTTTTGGTTTTAGTGTTTGGTGTTTAGTGTTTGGTGTTTAGTTTTTAGTGTTTGGTTTTTGGTGTTTGGTTTTTAGTGTTTGGTGTTTGGTTTTTAGTGTTTGGTTTTTAGTGTTTGGTTTTTGGTTTTTAGTGTTTGGTGTTTGGTTTTTAGTGTTTGGTTTTTAGTGTTTAGTTTTTAGTGTTTGGTTTTTGGTGTTTGGTTTTTAGTGTTTGGTGTTT
>CAZVEW010000194.1:1799-5336 GCA_964625955.1 uncultured Vicingus sp. | reverse complement strand
TTTGGTCCCATTGTAAATCGTCGAGATTGAATAACCTCATTAATTGCATCATATGTGACAGTACTTGTTTTTTCTGAGACCAATTTTGCTGTAATATTTACATTACCTTTTCCTGCACTTTTAAAACTAAGTGCAATTTTAGCTCCTTTTAAAAGTTTTGGTCCTTTTTCTTTATCTATTTTGGCAGCAAGCTGTTCTAGTAATGTTGTACCTTCTGGAGACTTCGTTAGTTCATCAGCACTAAATGCAAATCCAACAGCAGCACCAGAAATAGCAAGACCACCTTCTGCCATTAATAAACTACCACCCGAAAGCAAAGTCCCCCAAGTTGCTACAATGAGAGTTATTCCTTCTCCTACGCCATCTGGTCCCTCAAGTTGGGCATCTTTTGCAGATAACCATTGAAACAGATTCCTATCCCATTCTGATAAATATGGTTTACTTCCAGATTTACTATAACTTTTCTTTGATGAATATTTTCGTATTAATGTTCCTGTTGAATTACCCCAAAAATCCTGATGAGCAGCAACTGTCCAATACTCTTTGGCTGCATCAGCATCCAACCAATCAGAATCAAATCTTACATTATTTTTCTCGAACAATTCCTCGACTTCTTTCGCTGTCATTTTAGTAATATTCTGTTTATTTCCAGTATTCATAAAATGAACAACTTCCAACCCTTCTAAATCAATACCATCAATAACCCTATTCTCGCTAAAAGCATATGGACTATTCCAAGGGTAAGCTTTTGTTAAAGGGTCAACAGCAAAAAATCTCCCCAATCTTGGGTCGTGCATTCTAAACTTAAAATTAAGGCTGTTTCCTGTTCCTTTTACCTCATCATCCTTCTCTTGTCCGTTAAAGCCATAGCGGTAGGCAGAGCTTGAGAAAGAACGCTCAGACATTGGTGAACCGAATGCATAATAGTCTGAGTAGCTAATTATATCGGGTTGGTAGTAGTCAATTATTCCATCGCTGTTGTCATCGCGGGCAAATTTGCGGTCGGAAATAACGCTTATTACATTGCCGAGGTGGTTGCTTAGTTCGTACCTGCGGTAGCCTATGGTATCGCTAATGCGGGTGGTGTCTATGGGTGGTGCTCCAATCATTTCTATAGGTTGGGCGTTAAAACCAATGCGAGAGCTGCCGTAAATGTCTCTTTCGGCAAGGGTAAAGTGGGTTTGTTGTTGGGTAGCATTAACGGTATATTCGTAAATAGCCATTACATTGCCTTGGGCATCTCTATCGTAATAGGTGGTTTTTTCCCAATCGGTAGGGTTGTTGGGGTTAAAAAGCGTGTGTGTATTATTGGCGTTCATGTTTCCGTATTGGTGTTTGGCAATTCGGTTGCCCGAAGCATCGTAGTCAAAAGTAAGATTTTTTTTGGTGCTTGGCAAGGTGCGGATAATGTTTTTAATTTTTCCGTAAACCGTCCAGTCAATGCGGGCAATTTCTTCTTGTTTATCGGCTATTAGGTTACCAATGGCATCGTATTTATAGTTATTAATACCGCTGTTTATACCTGCAATGGCAGAGATAAAAGCACCCATATCGTCAATATCATCGGCATAATCGTTGGGGTTTACTTTATCGTTAACGTGGTAAAGGCGGTTTTGCAGCAAGTTTCCTTGCGGGTCTTTGGCGTAATGGTAGGTAAGGCTGTCAATGGTGTTGCCGGCTTGGTCTTTGCGTTCTTGAGAAATATTGAAGAAATGTACAAATTGTCTTATACCAATTTAACATCAAAACACCCGATATAAATCATTTCTATTTTCCTTTTTTATCGTTAAAAATTATTTCCGTAACTACAGCTATGCAAAGAATTTTTGTCTCAAAAAAGAAAAAAATATGCTAATTTATTTATCATCCCTTTTGAAATTAAACTGGTATTATCAAAAAAGAAAGAAGCAACTTATTGGTTCTATTTTTACCAAAAAAATCATTTTTGAGGAAAAAAATGTCGCCCCCTTCAATTTAATACATTTGTTAGGCTTATATCTCCTACAGAGAAGGGGTTTAGGCAAAGAAAAAAGGGACAAACTAACAGCAACTTTAACCAATAGTTTAGGGCGGGTTATTTTTAGTAAACAATAGGAATCAACTGATTTTATTAATTTAGATATTGATGCGCCCAATGGTATTTACTTTTTACAACTCCAAACTACAAAGGGAGAATCTATTACACTAAAAGTGTTAAAAGAATAAACAAGCCTGTTAATTGATTTAGTCAAAAAAAACCATTAAATTTGGTTTTTCCCTTTATGCCTTTGTATTGAGACAATTACTTTACATATTACCCTTTTTATTATTATTTCCTTTCTTTAGTTACTCACAATTATCAACAGGAACATATACCATTGGTGGAGTTACACCCAATTATGCCACTTTTACTGCTGCGGTAACTGATTTAAACACAAATGGGTTAATGGGTAATGGCCCTGTAATTTTTAATGTCCGTAATGGGACTTACACAGAGAGTCTTATCATTAACCAAATTACCAATGCGAATGCTGTAAATACCATTACATTTCAATCTGAAGCAGGAGATAGCAGCCTTGTTATATTAACCCATGCGTCAGCTACTGCAACATTGGTATTAAATGGTTCAGATTACATCACTTTTAAACAAATGACTATTCAAACCACAGGATTTCGCAGGGTTTGTGAGCTAAGAGGAGGTGCAACTAACAACACCTTTACCAATTGTCGGATTAATGGTTATAGCACAACGGGTAGCAGTTATTCTTATGCTTTATTTTATTCTACTTCTACTGCAACACTAGATATTAATAATAAATTTTTCAATAATGTAATGACACAAGGAAGTCATGCCATCGTTTTTTTGGGATCTAGTGCCAATACAGAAACAGGAATGGAGATTTCTGGAAATGAATTTGTTAATCAAGGAGGGTACTGTCTTCGGTTAAATTATCAAGATGGAGTTATCATTTCTAACAATACAATGACTACCGATCGCAATACCACTCATTATTGCATGTATCTAAATTATTGTGACGGAGCAGTACAAATTAAATACAATAAATTCTGGAAAACAACTGCTGGTCAGGGCTATGGAATTTACTTAAACCAATGCAAAGCCACTGCTGTAAACCCAGGTCAAGTCTATAACAATTTTATTCAGCAACGAGGTACTTCAGGAAACGGTTATGGTATTTACGCCAACTTTTCTGATTATTATAACTTTTATTTTAACAATGTAAATTCTTCACACACTAGCTCCACCCAAAGTGCTTTCCGTACAGCTGGAGGAGGTACTGCTACTTTGCGTATTAAAAACAATATTTTTTCGAATGATGGTGGAGGTTATGCGGTATATATTGGCACTACAAGTGCTATTGCAGAAATAGATTACAATAACTACTATGCTACAGGGACTAACATTGGTTATTGGTTAGGAAATAGAACTACTTTTACTGCATTTCAAACAGCGAGTAGTGGTGATGTTAATTCCATTAATCTTGACCCAATGTTTGTAAATACCACTATTGGGGATTTGCATATCGGAAATAGTGCATT
>CAZVEW010000194.1:0-1699 GCA_964625955.1 uncultured Vicingus sp. | reverse complement strand
TCTTCAATAAATATAGGCAGCTATAATTTTGCAGGACAAACAGCTCATACTGTAAAAGTTTGGACTACTATCCCAAATTCTATGGCAGATGGAAACACCACAAATGATACCATATCTAAAGGAAACATGTATCCAGCATTAAGCGGAACTTATACAATAGGAGCTACTGGAGATTTCAATACTTTTACCGCAGCTACTGACACCTTAGAGGCTCATGGTGTGTGTGGCCCTGTTATTATGAATGTACAAACAGCTACTTATTCTGAACAAGTTGCTATTCAGGAAATTCCAGGGGCTTCAGCAATTAATACCATCACTTTTCAATCACTAACAGGCGATAGTAATAGTGTCGTTCTCACCTATGCGTTGGCTTCTTTTTTAGTAAACTATACACTAATGTTAGATGGAGCAGATTACATTATTTTTCAACACATGACCATTAGCTCCACTGACCCTTTTGATAACAGAGTGATTGAAATAAGCAATACCGCCACTTTTAACGAATTCCGAAACAATAAATTAATAACAATAACAGGTTCTAATGCCGATGAAATAGTTCATTCCCCATCTTCTTCTCGTCACGATAGCGATAATGTATTTGATAGCAATTGGTTTCTTAACGGAAAAAAAAGTATTTGGTTTGAAGGACCTGGAGTGGTCACCCCTCGAACAGGAGGAATAACCATTACCAACAATCTGTTAGAAACATTTCGTTATGGAGTTTATTTAGAATATATGACAGATGTTACCATTAGTAAAAACCGTATGATAAATGCAGCTATTAGTAATAGTGCTGCCACAGAAGGAATATTATGTAGAGGATGTGACTCTACACTCACCATTACAAAAAATGAAATAATTATGACTGCTGGAACAAATAATTACGGTATGGAACTACTTGACTGTCAAGGCTCTGTTGCTAACCCTGGAGTTGTGGCTAACAATATGGTCGTGGCTGGAGGAACAGGAACTTCTTATGGCATTTATACCAATGCAACCACCAACAAATGTTTTGGGTATAACAGTTTACTATCAACAGGAACAAATACCTCATCTTCCGTAGCTTTCTATGTTAACGGTCCTCAAAGTGCTGACATTAATTTAAATGCAAACTTTGTTGTAAAAAACAATATTTTTAAAGCAACCAATGGCTATGCTATTATCAATAGTGTTGGAGGTATTAGTCAAGCAGATTATAACGATTATTTTTCTAGTGGATGGGTTGGTGGTGGACGAGGATCCTTAGGT
The DNA here is from genome assembly GCA_964625955.1 of uncultured Vicingus sp. Lineage (GTDB taxonomy): Bacteria > Bacteroidota > Bacteroidia > Flavobacteriales_E > Vicingaceae. The sequence continues at coordinate 451 of CAZVEW010000194.1, read as the reverse complement.
GAATGGATTTCTGCAATTAATACTTTAACAGATTTACAAACTGCTAGTAGTGATAATGCTAACTCTATGAATGTAGATCCGCTATTTAATTCCACAACGGATTTACATCTGCAAGCAGGCTCTCCAGTACTTAATCAAGGATTAGCCTCTGCAGGTTGTGCATCAGATGATTTAGATGGAGACCCGCGTGGAGCTACGCCAGGAATGGGTGCTGATGAGCCTCCTATTGTATTACCAATATCTTTGTTACACTTTTCTGCTAAAGAAGTTAATAATAAAGTTTTATTAAGTTGGGAAACTGCTTCTGAAATAAATAACAATTATTTTACTATTGAAAGAAGTCTTGATGGTATCCAATTTGAAGAGGTAAAACAAGTAAAAGGTGCTGGTAATTCAAATTCAATCTTAACATACAACTCAATTGATAACCATCCTTATAATAATATTTCTT
>CAZVEW010000193.1:0-5340 GCA_964625955.1 uncultured Vicingus sp. | reverse complement strand
ATTTTTACATCGAAATTAATCGACATGGAGTGGAAGAAGAAAACGACATTAACAAAATTTTAATTGAATTTTCTGCTAAACATAGCATTAAATGTGTTGCTTGTAACGATAATTATTACGCAAAAAAAGAAGATGCCGTATCGCACGATGTACTACTTTGTATTAAAGATGCAAAACCAGTCTCCTTACAAAAAAAATACATAGGCTCGAAAGGTAGAGATTTTAGGTTCGGGTTTCCTAATGAAGAGTTTTACATCAAATCACCAGATGAAATGAAGCAATTATTTGCCGACTTTCCAACCGCCATTTACAATACCCAAGAAATTGTATCTAAAGTCGAATCCTATAAATTAGAAAGAGAAGTTTTATTACCAAAATTTGAAATTCCTAATGAATTTATCGATGAAAAAGACCTTGAAAATCCAACACTTAAAATTGGTGAAAATAACTATTTAAGACACATTACTTACGAAGGTGCAAAAAAACGCTACAAAGAACTTACGCCTGCAATAAAAGAACGCATCGATTTTGAACTCAGTGTAATTAGAAAAACAGGTTACCCTGGCTATTTTTTAATTGTAGAAGATTTTATAAGGGAAGCTAGAAAAATGGGCGTTTCCGTAGGCCCAGGAAGAGGCTCTGCAGCAGGTTCTGTTGTTGCCTACTGTACTTGGATAACCAACATCGACCCCTTAAAATACGACTTACTTTTTGAGCGTTTCTTAAACCCTGAACGGATATCAATGCCCGATATTGATATAGATTTTGATGATGAAGGCAGAAGTAAAGTAATGAATTACGTAATTAAAAAATATGGGGCAAACCAAGTAGCACAAATAATTACTTACGGCACCATGGCCGCAAAATCTTCGATAAGAGATACCGCCAGAGTTTTAGAGTTACCCCTAGACCAAGCAGGAAAATTAGCAGGATTAATCCCTAACATTAAACTAAATAAAATTTTTAGCTTATCTGAAAATGATTTAAGCAAAAAATTAGACGATAAAAAAGAAGAGATAGATAAAGCCAACCTTCTAAAAAAAATTGCCAAAGAAGACACCTTAGAGTCTAAAACAATAAATCAAGCACTAAAAATTGAAGGAAGCCTAAGAAATACCGGAATCCATGCTTGCGGTGTAATTATTACACCAGATGATATTACCAACTACGTACCTGTTGCCTTAGCCAAAGATTCTAACATGACTTGCACCCAGTTCGATAATTCTGTTGCTGAAATTGCTGGTTTATTAAAAATGGATTTTTTAGGCTTAAAAACCCTAACCCTAATAAAAGATGCCGTAGAAATTATAAAAGACAAACACAATATTAAGTTAGATCCTGAATCTTTTGATATTGAAGACAAAAAAACTTACGAATTGTTTCAAAAAGGTGAAACAATTGGCATTTTTCAATATGAATCTCCTGGCATGCAAAAACATTTACAAGCATTAAGACCTTCTGTTTTTGCCGATTTAATTGCTATGAACGCTTTATACCGACCTGGTCCAATGGAGTATATCCCATCTTTTATTAAACGGAAACATGGCGAAGAAAAGGTTGTTTACGATTTACCAGAAATGGAAGAAATCTTAAAAGAAACTTATGGCGTTACCGTTTATCAAGAGCAAGTAATGCTTTTATCTCAGAAATTAGCCAATTTTACCAAAGGTGAAGCAGATATGCTAAGAAAAGCAATGGGTAAAAAGCTGATTACCGTTTTGGATAAAATGAAACCAAAATTTATTGAACAAGCCAAAGAAAACGGACACCCAGAAGATAAACTCGAAAAGATTTGGAAAGATTGGGAAGCTTTTGCTTCTTATGCTTTTAACAAATCTCACTCTACTTGTTATGCTTGGATTGCGTTTCAAACCGCTTTCTTAAAAGCCCACTACCCTGCCGAATATATGGCATCGGTATTAAGCAACAACATGAACGACATTAAATCTGTCACCTTTTTTATGGACGAATGTAAACGCATGGGCATTGAAGTTTTAGGCCCTGATATTAATGAATCTGTACATAAATTTACCGTAAACACAAAAGGTGCAATTCGTTTTGGCTTAGGAGCCATGAAAGGTGTTGGCGAAAAAGCAGTAGAATGTATTGTTAAAGAACGTAAAGAAAATGGACATTTTAAATCTATTTTTGATTTAACCAAACGAATAGACTTACGAGCTGCAAACAAAAAAACCTTAGAAAGTTTAGTGTTAGGTGGCGGATTCGATTCTTTTGCCAATGTACATAGAGCTCAATATCTTGCTCAAACCGATGGTATTACCTTTTTAGAAAAAGCTATTAAATATGGCAACAAATACCAAGATAACTTAAACTCGGCACAAGTTTCGATGTTTGATGATGTTGAAGGTGAAGCAATGGAAGAACCAAAAATTCCTGATTGCGAAAAATGGAGTATCTTAGAAAAATTAAACCAAGAAAAAGAAGTGGTAGGCATTTTTATTTCAGGACACCCCTTAGATGATTTTAAACTAGAAATAACTAATTTTTGCAAAGGCAATTTATCCTACCTAAATAATTTACCTAAAATAAAAGGAAAAGAGTTAGCCATTGCCGCAATTTGTACTGATGTACAAGACAGAATGACAAAAACGAATAAACCTTTTGGCATACTTTCCGTAGAAGATTATTACGCTTCACATGATTTTTATGTTTTTGGCGAAAATTACATTAAACTTAAACCTTATTTTATTCCCGGTCAATACTTATTTATAAAAGGAAAAGCCCAACAAAAAAAATGGGCTACAGACGACTCCGACTTAGAATTTAAAATTTCTTCTATCGCATTACTTAGCGAACTAAGAGAAAAGGTAGCTAAAAATGTTACTTTGAATATCGAAAATGAACATGTAACACAAAAGTTAATCGATACCATCTACGAAATTCTAGAAAATAATAAAGGAACTTGTGATGTAAACATACAGATAAAAGACAACGAAGAAGGCATTATTAGCCTACATTCTCGAACAAAAAAAATAAATCCTACCAACAAATTTATCCAAAGCATAGAGGCAATAAAAGAAATTACGTATAAAATTAATTAATTGGAAAAATCAACAACAAAAATAACAGTAAGAGGCTATCATTTAGATGGTTATCAACACGTAAACAACGCAAGATATTTAGAGTTTTTAGAAGAAGCTCGTTGGCAGTATTTCGACAACATAAGTAGCGAAACCTATGCAAAAATGGGATTTTCGTTTGTTATTGTTAATATTAACATCGATTATCTATTTTCTGCCACCTTTGGCAACGAACTTAAAATTGAAACAGCAATAGACAAAATTGGTAATACAAGCATGGTCTTTAAACAACAAATTTTTATAGAAGGCACTAATAAATTAGCATGTGAAGCTAAAATTACTTTTGTAATTATTGACAATAAAACAAAAAAACCTCACAAAATTGAAGGAGAAATAAAAGCATTACTATTAAAAGAAATTTCAAAATAAATTATTGACAATTTGTCATTTTAGAAACAATGGTTTAATAATTGAAATAATAATTTTACATTTAAACATTAATTAAAAATAAAAGTTATGGCATTAGAATTAACAGACGCAAATTTTGAAGAAAACGTAATTAAATCAGGAAAACCTGCATTAGTAGATTTTTGGGCAGTATGGTGTGGACCTTGTAGAATGGTTGGCCCAGTTGTTGAAGAAATTGCTAAAGAATATGGCGACAAAGCAATTATTGGCAAAGTAGATGTAGATAATAACCCTGCAATTGCTCAAAAATATGGCATTAGAAATATTCCTACCATTTTGTTTATTAAAGATGGCGAAGTTGTTGATAAACAAGTTGGTGCTGTGCCAAAAGCCACATTAGCAGCTAAATTAGATGCAATTTTATAAACAGGCGAGAAGCAATACCTGTCAGGTTTTTAAAACCTGACAGGCCTAAATAAATATTAATCCTCCCTCAAGGGAGGACACTTCTCTCCCCCTCAAGGGAAGATTAAGATGGTTGATTAAATAAGTTTATTTCTAGAATTTACTACTTTCCGAACACTTCCGTATTTTAATAATAATTGCTTGGCTGTTTCATAATCAACGTTTAGCTCGTTCATTACCATTTTAGTACCTCTATCAACCAACTTATTGTTACTCAATTGCATATCAACCATTTTATTCCCTTTTACCTTTCCTAATTTTATCATTACAGCAGTAGAAATCATGTTTAACACCAATTTTTGAGCAGTACCCGATTTCATTCTTGTACTTCCAGTAACAAACTCTGCTCCCACAATAACCTCTATTGGATATTTAGCAACTTTTGCAACAGAACTTTTAGTATTACAAACAATACAGCCTGTTACAATTCCATTTTTATTACAATATTCCAAAGCCCCAACAACATAAGGCGTTGTGCCAGAAGCTGCAATGCCAATTACCACATCTTTGGTGTTTATACAATGATTTTGTAAATCTTTCCAACCCAATTCTTTACTATCTTCGGCAAACTCAACGGCTTTAAACATTGCCGAATCACCTCCTGCAATTAAACCAATTACCAAACCATGTTCAACCCCAAAAGTTGGTGGACATTCAGAAGCATCAACAACACCTAGTCTTCCACTTGTGCCAGCACCAATATAAAACAACCTTCCACCCTGCTCCATCTTTTCTACAATTATTTTTACCAAAACTTCTATTTTAGAAATTATCTTTTCAATGGCATAAGGAACAGTTTTATCTTCCTTATTAATATTGATTAATAATTCATTGATTTCCATCTTTTCGAGGTGGTTATATTTTGAATCAGATTCGGTGGTTTTATTGGTCATTGAAGAATATTTAATTTATACGAATATACAAAAACTTCTTTAGCAAAATTATTACTAAATTTATAGCTTATTTTAAATATTATGTCAAAAAATTTAAGTGAGTTATCAGGAAAAAAAGGAATTATAGATAACCTTTTTGATAAAATGGGCGAAGCAGCCATTGCAGATGGAACGCCCTCAACAAAAAAACTAGCAAAATTAGCTCAAGAATTTTTAATGGGTAAAGCCAATACTTACGGAACAGCAACTTTCTACGATTTTATGAAACCCGAAAACAAAGGTAAAAAGGTTTATGTATGTAATGGTTCGGCTTGTATTTGTGCAGGAACGCAAAAAAAAGTACAACAAGAGTTGGAAAAGCACTATGATGTTTCTGAAATTGGGCACATAACTTGCTTAGGCAGATGTTACGAAAATGGAGCGTTTAATTTAGATGGAAAAAATTATTCAGGAAATGATATTAACGATATTGAAAACCTCAAACCTCAAACCTCAAACTTCAAACCTCAAACCTCAAACTTCAAACCTCAAAC
>CAZVEW010000192.1:0-5346 GCA_964625955.1 uncultured Vicingus sp. | reverse complement strand
ATCCATTCCACTTAAACAAAATAAGTAATCGAATTTTGTTTTGTTATTATTTTTTAATTGAAGCATTAATTGATGTAATTCAGATGGTTGCACTGTTATATTTAAAAACTGCGATGCCTCTTCAGAAAATTCTAATGTTGGAATCCAAGTAGTAATTAAATTTTGTAATGCTTCGTTAGTCATAACTTTAAAGATTTATAATCCTTCATCAAATCCATCAATAGGATTTTTTTTCTTCATGCTTTCTTGTCTAATTTTATCTTGTAACATTAGCATTCCTTCGAGCAAAGCTTCTGGACGAGGAGGACAACCTGGCACATAAACATCAACGGGAATTACATGGTCTGCACCTTTTACTACGGAATAAGAGTTGTAAAAAAATGGTCCTCCAGAAATAGCACATGCTCCCATAGCTATCACATATTTTGGTTCGGCCATTTGGTCGTATAATCTTCGTAAAACAGGAGCCATTTTGTTGACAATAGTTCCTGCAATAATAATTAAATCAGCTTGTCGTGGGGAAGGTCTAGCTACTTCAAAACCGAATCTAGAATAATCGTGTCGAGAAGCACCTGTTTGCATCATTTCTATAGCACAACAACTGGTACCAAAATAAAGTGACCAAAGAGAATTTAATCGCCCCCAGTTGATGACCTTATCTAAACTGGTAACCATAATATTTGCTCCATTTCCTGCTGGAATAACTTTCCCAGGAAAATCTGCCGGAATTTCTGTATTATTATTTACTCCCATTTTAAAGCTCCTTTTTTCCAGGCATATAACAAACCTAAACCAAGTATAAATAAAAAGATAATAATCTCAACCAATGCAACAGTTCCCATTTCTTTAAAAACAACTGCCCAAGGAAATAAAAACGCTACCTCAACATCAAACACCAAAAATAAAATGGCAAATAAATAATAGCCAACTTTAAATTGAACCCAAGTAGAGCCAATGGTTTTCATCCCACTTTCATAAGGTTCTCTTTTTTGAAGGTTATCTGATTTTGGTGATATTAAGTTGGATAGAAAATTTGCTATTACAATCAGGCCAACACCTGCAAGAAGAAAAACTATTATTGCTTCTGAACCCATTGAATTAAATTATTTTACTTGATAAGTTTCCCCTGAAAAGAATAAATCGTCTGTTTTAGTAAATTTAGAAGTAGATTTAATATGTTCTGTTAATTCGTTTTCTCTATCTTCTAAGGTAACATCATTAAAACTTCTGATTACTCCTACTGCTAAGGGATTCCTCAATCTCACAAGCATTTGGTGCATTGTTGGGTCTTCTGCTTTTGCATCGTGAACCAAAATATCACTTTCTGTTACGCCATTTTCACCAATAGTAACGACCTCTAATTTCAACCCATTTAAAACCAATCCTTTGTCAGAGTTTTTACCAAAAATCATTGGTTTTCCATGTTCCAAGTAAATTTGTTTATCGTCTTTTACTGCTTTATCAGTAACCTCATCATAACATCCATCATTAAAAATTACACAATTTTGTAAAACTTCAATTAATGAAGTTCCTTTAAATCGATGAGCTTCCGTAAAAATTTGTACCATAGCTTTCGGATTGTTTCCGCCAATTCTAGCAAAAAACCTTGCATTTGCACCTAAAGCGAGCTCACCAGGAGAAAATGGGGGCTGTGTGTTTCCGTAAGGAGATGATTTTGTTTTTTGACCAATCAACGATGTTGGAGAAAATTGTCCTTTGGTTAAACCATAAATTTCATTGTTAAACATTACCATATTTAAGTTAATGTTTCTTCGCAATACATGGATAAAATGATTTCCACCAATTGCCATTGAATCGCCATCACCAGTAATTACCCAAACACTTAATTCTTGGTTAGCCAATTTAACACCGGTAGCAATTCCAGGAGCTCTACCATGAATACTATGAATACCATAAGTATCCATATAATAAGGGAAACGGGAAGAACATCCTATTCCTGAAACAAAAACAATATTTTCTTTGTCAACACCAATTTCTGGTAGTGTTTTTTGTATGGAATTTAAAATTACATAATCATCGCAACCAGGGCACCATCTTACCTCTTGGTCACTTATAAAATCTTTACGAGTGTATTTTTTAACTACTGTAGCTTCCATAATTATACTAGTTCTTTAAATTTTTGAATAAGTTCGTCATTTGAAAATGGTAATCCTTGAACTTTATTAATTTGTGAAAAGTCGAATTGACTAAAATTACCTCTTAATAAGAAAGCAAATTGACCGCTGTTTAATTCACAAACAAGAATTTTTTTGAATTTAGAAAATATTGCTTCTGTATTTTTTGGTAATGGATTGATATAGTTAAAATGAACAAATCCGATATTTTTATATCCTTCCTCTTCTGTTATTTGTTTAACAGAAGAATGAAGTGTTCCATAAGTTCCTCCCCAACCTACAACCAATAAATCTCCTTCTTGAGCAAATTCAATTTTTAAATCAGGAATATTATTTTGTACTAATTTAATTTTATCTGCTCTTACGTGTGTCATTAATTCATGATTTTCCGGAACGTAAGAAACATCACCAGAAATACTGTCTTTTTCTAATCCACCAACACGATGTTCAAAACCAGCTGTTCCAGGAACTGCCCACTCTCGTGCTAATGTTTTTGCATCTCTTTTATAAGGATGCCAGTCTTCATGGTACTTTATCGCTTTACGATGAGTTATTGGAGGCATATCATCTACGCTTTGAATTTTCCAAGGAGCAGAACCGTTAGCGATATAACCATCGGTTAACAAAATAACTGGAGTCATGTGTTCTAAAGCCAATCTGGCAGCTTCATAAGCATAATTAAAGCAATCGGCAGGTGTACTTGCCGCAATCACTACAACAGGGCTTTCTCCATTTCTACCATACATGGCTTGTAATAAATCAGATTGTTCTGTTTTTGTAGGTAAGCCTGTTGAAGGACCGCCTCTTTGAACGTTTACCACTACTAAAGGTAACTCAATCATCATCGCCAAACCTAAAGCTTCCCCTTTTAAGGCAAGTCCAGGTCCAGAAGTAGTTGTAATAGCTAAATCACCAGCAAAGGCAGCACCAATTGCAGATGTAATTCCAGCAATTTCGTCTTCCGCTTGAAAAGCTTTTACGCCAAAATGTTTATGTTTAACCAATTCGTGTAAAATATCTGTAGCTGGTGTAATAGGATAAGAGCCTAAAAATAATTCTAATCCTGATTTTTCTGATGCCGCTAATAAACCCCAAGCAGTTGCTGTATTACCCATTATTATCCGGTAAGTTCCGGGTTTCATTTTGGCTGGAGAAATGTTGTACGAATTAGCAATTAATTCTAAAGTTTCTGCATAATAATAACCAGCGTTTAACACCTTTGTATTGGCTTCAATTAATTCAGGTTTAGATTTGAATTTTTTATTAAAGAAGTCTATGGTATGTTGGGTGTCTCGATGATACATCCAATAAACTATTCCTAAAGCAAACATGTTTTTGCTTCGGGTAATTGATTTATTATCTAAACCTTCCACATTTTTTAAAGCTTCTTTTGTTAAAGTTGACATATCCACCTCAATTACACGATAGCCATCTAAACTTCCATCTTCTAAAGGATTACTTTCATAAAAAGCCTTTTCTAAATTCTTTTTGGTAAAAGCATCTTTATCAACAATTACGGTATGTCCTTTTTTTACGGCATATAAATTAGTTTTTAAGCCTGCCGGATTCATAGCAACCAATAAATCAAGGCTATCTCCAGGTGTACTTACTTCAACACTACCAATATGTACCTGAAATCCAGAAACGCCATACAAACTCCCTTGAGGAGCCCTAATTTCTGCAGGATAATTTGGAAATGTTGCTACATCATTTCCAAACATGGCTGAGGTATCGGTAAATTGAGATCCTGTTAATTGCATTCCGTCTCCCGAATCGCCAACAAAACGGATAACAACCCCTTCTAATTCTTTTAATTGAGGTTCGATACTTTCTATACTCATAAATTTTAAATTTATTTATTATTAATAATACTTGTCAAAAGTACTCATTTTACTTTTTAAACGACAAAGGTAATTTTCTTGTCTAAGTTGCAGCATGACTTTAATCATAAATTACATATGATTAAAGTCAATCACGACTTTTATTTTTTTTTATACTTTTGTACACATCAATATACAAATTTAACTATTTAAAAAATTATGGCTATTAAAATAACAGACGAATGTATTAATTGTGACGCCTGTATTTCAGAGTGTCCAAACAACGCAATTTATGAACCAGATCAAAATTGGTCTTATTCAGAAAAAACAACGTTAAGCGGAATGACAACAACGCTCAGTGGAAAAGATGTTGATGCTGATGCAGAGAACGAACCACTTTCTGATGAGTTTTATTTTATTGTAACAGACAAGTGTACCGAATGTAAAGGTTTTCATGATGAGCCTCAATGTGCGTTAGTTTGCCCAGTAGATTGTTGTGTACCTGATGAAGATAATGAAGAAACTGAAGATAGTTTGTTAAAGAAAAAAGTATGGTTGCATGGTGAATAGTTTTTAAAATAATCAATTATGGTAAAAACTACTTCAAGCAATCCTTTAAATGTACAACAGCAACATCAAGCCATTTTAAAAATGTTGACAGAAATTGCTGAGTTGCAGAAAGAATTAATTGAAATTAATATACAATTATTAGCAGTAACAGAACACACCTGTTCTCAATATGGCGATCGCATTTTAGAAAACATGCAACATAAGTTGTTTTACCTTCAGGGTATATTGGAAAACAATACCCATGCCTTAAATAAACATAAAAACGTTTTAAAAGAGATTATTAATGGCTCTTTAACAAAACCAAAAAAAGAGTTAGATGATTACTATAATTTCTGTGAAAAAAGTGCTGGCTATATTCGTTTAAAAATAGAAAATTATATGTTTGGTGCTAAAAAATTTATAAGAAATAATTGCGAAAAATGAACTACCCTCTGCTTTAATCCTGAGGTACTGCTTTTAAAGAAGGCTTTCTTTTTGAAATCCTATCTTGCGTATCTCATCGGTAAATGATGAGACTACTTTTTTATAATCACGATGTATATTCAACATTATTTTTTCCACTCTTTAGTTAAAAACAGCCTTTTATAAACTAAAACCTACCTAATTAAAAGTAATAGTTGGATTTAAGCTATAAATAAATTACTTTCAATTAAAATTTATTGTTGAAAGTAATACGAATAATAGGAGCGTTTATTTTTTTGGGATTTCAATTTACAACTGTTGCCCAACAACTTTCTTTTAAAAATTTTAAAGTTGCTAAAAATCCTTACTTACAGTTTAATAATATAGTAAGCTATAAAAATAAATTATTTTTTACCACC
>CAZVEW010000191.1:0-5357 GCA_964625955.1 uncultured Vicingus sp. | reverse complement strand
TTAAATTTACCCACCATAAAAAATGATGATTTGCTGCTTACTGTAAAAATATTAACAGAACAACCCCTTTGGTTTTTGGTGTTTTGTGTTCTTTTGGGAGCAATTTATTCCTTTTTTCTCTATAATAAAGAGCTAAGGTTTAAAGAAACACCCATTTGGTTGGTAAGGACAATGATGATTTTTCGGTTTACTTTGGTTAGTATTTTAGCGTTTTTATTGCTATCTCCTTTTATTAAAACAATATTTAATAAAGTAGAAAAACCCATTATAATTTTTGCTCAAGATAATTCATCATCAATATTATTAAATAAAGATTCAAGTTTTTACAAAACAACTTATATTAAAGATTTACAGCAACTTAAAGCCAATTTGTCCAAATATTATGGCGTAAAATCATTTACTTTTGGCAATAAAGTAGTAGAAAATAGTAAGATAAATTATACAGAAAAAATAAGCAATTTATCTAATTTATTTAACGAAATAAGCAACAAATTTTATAACAGAAATGTGGGTGCATTAATTTTAGCTTCCGATGGCATTTTTAACCAAGGGAGTAATCCGATTTACACCAATAACGAAACAAATTTTCCTGTTTACACCATTGCTTTGGGCGATACATCAGTAAAAAAAGATATTATTTTAAAAGAAGCAAATTATAATAAAATTACTTTTTTAGGCAATAAATTTCCAATAGCAATTTATGCCTTGGCAAAGCAGTGTAAAAATACAACTACCACATTAACAGTTACACATAAGAACAAACAAATTTTTAAAAAAGAGTTTAAAATTAATGCAGACCAATTTATTATTAACGAAAAATTATTGTTTGAAGCAAAGGAAGTAGGAATGCAACATTATAAAGTTAAATTTTCTGCTATTAAAGGAGAAATAAGCACAGTAAATAATGCCAAAGATGTTTATATTCAGGTGTTAGATGGCAGACAAAATATTTTAATATTGGCAAATGCACCTCACCCAGATATTAAAGCCATTGCCGAAAGTATTGAAAGTAATAAAAATTATAAGGTAACGATTAAATATTTCAATGATTTCGATTTTAATTTTAAACCTTACAACTTAGTTATTATTCATCAAGTTCCGAGCAATTTCGCTACTTATGCAAAAAAAATAAAACAAGCAAAAATTTCGAGCTTATATATTTTAGGAAATCAAACAGACATACAACAATTTAACAATTTAAATACAGGACTAAAGATTGGAAATTCTCGTAATAAGTTTAACCTTATTTTACCTGTTTTAGTCAACAATTTTCCATTATTTACCATCTCAGCAGCAACTAAAAAGGTATTTAAATTGTTTCCGCCTTTATTGGGTCCGTTTGGAATTTATAAAACAACTAAAAGTTCTTATACGCTGTTAAAACAGCAAATAGGAAGTGTGGTAACCAATAATCCCTTATTAATATTTTTTCAAAATGATGACAATAAAATAGCAATTTTAACAGGAGAAGATATTTGGAAATGGCGAATGCAAGAATTTGCTCAAAATAATAATCACAATGCTTTTAACGAGTTAATAAATAAAACGGTGCAATTTTTAGCCGTTAAAGCCGATAAAAGTAAGTTTAGAATTATTGTCCAACATAAATTTTTAGAAAATCAAGAAATTAAATTTAAAGCCGAATTGTATAACAATTCTTACGAGTTAGTTAACACACCAGCAATAACATTATCGTTAATTGATGAGGCTAAAAACAAGTATAATTTTTCGTTTAATAAAACAACTAATGCCTATTTTTTAAATGCAGGAATTTTACCAGTTGGTAATTATAAATACCATGCAAAGGTTAATTTTAGCAATAAAGAATACGTGGCAAATGGTCAGTTTCAGGTACAAGCCATTTTACTCGAAGCAAATAATACGACTGCTAATCATCAATTATTACAAAATATTAGTAAAAAATTTGGTGGAGCATTATTTTATCCCACAGATATGAATAAAATTCCAGCAAAAATTGAAGCAGATAATCATATTACCCCAATAATATACGAAGAAAAAGATTTAAAAGAACTCATTAACTTAAAATGGATTTTCTTTGTATTGCTATCGCTGTTAAGTGCCGAGTGGTTTATTAGAAAAAGAAATGGAGCCTATTAAATTATTTTTAAATTGCTTATGAATCCTAAAACAATATTTAACATTATTGTACTCATTGTTGTAGCTAATTTCTTGTTAGAAAGATGGTTGGCATGGCTAAACAACAAAAATGCGAGTACAAAATTACCCAAAGAATTGCTAGGTATTTATGATGAAGAAAAATATGCACAATCGAGAGCTTACGATAAAGTAAACAGTAATTTTGCAGCCATTTCGGCTACCTTTAGTTTACTATTAATGTTAGGTATGCTGTTTTTTAAAGGCTTTAATTTTGTAAACGAAATTGCTAAAAATATTACCACCAACACCATACTATTTCCGTTGGTATATTTTGCCATTTTACTTTTAGCTTCAGGCATATTAAACATGCCATTTTCGTTGTACAGCACTTTTGTAATTGAAGCAAAATTTGGATTTAATAAAACCACACCCAAAACGTATATTTTAGATACCATAAAAGGAATGTTGTTAACCACATTGTTGGGCGGAGGATTAATGGCTTTGTTTACGTGGTTTTACAATTCAACAGGCACTTATTTTTGGCTTTGGTCGTGGGCAATGTTTACCCTTGTAATGATTTTAATAACCATGTTTTATGCTTCGGTGTTTGTACCTTTATTTAATAAATTAACCCCTTTGGTACAAGGAGAATTAAAAGAAGAAATAACTAATTATTGCAAAAAAGTAGATTTTAAACTTAGCAATTTATTTGTGATGGATGGCTCTAAACGTTCGGCAAAAGCCAACGCATTTTTTAGCGGATTAGGAGCAAAAAAACGAATTATTTTATACGATACTTTGGTAAACGAATACTCGAAAGAAGAAATTACAGCAGTTTTAGCACACGAAATTGGACATTACAAAAAGAAACATACTTTAACCACCATGTTTGTATCAATTTTACAAACAGGTTTAATGCTGTTTATTTTATCGTTGGTATTAAACAGACCAGAATTTTCGTTGGCTTTAGGTGTTGATGAAAAAAGTTTTCCCATCGGATTAATTGTGTTTGCCATGTTATATACTCCATTATCCATGGTAATAGGCATTATTATGAATATTATTTCTAGAAAAAACGAATATGAAGCAGATAATTTTGCAAAAACTACTTACCATGCTCTTCCATTGATAAATGCTTTAAAAAAACTTTCGGTAGATAGTTTAAGCAATTTAACCCCTCATCCTTACTATGTATTCTTTAATTATTCTCACCCAACACTATTGCAAAGAATAACAATGTTAACTAAATAAAAGGTTACTCATTTTGTTTTTAAAAAAATATGATTAATTTTATCGGAGTAAATTGTTGAAATGAAAAAATCACTCTATAGTAAAATATTATCCTTATTATTTATTTGCAGTTTATTAGTTCCGTTGTCGTTAACGTTAGGATCTTGCTCTTCTTCTAAAAAAGGGAAATACAATAAACCAAGAAATGGTGGCCGAAAAATCAATTCATCTGGGCATGTTGGTAACAGAAAGTCAAAAAACTCTCATGTTTGGGGCAAGTAAGAAAGACTACGAATAATTATTTGAGTTTTTCTAATGACGACCTTTATTCAATGATGCTTACATTAATGCAAGTATATTGAACAGCAAGGTTATTTTAGTAAGATGTTACCCAATATTACAAAAAAAACAAAAATCGTAGCTTTACAGAATGAACAAAGATTTAACAACATCTGACTTACACAGAAAGAATATTTTAAATAATAATTACGCGTTAGAAATTATTTATAAGGAAATTTCCTTTCCAGGTATAATGTTTGAAAGTAAATACCGATTTACGAAAAAACAAGTCGCTGAATTCTTTGAAATTGACGAAAGAACAGTTGATCGATATATTGAAAAAAACAAAACTGAATTTGAAGAGTCTGGATATGAAGTTTTAAAACATAACAGACTGAAAGACTTTAAGGTAGCATATGTCAACGACACGAATGTCGTTAACACAAATGAATCACTTCAAAAAGCGCCTTCTCTTGGTGTATTTACATTTAGAGCATTTCTAAATATTGGAATGATATTAACAGAAAGTGAAAAAGCAAAATTACTAAGAGCCTTTATTTTAGATATTGTAATTGACGCTATAAATCAAAAACTAGGTGGCAATACAAAATACATTAATCAAAGAGAGGAAGAATTTTTATCAAGTGCCATAAAAGAGCATAATTATAGAACAGAATTTACTAATGCTTTGGACAATTATGTACAAGATAATAAATTCAAATATGTTCAATTAACAAATAAAGTCTACAAAAGTATCTTCAAGGAAGATGCAAAAGAATACCGTCAA
Organism: uncultured Vicingus sp.; assembly: GCA_964625955.1. Taxonomy (GTDB): domain Bacteria; phylum Bacteroidota; class Bacteroidia; order Flavobacteriales_E; family Vicingaceae. The sequence continues at coordinate 943 of CAZVEW010000191.1, read as the reverse complement.
ATTTTAAAATTAAAAGACAAAGAAAGTGTAAGATCAACAATGTACTCTGAAGTACTAGATTTAGTCTCTAGCTATGAAAATGGTTTTGCTGATTTTTTAAAAAAACATTCTGAAAAAGAAAATAGAAAACTGCGTCTATCCGAAACAAACAGTTTATTCGATCAATTTGAAAGTTTGACAAATTCTATCTACGAGCCATTGAGAGAGAAAGTAAGAGGATTAATGGCTAGTAGAGATATGGCTTTCAGAGATGCTTTACACGAAAAGTTGAAAAATTATATTACCCATCTTACAACAGAAGAGTTTGACAAGTTTCTAGGAGAAAAGAGTATGGATTTAGAAGATCGAATACTGAATAATATTGATGTTTTCAAAAGACTAAAAGATAGATAATGGACATCTTTACATATTTTGACATTAAACACGCAATTCGGACACACGATTTTATTATAGAAAATTCGGGCGGAAATTCAGGAATTATAGAAATCGGAAAAATAGAAAGTGTATTAGAACACATTCAAAATGACCTTTATTACCATGAATTTGAAGACAAGATAACTCACCTTGTCTTTTCTGTAAATAAATTCCACTCATTTAACGATGGAAATAAACGAACATCAATTGCTTTAGGTGCATACTTTCTAGAAGTAAACGGCATTGAATACTGTATTGATAAATTCATTATAGAAATGGAAAATATTGCTGTGTATGTTGCTGACAATAAAATCGATAAAGAATTATTACGTGAAATAATTGGGTCAATCTTAATAGAGGATGATTTCAACGAAGAATTAAAATTGAAAATTATAGATGCTCTAAATGAATAATCAACATTGGGTAACAATGGCTAAAAAACATAGGGGTTTTGGTGGTAAATTGAAAGTTCATAGCTTCGATTGAAAACCGCCAAACCAAAATTTTGATAATGAAAAAAGAAAAATAA
>CAZVEW010000190.1:0-5444 GCA_964625955.1 uncultured Vicingus sp. | reverse complement strand
AATAGAAATATCAATAATCTCAAAATTAATATCATTTAATAATGCACTACGGGTACATATTAAGTGTATCGTTAGCATCAAATGCATACTTTTTTTGGTGATTTTCTATCATATCAAATGATTCACTAAACATGTCTGCATTAGCTCCATGTGATGCTAAAAAATATGTATCAACTTGTACAACTTTTTTTTTAACTTCTTGTGCATAAATACTCATATTTACCGTTAGCAATACTATTGCTATTTTTATTAAATTTTTCATAATTGTAAGTTTTTAGTTATTAATTAGTTTTCATAGGGGATAATTCTTTATTCGAATTAAGACTATTTAAAAATATAACGTGGAATGATTATTTTGTTACAAGCCCTTGTAACAAAACATAAAAAATTCGTTATACTAATAAAAACAATAAGATTAGTTTAATGACAGAAACCCAGACATATCACAAAACAAAAGCAGTAATTGAAAGCGAGAAAGCGTGGATTATAAAGGCACAAAAAAAGCCCAAAGATTTTGCTCCTCTTTACAATTTGTATTATTTACAAATATTTAAGTATGTCATTAAGCGTGTAAAAAATGAAAATACGGCTGCTGAAGTTACTTCCGATATTTTTGCAAAAGCACTCTTTAAAATTGGAAAGTATAAATTTAAAGGGCTTCCTTTTAGTAGTTGGTTATATCGTATTGCTAGCAATGAGATAACGGATTACTACAGAAAAAAACAAGTCTCAAAATATGTACGAGTAACTGAAGATCAACTCAACTATTTGTTTGATAATACAGTGGATGAAATAACTATTACATCAGACAAAGAAGAAAAATTGAGAAAAATAATATCATTATTAGAGATTTTATCTGCTGATGATTTAGAACTAATAGAAATGCGATTTTTTGAGGAACGCTCCTTTAAAGAAATTGCAGCAATATTAAACCTTACCGAAGGCAATGCAAGAATAAAAACGCATAGAGCCATAACCAAGTTAAAGAACAATATTAAAAAGTTATGAAAAATATTATAGATATAGATAACAACGAGATTACCGACAAAGATGCATTAAAGCATAAAAATTTTAATACGGTAATGGAAAAGTATAATCAATTGAAACCGCCTTTTTACAAGTCTCCTTTTTTCGGTGGCGGTGCTGTGATTATCACTATTTTAATTGCTTTATTTTTATACCATCAAAATAAGAATTCTGCTAAAGCAATTTTGAGCAATCCATCTTATTCTGCTACGTACCATTCACCTATTAATAAAACAATAGCTTTTGAAACTATAAAAGGAGTCGTTAATCTCGATAGCAACTTAACAGTAATCACTAAATCGGGTAGCCGAATAAACGTTCCGGCAAATACATTAGTAGATAGTTTGGGTAATTTTATTGCTGGAGATGTTACATTTAAATACAGAGCGTTTTTAGATCAAAAAGACCTATTCCTATCAGGAATTCCTATGAATTATGACTCTACTAATAGTAAAATGAACTTTGAATCTGGAGGAATGTTTGAATTGTTGGCTTATCAAAATAATCAACCCATATTTATTGCTCCTAAAAAAACAATACGAGTAGCACTTGCTTCAAAAGAGATAGGAAATAATTTTAACATTTATTATTACCAACCAAAATCAAAAAAATGGATTTATAAAAAGAAAGATGAAGCAGGTTTTAGTAAAAAGGAAATAGCTAAAGTTAATGAGTTACTTTTTAATTTCTCTGTTGATTCATTACCGAATGATATGCTAACGGTAGCAAAAGATAAGGTGTTTGAACAACTCCAAGCACTACAAAGTAAAAAGTCCATTCAACCAAAATTAGCCGATACCAGTAAATACAGCTTTACAATTAATGTAGATTATAGAGATTTTCCTGAATTAACTTCGTTTAAGGGGCTAAAATTCCAAGTAAGTAATAAAGAGAAGAATTTTAAACCAGAATATGCCAAAGAGACTTGGAATAATGTAGCTATTTCTCACGGTACAAATAAAAATGAATACCATATTTGTTTTACAAATCAAAAACAAGGAGAAGTATGCTTTCTTACCAACCCGGTTTTTGCTAAAAGTAATATAGCTAATGCTAAAGTACAGTACAATAAACTTTTAGCTAATTATAAACAGCAAAAAAATGCTTTAAAAAAGAGGAACAAAGCCATTAGAAAAGAAATAGCAAAGCGGAGTAGAGAGCTGAATAATCAGCGTAGAATTGACTTAAATAAAAGAGCTGTTAATTTATCAACTGTTGTAGAGAACAGAATTACCAGAACATTTCAAATAGCCAATTTTGGTATTTGGAACTCCGATTGTCCTCAAAAATTACCAACAGAAGCCATTGTAAAGGCAAATTTTGTGGATGATAATGGCAATAAAATGCAATTTGGAACGATGTATCTTGTTTTAAAACAAAGAAATGAAGTTATTAGTATGTCGGCTAAAACTATAAAAGAAGGAATACATTTTAATCCAAAAGAGGAATGTATGCTTTGGGCAGTTACAAGTGATAGAAAAAATGTAGCCATTGTTAAATCAGAACAACTTAATGCAATAAAAGATACCGATAAATCGTTTACTTTTGAGGTAAATTTAATTAGCAGTAGCCAATTTGTATCCTACTCAACAGCAACCATTTTTAATTTATGACGATAAAACAAGTAATTATAAGCTGTATTCTATTTTCTTTATCGGTTAGCGGTAATGTTATTCTCGCTCAAAATAAAAAAGAGCTAGAATTTAATGTTGTAAAAAAGAAGGTAAAAATTGGGCTTAAACCAAGCTATAGATATTTATGCTCACCCTATTAAAATTATTATTAAAGGGGTGTTCTAATAATTCATTCACGTCAAAATTTTCATCAGCCAAACCTACAAGCTAGCTCATGCACTAAAAATATTTACAAAACATTTTTTCACTCAACAAAACTAATTCATAACTCATATCTATGAAATCTGCTAGCAATGGTTGAATAGGAAGTACTTAACACACGAACACTTTTGTAGGGTATCAACAGCCGGTTTGTCTCTCCTCAGTAGTGTGGAGTATTATTGCTTAATTACCTTAAGATATTGTTTATTGAGTGCTACAAAATAAATTCCTTTCGGTAAATTAGTTGTATTAATTTCATAGTTATTATTAGTTAATCTCAATATTCTAGCGTCTATTCTTTTTCCTAATAAATTATATAACAGTATCTTGTCATTAATAGCTTTATTGCACTTTATTTCTATTTTATCAATAAAGGGGTTTGGAGAAATGCGTACGTCACTATCTAATTTAGCATTACAATTTGATGAATGAGTAACTAGATTTTTATGTTTTCCATCAAAATCAGTTTGAGATAGTCTATAATAATTTGCTGGGTAAAATTTATTTTTATTGATTTTTACGCTATAAGAATTAATATTTTCAGAATTTCCACTGCCTTTTAATTGCACTTCTTCTTTCCATTTCTTTCCATCAACAGAACTTTCTATCGTAAAATAGTCATTATTAATTTCTGAAGAAGTAGTCCATTTTAAAATAACAAAATTATCTTCGCAATTTAGTTTACTCGAAGTTAATTTCACTGGCAATGGATAATTGCCGCAGCCAACTCCATTTATTTGTAAATTAAATTGTCTGTTAGAGCTAATTGTTTTTGCATTTGCCCAAGATGTGCCCCATCCAACTTTTCCGGGATAAATTCCTGCAGCGGTTCCATCTGTCCTGTCAAACCAAGGTTCTTGCCAATTATAAACACCACCTCTGTTCTCAAATAATACTTCAAAGAAGCTTGTTCCATCGTAACTAAAAGAAGGAGTCACATTAAAATTAAAAGTATATATCCCAGAACCATTAAATGTGAAATTGCCGCTATAAACTTCTGTAAACCCTGTTGTTCCTGGATAGCCTGGGTTTGATGCGTAATTAGTTGTTAATGTGTGTCTTACCCATATTTTACAACTTGTATAAGTTTGAGAACCTCCTCCTGTATTATCTATCCTAAACGAAATAGATGTTAATACTTGTGCACCTCCCATCTGATTTGGATGGTATAAATTTGCAGACCAACCATAAGTATTCCAATTATCATCTGTTGTAAAAGGAAATTCGGGTGTATTTAATGGACAATTACTCTGGCCAAATAATATGTTACTAAAAATAATGATATAAAACAGAAAAACCTTGACCACTTTTATTGCATTGATGAAGGGTTTTATAATTGATTTTTTGAATTTTCTCATAAAGATATGAACCCTTTTTTATCTTTTGAGATATAATAACATTTCAAATGTATTAAAATTTATTGATTTTCCAATAAAGATACTACAAATCTATCTATCACTAAGTTATTCTCTTTCTTTTACTTAAGAACAGTATGCTATGTCGATCGTTTTTCTTTGTAACTGCCAAAAGAGGAATGTATGCTTTGGGCAGTTACAAGTGATAGAAAAAATGTAGCCATTGTTAAATCAGAACAACTTAATGCAATAAAAGATACCGATAAATCGTTTACTTTTGAGGTAAATTTAATTAGCAGTAGCCAATTTGTATCCTACTCAACAGCAACCATTTTTAATTTATGACGATAAAACAAGTAATTATAAGCTGTATTCTATTTTCTTTATCGGTTAGCGGTAATGTTATTCTCGCTCAAAATAAAAAAGAGCTAGCGTTTAATGTTGTAAAAAAGAAGGTAAAAATTGGGCTTAAACCAGGCTATAGATATTTATATCAAAATATTGCTCACCCTATTAAAATTATTATTAAAGATACGCTTAATAAGTATACTTTTAAATTAGCAGGAGGAACAATTACCAAAACCGATTCAGGTATGTTTATTACCCCCGAAGCACCCAATGAAGCTATTTTAAACATATTTGAAATTAATAAAGGAAAAGAAATATTGGTTGGAAGTAAAAAATATTTTGTATTACCCGAACCAAAACCGTACTTAAGAAATAAACCGACTAATAATACAATGTTAGATGTGTTGCTAGTTTCTGGAACATTAAAAGGGGTAGTAATTTATAACAATAAAATTATTACTATTCCTGTTAAATCCTTTACGGTTGTTTATAAAGGAAAAGGAAATAGTTTTAAATCTATTGATGTAGTAGGAAATAAAATACCCATTTCAAATAGAAATGAAATTGTAACATTAGCAAATGGGGCTATGATTTATTTTAAAAACATTAAGATAGAATTAATACCTGGTTACGAGACACTAATACAACCTTATCGAGTCTCAATGAATGTGATTAAAAGTAAGGATGTAACTAATTTTAGTACCGGAAATTGATTGCTTGTAACAAAAAGCAGTTTTTCCGTTATAAGGTTAAAAGGCAGTAATGTTATGCCCTAAATTTTGGTTTATTTAAAATAAATTAGGTTACGTAATTAGGTTACGTTCTAAAAATATATTATTGTTAATCGTATTTATACACTTCTTATATCCCTACAGAAAAT
>CAZVEW010000189.1:0-5448 GCA_964625955.1 uncultured Vicingus sp. | reverse complement strand
AGCTAACAATAACATGCAGCTGACCGCCGAAAGCGTCACGACTTTCGCAAAAAAAACCGCAAAAGACGTGCCTCTTCCGGCGGCAACTGATGTAGGCGTTAGGATTAATGGAAAATAATAGTGTTTAATGAATTTGATTTTAAACTTCTTAATGACCCAGATTTTAAAGAAGATTCTGTACGTGAAGAGCTTATTCTTCCTCTTATTAAAAGGCTTGGATATTCGGCATCTGGAGATTCAAGAATAATTCGTAGTAAATCATTAATTCACCCTTATGTAGCTATAGGCTCTAAACAACGGAAAGTATCAATTATTCCAGATTATGTTTTTTTATCAAAAGGTAAGCCATATTGGGTTCTTGATGCTAAATCACCAACTGAGAATGTGCTAAAAAGTAAGCATGTTGAACAAGCTTACAGTTATGCAATTCACCCTGAAGTAAGAGCTGAATTATTTGCATTATGTAATGGAAAGGAATTTGTACTCCACAGTGTAAAAAAATTTGAACCTATATTACATTTTTCATTAGAAGAAATTGATACTAACTGGGAAATATTATGTCGAATTTTGAATCCTGAAATAAAGGCTAATCCTGATGTTGTTCAATATCATCCTGATTATGGGCTTCATATTCATAGGCTTGGAGCAAAAGTAGGTTTTATGTATATGGCTTTTGCTGTTAACACTAATTTTATAGCTAAGACTCAAGACGGGATGTATACAACCGTTACACTTATACCAGAAGAACCTGAATATGCTATGTCAATGGATTTTGGTGAAAAAGAGCTAGCACAATTATTATCCTTATTACCTGAAAATCAGACAACTATGCTTTCTGATGGTTTGAGTCGACAGCCTTACACAGTCTTTTTAGAAAATGAAGAATTTAAATTTGGAGCAATATCCAAATTAACAGAAGATATTATTCATAATGCCGAAGAATCATATATTCCATTTCGTGTTACTGAATTTATGACATATATGGATTTTGAAAATAAATGAATAAAATCCTAACAATCAAATCCACTTGACCGTAAAAAGCGTCACTTTTTTTGCTGAGGCAAAAAAAACGCCCCTTTTTACGTCAAGTGATTTAGGCGTTATCAGGGCGCTTCCGCGAAGCTCCAGAGCCACTGATAACACCGTGGTGACTGGAAACCAGCCGCCCACTTGGTTATCATGTCACTTCCGCTTCACGGAAGAGACTGATAACAAAGTGTTCGACTGGACAATTTCACCTTGATAATCGCCGATAAATCGGGCATTATCAAGGCAAAATCGCCAGTCACCACGGCGTTAGCAAACAAAGGAAATCAGAAGATGGAAGATAAAGTATTTTTTAAGATCGAGTTTATAATAACCATACTAAAATATATTTCTACAGAAAAACTATGACTGAACAACTTGATGCACACGATAGACGTGTTGAAGAAATTATTGGTAAGGAAAATGATAATCCAAAGTTTTATGATGCCGTCATGAAATATTATGAACATTTAGTAAGGGAGTTTCAATTTCCGTTTGATGTTACAGGTATTGAAGATTTTCAATGGGAAGAACGCTATATCTTTGGAGGAGGTCATTCCAGGCAGTACCAAAAATTACGAGAAACACAACCATCTTATAAGGATATTTTCGAATTATTAGCCATTGAAAAAGACACTAAATCAGAATGGATAATGTACGATGGAGAGGATCTAGCAGGGCATGTTCGACGAAAATCTGATGGTAAAGAATTTTATCTTGGACTTTCTGAAATAGAAGCAGTTGATAAAAAATTGAAAAATCATCAATTACTGGAGGATTATGCAGTGTGGTTCGTCAATGAATATGTGGCGAGGAATTAAATATGCTAACAAAAAAATTCAGCGGACAGTTTAAAGCGTCACGTTTTTTGCGAAGCAAAAAAGCGCGCCCCTTTAAACTGCGCGCTGATTTAGGCGTTATGTTTTGCAATGAAAATTAATCAAGAAAAATGACTTTTTTACCGCCTAAGATGTTTAATAGGTTTTGCTGTATAATTTGACATTATGCGCAACATGTCTAAGCTAATACCATGAAAATAGAATTGGAGAATTTCGGAATTGTCAAGAACTTTGTTTTTGATACTAATGATGATTTTAGTATCATTTTTGGTAAAAATAATACAGGTAAGTCTTATGCAATATCTGTTGTATATTTAGTCATTAAAAATATATTAAATCTTGAGGATCCTTTTTATATTCATTCATTTATTTCAGAAATAAATGTCACTGAAAAAGTGGAAGAATTTAAAAAAAAACTAGAAAATAAAAAAAACATTCAGATTAAAAGTGATATTGAAGATTTATTAATAGAGTCATTATCAAAAACTTTAATAGAAAGCATTCAAGAGTCATTCAAGAGTACTTTTGATTCAATTGAAAGCTTGGAAAACCAATTATCCGATAAAGAGTTAACTTTAAATATTAGTACCGATCTAATTAATTTTACAATAAAAATAAATGGAAAAAACCTTTTTATTGATAAGTTATCTCTCAATAGAGAAAGCATTGAATTAAGGTGTGTAAAAAGAAATCTATCACATAAAGACAACGGTAAAGTAATAACTATATATAAATCTGGAGATCAAGATAATTTTATCAACAAAATAGTCATGTTTATGTTTGAGACAAGCATGACTATGATGGTAGAATTAAAAGAAAGTATAAAAAAAGTACATTATTTGCCAGCTTCTCGATCTGGACTTTATCAGGCATTAAGCGCATTTGGTCAAATTATTGCTGAATTATCAAAAAGTAGAAAATTTACAACTAAAAAAATTGAGTTTCCTAGTATTTCGGAACCATTGAGTGATTATTTTTTAGAGCTGTCAAATATTAAGGTAAGAAAAAAAGAAATAGATAATAAAGTTACACAAGTTGCTTCAGAAATAGAAAATTATATTTTAAATGGAAAAATAGAATTTGATAAAACAACAAAAAAACTTATGTTTAAGCCTAAGAATACTACTTTAACATTAGACTTATCATATACATCATCAATGGTATCTGAAATTTCACCTATTGTTTCTTATCTCCGTTATGTCATTAATTATTCAGACGACGCAGGTATCTACCCCTTCTATACAAAGCGAAGAAAATTTGAAAACTCTAAACCATTAATTATTATTGAAGAGCCAGAGGCTCACTTACATCCTGATATACAAGTGGAGCTTCTTAGACAGTTTGTTGAATTAGCTAAAAATGATGTTAAATTTATTATTACAACACATAGCAACTACATGTTTAATAAGTTTAATAATTTAGTTATATCTAAAGATATAGATATAACTAAATCTGCCTCATTTTTATTTAAAGAAGAATCGGATGGAAGTAATGTTATTAAAATGGAATTAGATGAGTTTGGTGTGGAAGATGAAAATTTTATATATACATCTGAAAGTTTATATAATGAAAAAATGGATTTAATAAAAAATATAAACGAAGTTAAATAATGTTTAAAAAAATATATGAAAATATCGAATTATTTTCGATAATTTCACCATATTGTAGTGAAAATAACATTGAAGTTTTTTTAAGCGAAGGGTTACAGAATTGTTCAGATGATAGGTTGGTAATACTAAAGCCTGATGAATACTATTCTAGCAAAAAAATTCATAATCCACCTCCAGCAATTGACTGTATAGTTTTAGTTAAATGTAGTGATAATATTTCTTATAGTATATATTTGATTGAGTTAAAAGATATAAAGTCTCCCAAAGGATTTAACAAAAAAAATATTGTAGCTAAATTCGAAACAGTAATTAATGATTTTTTATCTACTAAATTTAAAGATATTTTTCTTGATGAGAAGTATTGTAATTTTAATTGTTATTTTATATCAAATCCAAATGACTGCCGAAATATGACGCAAGCAGAGTATGATAAAAAAGTTCACGATCAAGGGTTAAAATTAGATTATTTTAATTCGATTAAGCCATTTAAGTTTAATGGTAAAGTGAGTTTTATCCAGCCAAAATTACCAAGTCCAATGATTTCAGAGTGTTAATGAAATTTTCACATAACAATCAAATCCACTTGACCGTAAAAAGCGTCATTTTTTTTGCAAAAAGACGCAAAAAAACAGCCACTTTTTACGTCAAGTGATTTGGGCGTTATAAAACTCAAGACTAAACTGTGCTACGGGACTTGATAAGTTGTGGATGTCGAATATAATAGTAATACAATATTTCTCTGGCAAAGATGTTTATTTTTACACCTATAATGTATAAATTGAGAACATAATTGCCTAAAGAGGTGAATTACAATGGACCCCCAAGAATTTACAAAAAGTGCAGAAAAAATGCTATTAGGCTTTGATAATATTGCAAAAGAGCTTGCTCCTCATGTTGAGAGAGTTCTTGATATGGTTGAACAGCAGAGCAAAGATTTTGAAAGAAAAAAAAATAATATTGAAAAGGATATAGATAGTGGAGCAAGAACAACTAGACATAGATTGCATTTATGATTTTATATACCTTGACTCTAAAAGGTTAACATCTTATCTTGCACAACTAAACGATGATGGAGTTTTGTTATCTATTAAAAAAACCAAACACATTTCTGAGGATCAAAAAAATATTGGGAGTGCAGGTTTAAACAATGCTACTAAAGTGGCAACAGAGCATAATGAAACTATAAGTAAAAATGCAGAGAGGCATTATGATTCAAGCTCAACTGCTTTGTATTCAGTTATTGATAAATTAGATGAACTAGGTTTTGTTCAAAGGGAAATTGAAAATACTGCTATTGGACAAATGTTGTTATGTTCTGGATCCATATCTTTTCAAGATATTCGCATGATGAGAGATTTATGGGAGCCAATAATGAAACTGAGTCTTTCCCAAGGATCATCCCAAAATAAAAAAGGATCTCAAAGAAACAAGCAAAAACAAGAAGCTGATATTCTTAAAACTCTATTATCAGCTTTGCCCCATGCTTTGTTAATGACTTTATTTTCACAAAATGAATCATTATGGTCATCTTTAGATGAGGAGCATTTAACTATGAATAGTGATGATATAACTTTAAAGCATGGGTCAAATTTTGCTGGAAAATGGTATGTGTTAGGAATTTTAGATGCAAAGCCTGATAATAAAATGGAGTCCTTACCAGTATCCAGAGTAGTAAATAACGAATTATTTGATGGTATGGTTGAAATGGCATCTGCAATAAGACAATTTCTAGGAAGACCTATGGAATCATATGGTATTACCCCAGTAGCTATATTTAGAACTGTTTCATAGCGAAGAATTTATAACAAAAAAATTCAGCTGACCGTTGGCAGCGCAGTTTTTTTTCAAAGATCATTTCATATCAAAGTTTAGTGCTTTGTTAAAGTTCATCGTACACCTGCCAACGGCCACTGATTTTGACGTTATGCCTTTAAATCATCCGTTTTAATTGGAAGGAATAGATAATTATAATG
>CAZVEW010000188.1:0-5472 GCA_964625955.1 uncultured Vicingus sp. | reverse complement strand
ATAACTTTGGATACTACAAGCAAAAATTATTGTTATAAATACTAATATTTTTAAGAGATAACTAAACATTTTAATGTGCCAACAACCAATTTTCTGCATTGTTCATTTCTATTGCTAACGGAACAGCTAATGTTACTGCATTTTCCATTTTATCTTTTACAATAAGTTTAATTTTTTCTAATTCTGGTTTATAAACATCAAACACCAGCTCATCATGTACTTGCAACAGCATTTTAGATTTACATTGTTGCTTTTCAAATTCATTAAAAATATTTATCATGGCAATTTTTATAACATCAGCGGCAGAGCCTTGTATTGGGGCATTTACTGCATTACGCTCGGCATGCCCTCTTACAATTGCATTGTTAGAATTAATATCTTTCAAGTTTCTTCTACGTTGCATAATGGTTTCAACGTAACCGTGTTCTTTGGCAAAAACTACATTATTATCCATGTATGTTTTTAATTTTGGATATTGTTCAAAGTAAGTATCAATAATTTCCTTGGCTTCTTTTCTTGGAATATTTAAGTTTTGAGATAATCCGAAAGCCGAAACACCATAAATAATGCCAAAATTTACTGCTTTTGCTTTGCTACGCATTTCCCTATCTACTTCCTCAAGCTTTACGCCAAACACTTTTGCTGCTGTAGCTGTATGAATGTCCTCTCCTTTTACAAAGGCTGCTTGCATATTTTCATCGCCACTTAAAGCAGCAATAATTCTTAATTCTATTTGAGAATAATCTGCTGCTAATAAGGTATAATCATCATTTCTTGGAATAAAAGCTTTTCTTATCTCTCTTCCTTTTTCTGTTCGGATAGGAATGTTTTGTAAGTTAGGATTATTAGAACTTAACCTGCCTGTTGCTGCAACGGTTTGCATATAACTGGTATGGATTTTTCCATCATTACCAATTAATAATGGCAAAGCATCTACATAAGTAGATTTTAGCTTTTTTAGAGAACGGTACTCTAAAATAATTGGAATAATTTCGTGTTTATTTACTAATTTAGAAAGTACGTCTTCGCTAGTAGAATATTGACCTGTTTTGGTTTTTTTTGCTTTTTCTACAATTTTCATTTTTTCAAACAACACTTCTCCTAACTGTTTTGGAGAGTCAACATTAAATTCTTCTCCAGATAAATTGAGAATTTTTTTGGTTAATTCGGTAATTAAAATTGCTAATTCTTTAGAAAATTTTTCTAATGCTAAAACATCTAAATTAATTCCTTCTTTTTCCATGGCAGCCAAAACAGGAATTAATGGCGTTTCAATGTTGTCCATTAATTTCTTCAATGTTTCATTCATTTTAGGCTCAAACTGGTTTTTTAGTTGAAGGGTAATATCGGCATCTTCGCAAGCGTAATCTACAATTTTTGCTTGTGGAATATCTCTCATACTTTGTTGATTTTTTCCTTTTTTACCAATTAAAGTTTCAATGGAAACAGGTTTGTAGCCCAAATAAGCTTCTGCCAATAAATCCATGTTATGCCGCATATCTGGCTGAATTAAATAGTGAGCAATCATGGTGTCAAATAATTTTCCGTTAATTTTGATGTTATAATTACTTAACACGTTTATATCATATTTAATGTTTTGTCCTACTTTTTCAATGTTTTTATTTTCGAAAATAGCTTTAAATTCGTTTAAAATTGTAGCCGTTTCTTCCCTATTTTCTGAAAAAGGAATGTAGTAAGCTTCGTGTTCTTTATAAGCAATAGATAAGCCTACAATTGTTGCTTTAAAAGGATTTAAACCTGTTGTTTCGGTATCAAAACAAAACGATTTTTGATGGGATAATTTAGCAATTAATTTTGTTCGGTCTGCTGCTGTTTGCACAAAATAATAAGTATGTTTGGTGTTGGTTATGTTTTTTAATTCAGCAAATTGTGCTTCTTTCACTATCTCTTCCGATGGGGTATTTTTCGCTAAAGCTACTGGTTCTTGCACATTTCCAAACAAATCCATTTGCCCACCAACTTGAATTGGAGCTGCTTTAATCTGGATTTCTTTACCCAACACTTTTTTTGCCAAATTTCTGAATTCTAGTTCTGCAAAAAGCTCCGTAATTTTTTCTTCATTGGGTTTTTCAAGTAGTAAATCATCAAAATTAAACTCAATAGGGACATCTAAAATAATGGTGGCTAATTTTTTAGACAACAAACCTTGCTCGGCAAAATTGATTACATTTTCTTTTTGTTTACCTTTTAAATCTTCGGCATGTTTAATTAAGTTTTCAACACTTCCGTATTTTGCAATTAAAAGTTTAGCTGTTTTTTCTCCAATGCCGGGAATACCGGGGATATTATCCACAGCATCTCCCCAAAGTCCTAAAATATCAATAACTTTTAAAGGGTTATCCACTCCAAATTTTTCGCATATTTCAGGAATACCCATTATTTGAGCTGGTTTTCCATAAGCAGCAGGTTTGTACATGAAGATATTTTCAGAAACTAGTTGTCCAAAATCCTTATCAGGCGTCATCATGTAGGTTGTAAATCCTTGTTTTTCAGCTTCTTTTGCCATTGTTCCAATAACATCATCTGCTTCATATCCTTCTTTTAAGAAAATGGGAATATTAAACGCAGCTAATATTTTTTTGATATAAGGAATGGCTGTTCGGATATCTTCGGGCATGGCTTCTCGACCAGCTTTGTAGTCAGTAAAATCTGCCTCACGGTTTGTTGCTCCGCCAGGAGCATCAAACACAACTGCAATATGAGTTGGTTTTTGTTTGGTTAACACTTCAATTAAGGTATTGGTAAAACCCAACATGGCAGAGGTATTTAAGCCTTTAGAATTATATCGGTGGTTTTTGCCAAAAGCAAAATACGCCCTGTAAATTAGAGCAAAAGCATCGAGTAAAAAAAGTTTTTTATTGTTGTTTGACATTTATTTAGTTGCTAGTTTTTAGTAAACAGATAAAAGTAAGGATTTTTATCATGTTAAATGAAAAAGTTATTCTCCTTAAATACAATTTAGTATTAAATATTTATACGAATACCTTTCAATCAAAAGACCTGCATTATAGTTTCAATAATTGTAATAATGTTACGCAATAATCAAGTAATAACAAGAAAGAAGAATTATTAAGCTACTTAAAGAGTAGTTGTTGTACACAAATACTTTCAATCGTTAACTCGCTTTTTCTTATTAGCCAATTGTCCACAAGCAGCATCAATATCTTTACCTCTACTTCTGCGAACATTAACAATTAAATTGAATGTATTTTCTAAAAATGCAGCAAATTTATCTGTTTTTTCGGGGTCAGTTTTTTCAAAGTTTGCATCATCAATAGGGTTATATTCTATAATATTTATCTTACAAGGAACTGCTTTGCAAAATGCAGCTAAATCTTTGGCATCTTCCAAACTATCATTAAAATCTTTAAAAATAATGTATTCGAAAGTTACTCGCGAACCTGTTTTTTCGTAAAAATAAACCAATGCTTCCGACAAGGCTGCCAAAGAATTGGAATCGTTAATGGGCATAATTTCACTTCGTTTGGCATCTGTGGCAGCGTGTAAGGATAATGCCAAGTTAAATTTTACCTCATCATCACCTAATTGTTTTATCATTTTAGCAATACCAGCCGTAGAAACGGTAATTCGCTTGGGCGACATTGCCAATCCTTCTTCAGCAGTAATCATTGCTACCGAACGCAATACATTGCTGTAATTTAGTAAAGGCTCACCCATTCCCATATAAACAATGTTGCTTAGCGGTTTTTTATAATGCTTTTCGGCTTGGTTTTTAATCAATATTACTTGGTCAAAAATTTCTTCGGCATCAATATTTCTTAATCGTTCTAATTTTCCTGTGGCACAAAACTCGCAAGCCAAACTACAGCCTACTTGAGAAGAAATACAAGCTGTCATTCTTTTTTTTCCAGGAATTAAAACGCCTTCCGTAATATTTCCATCGTGTAATTTAAAAGCATTTTTTATGGTTCTATCCGAACTAATTTGCTCTTCGGCAATGGTTACCGCATTAAACACAAAATTTTGAAATAACATTTCTCGAACTTTAAAAGAAAGATTGGTCATCTCATCAAATGAAGTAGCTCCTTTTTTCCACAACCATTCATAAACTTGTTTGGCACGAAATGCTTTTTCTCCATTTTCAATAAAAAAAGCAGCTAATTCTTTTTTTGATAAAGTTCGTATGTTTTGTTTTTCTGTCATGGTGCAAATTTAAGACAATTCAACTAAACCCTCCAAGGTTTAGTTAGCTTGTTAAGGGGGGGGGTATTAAGGTTTATTTAGACAATCACAAAAAATCTTAGAGGTTTTCTCGTACTTTTGAACTAATGAAAAAAATCTCAGCAGATTATATCTTTTGTGGAAACAGTTCTCCAATAAAAAACGGAGTTGTTGTTATTGCTGATAATGGAGTTATTTTAGAGGTCTTAAATCCAGCAATAAATACCATAAATTGGGGCGAAGTGGAACAACACAAAGGCATTATTTGTCCGGGATTTGTAAACACACATTGTCATTTAGAATTAGCTTACTTAAAAGGAAAAATTGCAGCAAAAAAACAATTACAAGGTTTTATTCAAGAAATAGTTGCCGTTAGAGGTAATTTTACTGATGAAGAAAGACAAATAGCAATTGTTTTAGCAGAAAAAGAAATGATTGCAAATGGCATTGTTGCTGTGGGCGATATTGCTAATGGGAATGCTACATTTATTCAAAAAGCCAAAGAAAATTTGCAATACCATACTTTTGTAGAGGTTTTTGGTTTAAATAATAACGATGCTCAACAAATAATTGAACGAGCAATAAACTTAAAATCAAGTTACTTTAATCAAAACCAAATTTCCATTACTGCCCACGCTCCGTATTCAATGTCGAACAAATTAATGAATTTGGTTAATGAAATTTCGGGTAATATTTTAAGCATTCATAACCAAGAAACAGGAAGCGAAAATGAGTTGTTTTTAACTAAATCTGGCACACTTTACGAACGATTGGCAAATTTTAATGAAGCTATAAAAAAATGGGTGCCAACAGGGAAAAATGCTTTGCCCTCTTATTTGCCGAATTTTGGTGCTGATAAAAAAATATTATTGGTTCACAATACATTTACATCGCAAAAAGATATTGCCTTTGCAAAAGATTATGCTAAAAATATTTATTGGTGTTTTTGTCCAAACGCTAATTTATACATAGAAAACACTTTGCCTAATTTTAATTTATTTGTTAATGAAAAATGTACTATTGGCACAGATAGTTTGGCTTCTAACAATAAGTTATCAATTTTAGATGAAATGAAAACTATTGCTAAAAAAAGCAGTAAAATACCGTTAGAGATGCTTATTAAATGGGCAACTTACAATGGGGCACAATTTTTGAGTAGGAACAAATTAGGAAGCATTGAAAAAGGAAAAACACCCGGATTAAATTTATTAGAAAATGTTGACTTAACTAATTTAAAGTTGAAATTTGACACTAAAGTTGAACCATTAA
>CAZVEW010000187.1:0-5478 GCA_964625955.1 uncultured Vicingus sp. | reverse complement strand
AAAATATTTAGTAAATATTTTTAGCGAATGAGCCAGCCTGTAGGTTTGGGTGATGGAAATTTTGATGCGAATGAATTATTAGAACTCCCCTTAATAAAAAAATGATGGGTAAGATGCAGGAGCAGATGGAAGATGTTAAAAATAAACTAAATAATATTTCTTTAGTTGGTGAAGCTGATAATGGTAGCATTAAGGTTGTTGCGAATGGAAATAGAATGTTAAACACAGTAAGTATTACAAATGAAACGCTTCAAAATGTATCGAAAGAGCAACTAGAAAGGTTAATAGTTTCCGCAGCTAACAGGGCTTTAGAGCAAGCTGAAAGAGTTGAAAAAGCAGAAATGAGTAATGCTGCAATGGGTATGTTACCAGGGTTAGGCTAAAAATAGTTCTCTACCCATTTTTATTAATAACTGGGTTAGCATACATCTTTAAAAATAACTCTTTGGCTAATTTATTGTTAGAATAGTCTTTTAGTTTATCATTCATATAATCAAGAAACTTTTCTTTACCATTTTTAGCATATTTATGGGCATATTTATTGGTTAAATACAATAAATCATAAGCCACATAGTTAGAGTTAAATAAATGATAATTTTTATAAATTATATTATCAATAACTGTAGAAATATTCTTTAAGAGTTCATTCCTATTTTTAATATCTTTAAATTTTAAAATATCATTATTTATACTTTGTCCATAGGTGATATTAACGTGTCCTTTATAGCCTTTAATTCCTAAAGACATGTGCTGAAAATCTTCGTTAGGTGATTTAGAATAAATCTCGTTATTATGTTTTGCTATTAGTTCTGGTATTTTTAGATAATCACAAGGGTCATACTCGTATGCAATACTTACAGGTCTGATATTCATACTAATTAAATCGTCTAATGTATTGTTGTTTGCACTTAAACCAAACATTTTAAGTAATCCTGGATTGGTTTTATCAAAACCATCTTTTGCACGTCCTTCTCTTTGAGCAATCCAAATAGATTCTTTTTTTTGTTTAAGCGTATAATGTAGATAGGCAGAAAGCGTTTTAGAAGCTTGTAAACTCTCTTGTTTCGAAACGTCTCTTTTTACAATAAATGATTTATTTAATCTTACCAAGTCTTTTACCCAAGGAATTGTTAAGAGGTTGCTTCCTATTGCTATTTCGATAGTATTAAATTTTTTTTCGTTTAAACCAAAATTAATTAAAGCGGAATCTAAAACAATATCTCTATGATTTGAAAGGTATAAATAATTTTCGTCCTTACTAATAAATTCTCTTCCTTCAAAAGAAATTCCATCCATAGAATGGGCAATAATCTTTTCTATTAAGAAACAAACTAAGTTACTTTGGAAATCATCTATCGTATTAAAAAATAATAGTTTTTCTTTAATTTCACTAAAAGATAATTCTGGCAGGTAAAATTTTATGGCATCAATAAATACTTTTTCTGACAATAATTTTTTAATTATTTGCCGATATTCACTATCATTATATGGTCGAATGTCTTCGAAATTCACAATTGTTCTTTTAATTAAAAATATAATGGTTTAAAACAAAACCTTGATGTTTAAAGTTTTCTTTCCCCTGATAATTGTTACAATAGCTTTATCTCCTTTTTTAAATTTGCTTAAACTTTTTACATAATCCATCATTGTATTAATTGTTATCTCCCCCATTTTAACGACAACATCTCCTTTTTTAATTCCTGCCTTAAATGCGGTTTTATTATCCTTAATACCATCTATTCTCATTCCTTTTCCTTCAAACATATAATCAGGTATAACACCTAAGGTTACAGAATATTTAGGTGCTTTATGACTCTCTTCATCTTTTGTTTTGGTAAAGGTTAGCTTTTTTGTTGAATTTAAATCTGAAATTATATTATAAATTAAATTAACAATAGAGGTTATACCATCATAATTTACCTTATCGGCATCATCTGTTGGTTTATGATAATCTTCATGTTGACCTGTAAAGAAATGTAAAACAGGGATATCTTGTAAATAAAATGATGTATGATCTGAAGGGCCTATTCCACTCTCTTTTTTTATTAAATGAAATTTTCCTTTGGTTGTTTTATCAAGCTCATTATTCCAAATAGGAGATGTACCTGTTCCATAAATCATAAGTTTTTTTTCTGTCCCTAACCTGCCCACCATGTCTAGGTTTATCATGTAATTAACAGTCTTGATATCTACTGTTGGATGTTTTACAAACCAATTAGAACCCCATAAACCCTTTTCTTCGCCAGAAAAGGCAATAATTAAGTAATTATTATTTGTGTTTGTATTTTTAAGCATTTCTGCTAGTTGAATTATAGATGCTACACCACTAGCATTATCGTCTGCACCATTATGAATTGCTGGTTCTCCTGTATATAATGAGCCTTCATCACCGTAACCTAAATGATCATAGTGAGCACCAATTACAATTGTGTTAGGTGCTTGATTATCTATAAACCCAATAATGTTTCTACCAGTAATAGATTTACTCGTATCTACTTTAACTCTTGCATGAGGATTGTACTTTGGCTTTACCGAAAATTCTTGTAAATACCCTCTATTTCCCTTAGGTATTAAACCAATATCATAAAATTTACCCATAAGAAAGCCTGCTGCCAATAATTCACCATTAGTGCCCGTATTTCTACCTTCTAACATATCATTTGCTAAAAAACTAACATCTTTTTCTATTTCTTGCTTATTTGCTGATTGGGAAAAAGCAGTTGTAACACATACTGTAAAAAGTAATCCTATTATAAATTTGAATTTCATTCTTTTAATTTTCTCAAAAATACTTCAATTTTTTATAAATAAAATTAGATTATAACTTTATTCTTAGTTTATAATAAATAAATTTGTCGCCATGAAAAAAACAACCTTTTTATTATTTATTATTTCTTTTTGCATTGCATGTAATTCTGATAATAACAAAACTAATTCAAAAAAAATTGACCAAACTTCAGGTGCAACTAGAAAATCATTAATTCATTACCCTGAAGAAACTCATTTAAAAAATATCAAACAGCTTACTTTTGGTGGAGATAATGCGGAAGCTTACTGGAGTTTTGATGATAAACATCTAGTAACTCAAATAACAAATAAAGCATGGGGTATTCCTTGCGACCAGATTTTTTTATTAGATGCAAATACTATTTACAAAAATAAGAGACCAAAAATGATTAGTACAGGTAAAGGAAGAACAACTTGTTCTTATTTTTTACCTGGCGATACTACGTTTATTTATGCCAGCACTCATTTGGCTAACGAAAATTGCCCTCCAAAACCTAAGAAAAGAAAAGATGGCAAATATGTTTGGCCTATTTATGAGAGTTTTGATATTTTTTTAGCAGATATTGATGGTAACATCTTAAAACAACTAACCAACACCCCTGGGTATGATGCTGAAGCAACTGTTTCTCCTAAAGGAGATAAAATTGTGTTTACATCAATAAGAACAGGAGATTTAGAGTTATTCACGATGGATATTGATGGGAAAAATGTAAAACAGATTACAAGTGGTTTAGGTTACGATGGGGGAGCTTTTTTCTCTCCGAATGGAGAAAAAATAATCTTTAGAGCTTCTCGTCCAAAAACCGAAGAAGAAATTAAAAATTACAAACAGTTGTTGGGTGAAGGACTAGTTCAACCAGTTGCTATGGAACTTTTTATTTGTAATGCAAACGGAAGCGATTTAAAACAAATAACTCATTTAGGCGGTGCTAATTGGGGACCTTTCTTTTACCCTTCTGGAGAAAAAGTTCTTTTTTCTTCTAATTACGCCTCAAAAAAAGGCTTTCCTTTTAATTTATACTTAATAAATATAGATGGAACTGGATTGGAGCAAATTACTTATGATGGTGTTTTTGATGCTTTCCCTGTTTTTAGTAATGATGGTAAAAAATTAATTTTTAGCAGCAATAGAAATAACGGGGGTAATCATGATACCAACTTATTTTTAGCCGACTGGAAAGAGTAATTTTTTCGTTACTAGATATTAAGTTAGTAAACAATCATCTCAATACCAAAGGAATACCGTAGTAAAATTCTAAAATTTTAATTTTAAAAACAAAATCGTACTTGGCTTTTATTAAGTTAGATTTTGCCGAAAACAAACTATTTTTACTTTGGTTAAAATCAAAAGAATTAATGCTACCTACTTTAAATTTTTCTTGGGCATAATCAAATGCTAATTGTTGGGCATTTACCGATTTAATAGCAGCATCATACGATTTTGAAGCTGCCAACGCATCGGTATAAGCCGTTTCTATTGATGATCTTAAATTAAGCTTTTCGGTAGCTAAACTTAATTGGCTTTTTTGCATCCTAATTTTTGTTTTATCTACATTAGTTCTAAACTGATAACGGTTAAAAATAGGTATGTTTAACGATAAGGCAATCGAATTTCCTAAATTATCACGTAATTGGTCTGAATAATTTCTAAAATCAGGAAAACCTTGCCTATGCTGATAAACCGTATTAAATCCATAACTTAATTTTAGGCTTGGATAATAATTAGCTTGCGAAATACTTATAGCTTCTTTAGTGCTACTAATGTTTAATTCGGCTAATTTTATTTCAGGAAAACTTGCATCTGCTTTATTATAAATTGCATCTATCGAATTGTTTAAAATATTTTGATTGATATTATTTACATTTACATCGGCAACCTTAATTGAAGATTGCGACAATTGAAGCAATTGTGCTAATTGTAAAGAGGCAACAGCCAAGCTATTTTTAGCAGTAATTAGATTTTGATTATCTGTTGCTAATGTAGATTTTACGTTTAATAAATCGCCTTGAGGCAAAACCCCTCCAGTAACTAACTCAGAAGTTCGTTGTACTTCTTCGGTGGTTAAATTTAACTGCGAAACTGCTATATTTACCTGTTCTTTGGCAAATAATATTTGCAAATAGGCATTAACAACATTTAACGAAATATCGTTTTTCATTTTTTGTAATGCTTCATCTTGAGCTTGCGTATTAATTTGGGCTTGTTTTAGCGTATGCACATTAGAAAAACCGTTAAAAAAGGTAACCGAAGAATTTACGCCATAATTATTAGAACGAAAATTTGATGCAATCCTAAGGCCTGTAACATCAATAGATGAACCAAAATTATAACTTTGAGAAGCAGAAGCATTTACATTAGGTAAAAAATTCCATTTGGCAGCCTTTACATCTTGCAACGAAGAAGCTTTATCTAATTGAGTTTGTTGCACCGAAAGATTATTTTTTAGTGCATAATCTACACACGATTGTAAAGTCCAAACTGTATCGTTCTGGGCTTTTACGGTATTTAAGCTTAAAATAAATATTAGTATTGTTGAGATTTTTTTCATAAATAATTTTCTTTTTTACTACTATCTTCTTCTTTTTTTCCGTTTACTTTGTTTTTTTATTGGCTCCGTTTTGTTCCATATTTTAACTTTATCTTTTTCGGTAACTCCCGAAATTATTTCAACATTAATGCCATCAGAAATA
>CAZVEW010000186.1:0-5545 GCA_964625955.1 uncultured Vicingus sp. | reverse complement strand
GCTAACAAATATACAAAATTATTTTCGTTTACAAACGTTTACAAGCGATTACATCCGACATTAAACGAAAGCAAGTATTTAATAACCGAATAAATATTTTTAGCAGTCATTATTTTGCCTTATCAAATCTGAACAAATCAGGTTAAACAATTAAAAATATTTTATAAACCATTAAATTTTACATTATGAACACTTTAAGAAACAAAGTACAGTTAATCGGTAACTTAGGTAATAACCCTGAAATTATTAATTTAGATGGAGGAAAAAAATTGGCTAAACTCTCTATCGCAACCAATGAATCTTACAAAAATAATAAAGGAGAAACTGTTAAAGATACCCAATGGCACAACGTAATAGCGTGGGGTAAAACTGCCGATATTATTGAAAAATACTTACAAAAAGGCAACGAAATTGCCATTGAAGGTAAATTGATAAATAGGAATTATGATGACAAAGATGGCAATAAACGCTATGTTACCGAGATTGTTGTTAATGAGTTATTAATGTTAGGCGGTAAAAATAACTAAGTATTAATAAGCACAAATTCACGTTTATTATAAATTTAAATGTCAGTTAAAAATTACAAAATCAATACTTACAGGACGTTATAGCCTACTTTTGGTTTTTAAGAGTTGTCATTTTCTACTTTCATAACCCTAAGGTCGAGAGTTCAAACTTCTCTCCACAATAAAAGCTTCAACAACAGTTGGAGCTTTTAGGGTATATTACCCTCATTAGAATCAAACAAATTACCAATTATTTAAACTGTTCTGCTACAATTAAGTCTTTAGTGCCATGGTTCCAAGTATAAAAACCTTCTTTAGATTTTACCCCTAATTTACCTGCTGTTACCATATTTACCAATAGCGGACAAGGGGCATATTTTGAGTTACCAAAGCCTTTGTACATTACATTTAAAATAGATAAACACACATCTAAACCAATAAAATCTGCCAACTGCAAGGGTCCCATTGGGTGAGCCATGCCTAATTTCATTACGGTATCAATTTCAGCAACTCCTGCAACCCCTTCATGCAACGAAATAATGGCTTCGTTAATCATTGGCATTAAAATTCTGTTGGCAATAAAACCGGGGAAATCATTGACTTCGGTAGGTGTTTTTCCTAATTTTTTAGCTAACGCCATAATGGTATTAGTTACCTCATCAGAAGTAGAATACCCCCTAATAATTTCCACTAATTTCATAATGGGTACAGGGTTCATAAAGTGCATGCCTATTACTTTGTCTGGTCTATTAGTTACCGCAGCAATTTTTGTTATTGAAATAGACGAAGTATTAGAGGCTAAAATAACCTCAGGTGTTGTAGCGTCTGATAAAGTTTTAAAAATTTTTAATTTTAAATCAACATTTTCTGTGGCAGCTTCAACAACTAACTCAGCATCACTAACTCCTTTATTTAAATCGGTATAAGTAGTTAAATTGTTTAAAGTGGTGGCTTTATCAGCTGCTGTAATTCTTTCTTTCGCCACCATTCTATCTAAATTCTTAGTAATGGTTGCCAAGGCTTTATCTAAAGCTGTTTGCGAAATATCAATTAAATTAACTTTAAAACCACTTTGCGCAAAAGTATGTGCTATGCCATTACCCATTGTTCCTGCTCCAATTACTGCTACGTTTTTCATTATTTTATTTTTATAGATTAAAATGTAAAAATAAAAAAAGCAATGTAAAATTTATCAGAAATGCACAAAAACTTATAACCGTTTTTACTTGCCACTATTTTTAAAAATACCTTAGTAATGTTTAATTTTACATGATGAAAATTACTTTTTTAGGCACAGGAACATCTCAGGGAATACCAGTTATAGCATGCAATTGTAAGGTTTGCTTATCTAAAAACACAAAAGATAAACGGCTGCGGACTTCAATTATGATTGAAGAAAAAGGCAAAGTGATTGTTATTGATACAGGCCCTGACTTTAGGCAACAAATGTTGCGAGAAAATGTGCAACAATTAGATGGGGTTATTTTTACGCATGAACATAAAGACCATATTGCAGGCTTAGACGATGTTCGTGCTTTTAATTTTAGACAAAAAAAGAGCATGAATATTTATGCTACAAAGCAAGTGCAAACAGCATTACACCGCGAGTTTTTTTATGCTTTCGAAAAAGACAAATATCCGGGAGTACCCGATTTAACTTTACATACCATAACAAATAATGTATTTAATATAGGAGCTGTTAAAATTACCCCCATTAATGTTTGGCACTATAAAATGCCCGTTAAAGCCTTTAGAATAAATAACTTTACTTACATTACCGATGCTAATAAAATTGATAAAAGTGAACTAGAAAAAATTAAAGGTTCAGAAATTATTGTTATTAATGCCTTAAGAAAAGAAAATCATATTTCTCATTTTAAATTAGCCGAAGCCATTGAAATTTTAAAACAATTACAGCCTAAAAAAGCTTATTTAACACATATTTCTCACCTTATGGGAAAGCACGAATTGGTTACAAATGAATTGCCAAGTTTTATTAAAATTGCTTATGATGGGTTAACTTTAAATCTTCCTTAAAAGGAGTTTTATATTGGGTCAACATCTATGGCAATACGTACACTTTTATATTTACTGCCAGCTTCAAATTGGTTTTTTGCCTCCATTATTAATTCGCGTGTTTTTTGTATGGATATTTCTCTTTCAATTTTAAGCATTATGTTTTTGTGATAAAGATTTTTAATTCTTGAAATAACAGGAAAATCAGGACCTAAAATTCGGTTGCCAAATTTATTTTTTAAAGCACCAGCAAATTCTGCTGCCCCAGCATTCAACATATTTTTATCTTTATGTTTTAACTGAAAGTAAATTAATCGCTGAAAAGGAGGATATTTAAATTTTTTTCGTTGTGCAATTTCATCTTTATACATTCCTTGATAATCGTGGTTAATTACCTGTCTTATAATGGGGTGATAAGGGTTATAAGTTTGAATTAACACTTTACCTCTTTTTTGTTTTCGTCCTGCCCTGCCACTTACTTGACTCATTAGCTGGTAGGAACGCTCAAAAGCCCTAAAATCTGGAAAATTGAGCATGGCATCGGCATTTAAAATACCAACCAAAGAAACGTTATCGAAATCTAAGCCTTTGGCAACCATCTGTGTACCTACCAAAACATCAATATTTTTATCTTCAAAATCGGTAATTAACCTGTGGTAAGCATTTTTTCTGCGTGTGGTATCGGCATCCATACGGGCAATTTTTATTTTTGGAAAATAAATAGCTAATTCTTCCTCAATTTGCTCTGTTCCAAAGCCTTTTAGGGTAATTTTTGCACTTCCACAAGCTCCACAAGTGGTGGGCATTTTTTTTGTAGCACCACAATAATGACATTTTAGTAAATTGGTATATTTATGGTAGGTTAAAGAAACATCGCAATGATTACATTCTGGCACTACACCACAATCTTCACAAATCATAAATGGAGCATAACCCCTACGATTTTGAAATAAAATAATTTGTTCTTTGTTTTTTAAGGCTTCTTCCATCATTTCCATTAATAATGGAGAAAAATGAGATTTCATTCTTTTTTTTCTGGTTGCTTCTTTAATATCGGCACATAAAATTTCGGGCATTAAAACCCCTCCGTGTCGTTTATTAAGTTCTACCAATCCGTATTTATTTTGTGTGGTATTCCAATAAGTTTCTACAGCAGGAGTGGCAGATCCCATAAGCACTTTTGCTTGATGAATTTTTGCTAAAACTACCGATGCATCTCTGGCATTATATCGGGGTGCTGGTTGATATTGTTTAAAACTATTTTCGTGTTCTTCATCAATAATTATTAATCCTAACTTACTAAATGGCAAAAACATTGCCGAACGAGCACCCATTATTATTTGAAATTTTGAAGATTTCAGTTCTTTAAATGTTAATACTTTGTTCCAAACTTCCACACGTTCATTTTCATTAAATTTTGAATGATAGACACCTATAACATCACCAAAAATCTTTTTTAAACGGGTAATTAATTGAGTGGTTAAAGCTATTTCGGGCAGCAAATACAAAACCTGATCTCCTTTTGCTATGGCTTGCTGAATAAGTTTAATGTAAATTTCTGTTTTTCCTGAGCCTGTTACACCATGCAACAAAACAACATCTTTCGTTCTAAAGATGGTTTCTACCTCATTTAAAGCGGTAATTTGATGTTTATTAAGTTGCTTGTTTCCTAAAAGTTTTTTGTTGTAAGCACTTATTCTGTCGATAGCTAATTCGTAAATTTCAAAAATATTTTTTTTAACTAATTGGTTGATAACAGCAGCAGTTACATTAGCCGATTTTTGGACAGCTAATTTTTTAACTTCTACTGGTGTTCCATATCTTTTAGAAAGATGAATAAACGACATTAAAGCATCTAGCTGCTTTTTTGCTCGTTCAATCTCGTTAAAAATTTGTTGTAAATTTTCTTCTTTATTGGCAAATTCGGTTAAGCGAATATAGGCAATCAACTTTGGTTTATATTTTTGCTTTAAATCCTCTTCAACAACAATAACTCGTTTTTCTATTAACGATTTTACAACTTGATGAACATTTTTGATGTTCAATATTTCTGATATCTCTTGCAAATTTAAGCAATGCCTAACCTCTAAACCTTCATAAATTTGGTATTCGTTGGCTGATAAATCGTTAATGGCATCGCCTTCAAAATCGGCATTTAAAACAATTTTTGTTTCGCTTGCTAGTTTTAGTGCTCCGGGCAAAGCTGCATTAAAAACATCACCTATATTGGCAATGTAATAATCGGCAATCCAATCCCAATGTTGTAATTGTTTTTGGTTAACAATGGGTTTTTCATCTAACAGCGATTCAATGTATTTTGCTTGGTATTCGGTTGGCGGTGAATGATGAATTTTTTTTACCAAAGCCGAATATAATTTACCACTTCTGCCGAAAGGCACAACAACCCGTTGCCCTATTTGTATGTTATTATTTAGCTCGAAAGGCAAACGATAGGTAAACAAATTAGGCACGGAAAGTGGTAATATTACATCAATAAACTTGGTTTCTTTACTCATTCGTGATAAAGTTAAAAGTCATAAAGCCAAAAGTTATAAAGTCTGTAAAGTTACAAGATTGTAGGATATGATGAGTTATATTTTCCAAATTACAGTTGTTTGTTAACCGCTAAGAGCTCAAAGATTTCTTGTTTACACAAGAAAACTCACTTTTTTTGCGAGTACTTTAAATGCTTTACGATTAATATTCATTATCTCATTATTAAAAAAGGTAAAGTGCTTAGCAAGATAATACCTCGACCAAATCTAATAAATCTTTTTTTAATTTTCGATGGTGTTTAATGGCTTTTGTAAATGGTGTGTAAGCGATGCCTTTGTTAATTATGCCAACCATTACGTTTTCTTTGCCTGTTATTAAGGCATTTACTGCTCCATTGCCTAATCTACTTGCCAACACCCTATCGAAGGCAGAGGGATTTCCTCCTCTTTGGATATGCCCTAAAACAGTAACTTTGGTATCGTATTCAGGACAATTTTTTTTAACTTTTTGTGCTACCTGATATGCAC
>CAZVEW010000185.1:0-5556 GCA_964625955.1 uncultured Vicingus sp. | reverse complement strand
AAATAAGGTTTTAGCATTTTAGTTTGAGGTTTGAGGTTTGAGGTTTGAGGTTTGAAGTTTGAGGTTTGAAGTTTGAAGTTTGAGGTTTGAAGTTTTTAAATTATAAATTAACCCATTATCTAATTATCCCATTATCTAATTATCCATTGTTTTTAAAATAGATTTCCACAGTAAATCGCCTGTTTTTTGCCAACTAAATTTTTGGACTTGAATTTTACTTTTTTCAATTAATTCCTTCCTAAATTCATCATCAGTTACAATTTTTACCATTGCTTCTGTAATTTCATCTACTACAAAAGGATTAACCAAAACACCAGCATTTCCTACTACTTCTGGCATTGAAGTTACCTTAGAAGTAATAACAGGAACGCCACAACTCATGGCTTCTACCAAAGGAATTCCAAAGCCCTCAAAAATAGGAACATAAGTTAAAGCATAGGCAGAAGCCGTAATTTTGTACAATTCTTTTTCGGCTAACCTACCAGTAAAAATAATATCATTTTTAAATTTTAGGTGTTTATAGGTTTTTTCTATTTCTTTTGTCCACCACATTTTTTTGCCTACAATAAGTAATTTAAAATTGGTATTATTTTGGGTTTTAAATGCGTTAAATGCTTGAAAAAGATAATCGAGGTTTTTGCGTGAATGGAGTGTCCCTACAAACAAGAAATAAGGATTTTTGTTGGTATAATTATTTTTCACACTTGCTATTTCTTTAAGAGAAATAGGCTTAAAATTAATATTTGCTCCATTGTAAACTACATCAATTTTTTCTTTTTTTATACCATAAAGTTGGGCAATATCGTTTTTAGAGAAATTAGAAACAGTAGCTATTCTTTTGGCTTGATTTGCACATTTAGGAAAATAATTTTTATAATAATTTTTCACTACTTTAGGCATTAAATCGGGGTAATGCTCAAAATTTAAATCGTGAATTATGGCTAAACTTTTTGTTGTAGAATTTAGCGGAATCATGCCTGTTGTTCCTATAAATAAATCGGGTTTAATTTTCTTTAATAATCTTTTTAACGAAAATTGATACCAAATTTTGAGTAAATGAACATGTTTGCCTGGAGGGGAAATGTAAAAACTTGCTATATTTTTTGCAAAAAGGAAAGATTTGTCGGGTTTTCTATCAAAAATAAAAACAAAATCTATTTCTGGGTGTTCGGATACAATAACTTTAAATGTTTCGTAAACGAATAAACCAATGCCGTCCATCTGGTTTTTAAGAAGTAATCTGGTATCTATTGCAATTTTCAAAAGCTAAATTTTAAGCGAAAATAATAATATTGAATAAGATAAGTTAAATTTGTCTTAAATTTAACATACTTGCAAAGAAAATTTATCATAAATTTAGGACTATTATTGTCCCTTAATTTTTTAATTAAACCTTTTTGGATTTTTGGCATAGACAGAACAATCCAAAATATGTTTACCAGTGATTATGGTGTTTATTTTGCACTCTTTAATTTTTCGTTGTTGTTTGGTATTACTTTAGATTTAGGAATAACAAATTTTAACAATAAAAATATTGCTCAAAATCAGCATTTACTTTCAAAATATTTTTCTGGGATTGTTGTTTTTAAAGTTTTTTTAGCTATTATTTATGGCATTATTACTTTTGTTGTAGGTTTTATTATTGGCTACGATTCAACACGATTTTATATGCTGTTGTTTTTAACGATAAACCAAGTGCTTATATCTTTTATTCAATATTTAAGGTCTAATATTTCTGGTTTACAATTATATACTTTAGATAGTTTTTTATCTGTGTTAGATAAATTATTAATGATAATTTTTTGCTCTATTTTAATTTGGAGCAATTTTTTAGCAATAAAAGTAAGCTTAATGAATTTTGTTTACGGACAAACATTGGCATATTTAACAACCTTTATTATTGTTTTTATTATTGTTTTATTTAAATCGAAACAATTTACTTTTAAAATAGATTTTCAATTTATAAAAATAATATTAAAGCAAACATTTCCTTATGCTTTACTAGTAATAACCATGACATTTTATTACAGAATGGATGCTGTAATGTTAGATTTTATGTTGCCAGATGGCGATAAACAAGCTGCAATTTATGCGCAAGCTTACCGTTTAATGGACGCATCTAACCAAATAGGTGTTTTATTTGCAACCTTATTATTACCAATGTTTGCGTTTATGATTAAAGAAAAAAAGAAAGTCGAAGAATTGGTAAAATTATCGTTCTCATTATTATTTATTCCTTCAATTATATTGGCAATTTTCTGTTGTTTTTTCTCCAATCAAATTATGTTAACACTATATGACGGAAATATTGAAAATTCGGCAATAGTATTAAAAATATTAATGTTTTGTTTTGTCGCTATTGCTGGTACTTACATTTTTGGCACACTGCTTACTGCTAATGGAAACTTAAAAATTTTAAATAAAATTGCAATAATAGGCTTGGTTTTAAACCTAATATTAAACCTAATATTAATTCCTAAATTTAAGGCCATAGGTTCGGCTTACGCAAGTTTAATTACGCAATTTATAATTATAATAGTACAAATAATAATAGCTAAAAAGGTGTTTAATTTTAATAAAAATCACAAGTTTTTAACTATAATATTGCTGTACGTTATTATAGCATTTGTATTGGTGTTGGCAGTAAAGCTTTATTTATTAAATTTTGTTTATCAAATTATAATTTCTTTTGTTGGAGCGTTTTTAATAGGTTTAATTTTAAAGGTAATTGATGTTAAAAAGATGTACAAAATTATAGTGGAAAGAGAAGTTTAGCTATTTCAAGAAAAATAGCTACTTTTATCGCTCTAAAAAAACACACTAATAATTTTGAAAGATATCGAGCATACGGAACTTAAAGAAGATAATCTACTTTTATTTATTTATAGTAGAGGAAAAATTTTACTAATAGTTGCTGTAGTCGCAATACTAGTGTCTTTAATGGTCTCTTTTTTTATTAAAGATAAGTACAAATCGATAGTAATTCTATATCCAACAACAACAAGTTCTATCTCTAAAGCATTAATTTCTGAGAATAATGGAGGAAGAGAAGATGTATTAAAATTTGGTGAAGTAGAGGAATCTGAGCAAATGATTCAGATTCTCAAATCTGATGAAATAAGAAAAAGAGTAATTAAAAAGTATCATTTATTAAAACATTATAATATATCTCTAAAAGATAAATATAAAAACACAAAGCTGTTTAATAAATATGAAGATAACATTTCTTTTAAATTAACAAAATATATGGCTGTTAAGATAGAAGTGCTTGATTATAATGCCGATACAGCAGCATTAATAGCAAATAGTATTTCTGATTTATTGGATACAGTTAAAAATAAAATGCGTGGAGTTATAGCAAATCAAGCATTTAAGATTGTAGCACAGCAATATACCGATCAAAAAAATTATGTTGAAGGTTTAGAGGATTCGTTAAAAATTTTACGAAAATTAGGGGTTATTGATTATGAATCTCAAGCCGAAAGGCTAACCGAACAAATGGCTATAGCCATACTCCAAGGAAAAAAAAGGGCTGCTAAAGAGCTGCAACAAAAGTTAGCTATTTTGGTTAAGTACGGAGGGGCTTATGTATCGATAAGAGACCAACTTGAATATGAAAAAAAACAACTTACATTTATTCGTTCTAAATATGAAGAAGCTAAAGTTGATGCCAAGAGTCAGTTGCAGCATAAATTTATTGTAGATAACGCATTTCCAGCAGAAAGAAGCTCTTATCCAATTAGGTGGTTAATTGTTTTGGTTTCAACTTTTGCGACCCTACTTTTAACCTTAGTTGTGTTATTGCTGAATAAGAAAATAAGAAACAAAAATAGTTAAAATGGCAGAATTAAAAACTTTGAATACCTATCTATTTGAAATTATTATAAAAAATATTAAATTATTTATAATAGTGGGAATAACTGCAATTGTGGCAGCAACACTCTTTTCTTCTCCTACTTTTATCTCTCCAAAATATAAATCAACAGCAATAGTATATCCTTCTAATTTAGTGAAATATTCAAAAGAAAGTCCCATAGAGCAAATGATGCAATGGTTTGAATCGGTTGATATAAAAGACAAAGTAATAGCTGATAATAATTTAATAGAACATTATAAGATTGATAAAGAAGATAAGCTTTACTATTACTATTTATTAAATGAATATGATGATAATATATCTGTATCTGAAACAAAATATGAATCAGCCGAGATTACGGTTAAAGATGAAGATCCTAAAGTGGCGTATAAAATTGTAAACTCTGTAATTGATAATTTTAATAAAGTGGTAAGAAAGATTAAACTTAAAAGAGAGGTAGAGGATTTTAAAAAACTTGAATATCGCTATCATAGGGTTCTAGCTCAGCTTGATTCGATAGGCGTAGAAGTCCAGTTACTTGATAACCCTAAAGCAAAAATTACAAGTGGTATAAAAAATTATTTAAGACTAAAAGAAGACATCACAAAATCTAGTAATAATTATATATTAAATAATGATAAACTTACAACATTGTTAGAGGAGTATGCTAAAATAAATCAAGATTATAATTATACTTTAGCAATAATGAACAATAAAAGGACTTATACAAACTTAGTTGTTAAACCTTATATCAATTACAAAAAGGTTTACCCTATTAGGTGGTTAATTGTTGTTTCCTCTTTATTTGGTGCTTTATTTTTTACATTTATAACTTTACTTTTTATCAAGAAAATTAAAAATTAATTGAGTGTTTAAAGCACTAAAGCCATATTACATATATCTATTTAGTTTTTTATTTATTGTTTTAAATAGTGTACTTATAATAAAAGAGTTTTACTATTTATCTATCTTACCTTTTGCTTTAGCCTTAATATATATGGCGTTCTTTAATTTAGATAAACTAATGTGGTTTATCGTTTTTGCAACCCCATTATCATTAAATTTAGAAGACTTAAGGTTAGGAGGAATAGGAATGTATATTCCTACAGAACCTCTAATGTTTGGCATAATGATATTGTATTTGTTAAAAACCCTTTATCAATCAAAACACAATTATACGCTACGCTATCACCCCATAACCATTGCAATAATTGTAAATTTAATTTGGATATTCATTACGTCTTTAACAAGCTCAATGCCAATTGTTTCTTTTAAATTTTTGTTGGCAAGATTGTGGTTTGTAACTAGTTTTTATTTTATAGGCGTGCAGTTGTTTAAAAAGTTTAAAAGTTATAAAATATTCTTTTGGGCTTATATTATTCCACTCACAGGTGTTATTATTTATACCATAATTAGACTTGCAGCACATGGTTTTGAAGAGCAACCAGCACACTGGGTAATGCAACCATTTTTTAAAGATCATACCTCTTACGGTGCTATTTTGGCAATGTATTTTCCTGTTTTATTTCTTTTTACAAGCAAAAATAAATCAACAAGTATTAGAATAGTTAGCTTTATTTTAATAGGAATATTTACTATTGGTTTAATCTTATCATACACTAGAGATCGGAAGAGCACACGTCTGAACTCTAGTCACATGTATCTAACTCGTATGCCGTTTTTGGATAGAAAAAAAAATA
>CAZVEW010000184.1:0-5560 GCA_964625955.1 uncultured Vicingus sp. | reverse complement strand
TTTTATGTACAAATGTAAATGAATAAAAGCAAATTACAATTTAATGAATACAGTACAAGCCCCATTGTCAGAATCTCTAAAGAACTATTTTGGATTTTCAAAGTTTAAAGGAGAACAAGAAAAAATAATTTTAAATCTTTTAGCAGGTAATGATTCTTTCGTTATTATGCCTACAGGCGGAGGTAAATCTCTTTGTTACCAACTGCCAGCGTTAATGTCAGAAGGAACAGCAATTATCGTTTCTCCATTAATTGCACTAATGAAAAATCAAGTAGATGCTATTAGGAGTATTTCCTCAGATGTTGGAATTGCTCACTTTTATAATTCATCATTAAATAAAACGGAAGCAAAACAAGTTAAAAAAGATGCCTTAGAGGGTAAAACAAAACTACTATATGTTGCTCCCGAATCACTTACCAAAGAGGAAAATGTTGAGTTTTTAAAAAGTATTAAGATTTCTTTTTTTGCCATAGATGAAGCGCATTGTATATCAGAATGGGGGCATGATTTTAGACCAGAATATAGGCGTTTAAGAACTATTATTGAAGCCATAGAAAGAGTTCCTATTATTGCATTAACAGCAACAGCAACCCCAAAGGTGCAAGAAGATATTCAAAAAAACTTAGGTATGTCTGGTGCTAAAGTTTTTAAAGCCTCGTTTAATAGGGATAACCTTTTTTATGAAATTCGACCAAAAAAAGATGTTAAAAAAGAAATTATACGATTTATAAAAAAGCACCACGGAAAATCTGGGATAATTTACTGCTTAAGTCGAAAAAAAGTAGAAGAAATAGCCGAATTATTACAAGTAAATGGTATAAATGCACTACCCTATCATGCAGGATTAGATTCAAATACTAGGGCAAAACATCAAGATATGTTCTTGATGGAAGATGCTGAAATTATAGTAGCAACCATTGCCTTTGGAATGGGTATTGATAAACCAGATGTTCGATTTGTAATTCATCATGATATTCCTAAAAGCTTAGAAAGTTATTACCAAGAAACAGGCAGAGCGGGCAGAGATGGAGGAGAAGGCATTTGTTTAGCTTTTTATAGCTATAAAGACATCGAAAAACTAGAGAAATTTTTACATGGTAAGCCAGTTGCAGAATTAGAAATAGGCTTACAACTTATTTCTGAAATGGTTTCGTATGCCGAAACTGCTGTTTGTAGAAGAAAACAATTACTTCATTATTTTGGTGAAGAGTACGATGAGAGTGTTTGTAAAGAAGCAGGAATGTGCGATAATTGTTTAACCCCAAAAGAAAAATTTGAAGGAAAAAATGATGTCAAAATATTACTAAAATCAATAATAGGATTAAATGAAGTTTTTAAAGCTAGATACATTTCTTGCTTTGTCGCAGGAATAGCAAGTCCTGAAATAAAATCTTTTAATCATGATGCACATCAATTTTTTGGGCTTGGAAAAGAAGATGGAAAAGATGAAAAATACTGGGAAACAATTGTAAGACAATGTATTATCGAAGGGTTTTTAATAAAAGAGATAGAAAATTATGGGGTACTAAAAGTAAGTGAGAAAGGAAGAAATTTCATTAAAAACCCCTCCTCTATAATGGTTGTAAAAGCACATGATTATAGTGATGTGGATGATGGCGATATTATTGTACCACAAAAAGGCGGTGGTGCTGCAGATGAAGTGTTGTTTAATATCTTAAAAGATTTAAGAAAATCTATGGGTAAAGAAAAAAAATTACCCCCTTATGTTATTTTTCAAGACCCTTCCTTGGAAGATATGGCAACCCAATATCCTATAACTATGGAAGAACTAAAAAATATTTCTGGCGTGGGACAAGGAAAAGCCGAAAAATTTGGAGAGGAATTTCTTGAGGTCATTGAACGATATGTTGAAGAAAATGAAATAGAAAGACCAGAAGACATGGTCGTTAAATCAATCGTTAATAAATCTGGCTTAAAAGTGTATGTTATTCAAAGTATTGATAGAAAAATTCCTTTAGATGATATTGCCAAATCAAAAGGTAAAAATTTAGAAGATATCCTTACAGAAATAGAACACATTGTACTTTCAGGCACAAAAGTAGATATTGATTACTACGTAAATGAAGAAATAGATGAAGCAGACCAAGAAGAAGTTTTTGACTATTTTATGGAAGCAGAAAGCGACAACATTGATGATGCTTTAGATGAATTTGAAGACTCTTTTACCGAAGAAGAAATGCGTATGCTAAGGGTTAAATTTTTATCGAATATAGCTAACTAAATTAATAATTCGTATTACTTTACAAGCTTTGCATCTTCCATCATTACATCATAAAAATAATTGTAACCAAAATCTTTATTTAAAGTAATTTTACCCTTAACGGTAATAATATCGCCAACATTTACACTCTGATTTGTTGTTATTGTTAAATCGTATTTGTTAGAAAATTCTGTTCCATCTTGAATGTGAATCCAATTTTTATCCATTATTTCAGGATTAAATTTAGTCACCTGCCCTTTTATTGTAATTATTTTACCCGCATAAGATTTTTTATTTTCCAATAAAGAAGCAATAGAAATACCACCTTTAGCAGGTTTAATTTTTATATTTAGCTTATCCATTAAAATGGAAGAACCTGTGGAAACCATTGGAGGCATATTTTCTTTGCTCTTAGGTAAATTATCATTAAAAGTTGGCGAAGAAGAAATTTTATCGAGAAATAAAACCTTATCAAAGCTTCTGTTTAGTTCTTTACTTTTAAAATTAGTCATGGTTAAACTTTCTTTATAGTAGTAAATATCTCCAATATTAGCTTGCATCTTTATTACTGCAAGCCAAGTTTCTGTGCTTTTTTCTTTAGCAAGTAAATAAGTATAAACTTTAGTTTGTAATACCTCTTTTACTTCTACCTTATGGACATCGTTTGGGGTTGTAATAGCTTCGTATTTTTCATTAGTTTGACAAGCAAACAGCAATAGAGCAACAACAATTATAGTAAGTAATTTTTTCATAGTAGTAATTAAAATTTGAAGTGCCGAAATTAAGTAATTCTGTTAAAATCTTTTGCTGATACGAGCATATATTCTATAAAACTTATTTAGTCCCTCAAAATTTGATTCGAGATTTACAGAGAGATATAGTTTGTTCTTTAAAGCTCTAGAAATGTTAATGTCGGTGATATTTTGCCTTAAAGGGAACTCTGCCTTTACCACTTTGTAATCAATAAAACTATAAGCTAAACTAACATTTGTTTTTCCGTTACCAAATGGTCTTGAAAAACGAATATTATAAATATTTCCTATTAAATAATTTGTTTTTAACATGGTAGCAGATAATGTGCCTGAGATTAGCGATTTAAATATGTTGTTATCAGTAAAAAATGCATAAGCATTTTCTGTAGCATTAATATCTCTGTTTTGAAAGCGATAACCAACCCTTACACCTGTACTTAAACTTTTGGAAATTTTATAATTTATTCTAGCACTAACTCCTTGTCTTAGTTCATTAGCAATAAGCGTATTAATATAACTTTTAAAGGTTTCATAATAAATAATATTTTTTCTAGTTTCGTAAGTTCCAGACAAACGTATTCTTTTAAAAGGTTGATATCTTATAGAAAGATAGTTATTTGTTAAGCTTAAAACATTTGCTTTTTGCTGATTCAAAGTCTCGTATAAATCAACTTCTAATGTGTAATATAAATAAAGATTTTTTACCAAGGAATTACGGTGTTGAAAGTTAATAAATCGCCTATCTGTTTTAAAATTATTGGTCTGATTAATAACAGCTAATGAGTTACTCATTCTTCCTTTCTTTGTGTGTAAATTATGCCCAATGTAAAATCCTCCTTGTGGCAAATCAAAATCAAAAGCATAATTCATAAAATCAGGTCGCGTTCCTAAAAAACCTCCTACGTAAAAATGGTTAAACTTTTTTTCAACTTGTAAGCCATCAATTGAGCCAAGGCTTGAAAGAAAAGGATTAATTTTTCGTCCAAAACTAATAAGTGTAGTTTTATTTAATTGATAATTTAAAGCCAAATCGTAAATTTTTAAGCCATTAAAAATGTCCTTTTTAACATCATTCCACTTATTATTTTCTTGCCTAAACAACACATTACTTTCTAGCGAGAGTT
Source organism: uncultured Vicingus sp. (assembly GCA_964625955.1). Lineage (GTDB taxonomy): Bacteria > Bacteroidota > Bacteroidia > Flavobacteriales_E > Vicingaceae. Next base: position 1,463 of record CAZVEW010000184.1, on the reverse strand, counting down.
TTGAATTATCAATATTTTTAATATTTAACGATAAAGCATAATTGGTAACATAAGCGTTTTTTGCAGGAGTATTTGAAAAATTTGAGTAATTAGAGATGGCAATTCTCCCACTTATTATTTGCTTTTTTGCTTTATCGATATATTTTTCTGTTACAGTATCTGCAGCATAAACTATGGTGTCTTTTTTTATTTTTTTCTTCTTTACCTTTTTTATTCTTTTCTTAGCAATAATCTTATCATTAACAATAATAGCATCAGAAGTTATAGGAACAGCAACGACTGATGTAGAGGAAAGATTTTTAACAATTAAAGCAGCTTTTAAGGTGTTATTACTTTGAATAGCATAAAGCGTATCTCCAACGAGTATGCCATCCGTTGATGAATATTTTACATAAACACTTTTCGAGCTTAAAAAAGATACACTCCCCTCGGTATTTTTAACCTTAACCTGCGATTTTACTCCCAGGTTAAAAATAGATATAAAAATTACAATAAATATAAATCTCATTATATTAATTTAAAAAATTAAGGTTTTTCTCCTTTTGGATGACAGCTAAGACATGCACTATTAGCTGAAGAATATCCACCAACATCATCATGTTCATCATTCATAGAAGAAACACTATGGCAAACGGTACAACTAAACTCACCACAATCTGAAGGATTAGTATGGCATTCGTTACAAGAAATTCCTGCATGATTGCCAGACGTAATTGGAAAAAATTGAGAATCATGTCCAGAGCTTGATGTGGGAGACCAACCTGGGTTGGTTGTGTGACATATAATACAGTTGGTATTGAAACATCCACCACTATGAACAGGATTTGTTGCTGCATTATAATCATTAATATGGCAAGAAACACATTCCGTTGGCGTATAGGTATATTGATTATTTTTATGACAGGCTACGCAAGATACGCCTGAATGCCCAAGAGTAAGCGGGAAAAAGCTGTGGTTAAAGCCTGTTCCTCCCCATTCATAGGCATATATGTAATGACACCGAGAGCATTCCGTAGAAAAATTAGCTGCAACATGATTAGGGTTACTTGTTGCGTTATATTTGCTTTGATGACAATCTATGCACTCAACACCTAATACATTGTATTGGTGTAATGATTCTGATTTATGGCATTTTTGACATTCGGTAATTGTGTGAACTCCTAAAAGCGGAAATCTACTTTGTTGGTGAATTTCTGTGATATTATTTACTAACCATGAATTTGGCGTATGACAGTTCTCGCAAAACATCCCAACTGTTTGATTATGAATATCTTTATGACAACTTATACAGGTAGTTCTTGTTTTTTCTTCAGAAAATACTAAAGTGGTATGACATTGTTTGCAATCAACTTCTTTATGTAAACCAATTAAAGGCATTTTTGTGGTAGAATGGTTAAATGAATAAGTGGCAGTATCAATTTTCCAACTATCTGCAGAATGACAAACAATGCAGTTTATCTTAA
>CAZVEW010000183.1:0-5639 GCA_964625955.1 uncultured Vicingus sp. | reverse complement strand
TAAAATATCTCTATCGTAAGCATGTTCATAAGTCATAATGGCAATGTAGGTGTTTTTGTTAAACGGAAGCGAAGGCAGCACTTTTTTGTAATCTAAATTCATTTTATTGATGTCTTTAATGTTCAAATTATCGATATAATCTTTTCTATCATCAATTACATAAACATCAAAATCTACATTAATAGCATATTTTGCTAAGGCATTTCCTGTGTGTCCTGCACCAAATATGTAGAGTTTATTCATTTTTTTTATGGGTTCAATGTAAATTTCAACACTGCCGCCACAACACATATTGTGCTGATGCAGTAGGTCGTGTTTAAATAATTTAGCTTCATTTTTATCAATTTGTTGAATGGCATTTTCTATTACCTTTTTTTCTAAATTTCCTCCTCCAATTGTGCCAATAATACTGCCATTTTCTTTTACTATCATTTTTGCTCCTACCTTTCGTGGTGAAGAGCCTTTTGTTTGTACAATAATGCACAAAGCGGCTTTTTTATTGCTGTTTTTTATTGCTGCTATTTCGTTAAGCAAGTTCATTTTTTGCTTTTTTCAATTCTTCAGGAGTATTAATATTTCTTAAAATAGAACTATTTTTTACCTCAACATATTTTTTAGGAAAATGCTTAAATACTTCTTTTAATGTTTTATAGTTTTTATAATTGTTAATAATTTCATTTTTAACGGATTCATTAATTATTACAGGGTGTCCTCCTTTGTTGTTAAAGCTTGGAATTGTAATTCCGTTATTTTCTATGTTATTAGAGAGTTGTGCTAAAACATCATTTTCAATAAAAGGATTATCCACATTATGAATAAATACTGTATTATTTTTAATCGCTTTTAATCCTAATTGTAAAGAAAATAAACGCCCTTTTTCGGGATAAGGATTTTTAATGATTGTAGTATTTTGTTCAATCATTAAAAATTCTTTAGACCATTCTTTAGTCGTAAATTTTGTATTTAATACTACAACTATATCAGTTATCCCAAAACTTTTAAAAGCAGTAACAATCTCAGCTAAAAAAGTAATGTCATTATCTAATCTTAACCAAGGTTTTGGGTAATTCATTCTAGCAGCATTTCCTCCAGCTAAAATGATGGTAGAATAGTTATGATTTTGTGTTTTCATTTCGCATAAAATAAGGCATTTTATGATGGATTAAGTATGATAAAAATCATAAAATCCTTATCCCAACAAGCTTTGTAAGAATATATGAAATTTCGCCAAGCCCAACATGAAGTTAAGAGGGGAGTTCTAATAATTCATTCTTAGATTCAAAAGAAATGTTTTTTGAGCTTTAGGGTTAATATTTATATCCACTGGCATCTCTTTCTAGATTCACTCCCAAGCCTAAAACAATTCTATTTACAAAATTGAAATATGCTATGACTAAGGTAGCATCTAAAATTGCGGCATCCTCCATCCCAGATTGTTTTAATGGTTTGATAAAAGAAGATTCTGTTTCATCTCCAGGATATTTAGTTAAATGCCAAGCATAATCACACAATAAGCTATCCTGATTTGATAAATTTAGATTTTTATAATTTTCTTTTAATTGTTTTACTTTTTTATCATCTTTCCAGTAATGGTTTACTGCCTCTGCATGATGAACTTGACAATAATTACAATTATTTGCTTTAGAGACAATAACAGCCATCATTTCTCTCTGTACTCTTTTCAAGAGAGATTTCCCAAACATAATTGTCATGTATAAATCCATGTGATTAATTATAGATGCTGGATTCAAGCTCTGAATTTTATGAACCTCAGCAATTTTCCCTCTTGTTTTAATAAGGTTTTCGTAAACTTCTTTAAGTTTCCCTTTTGCTTCTTTTTCTTGAATAACTTTTATGAATGGCATTTTAATCGTTTTTAACAGCATCCTCCTCCATCATAGAAATAGGTTGATTCAGAAATAAATATATCGGGTTTATTTAGATGTGCTAAAGCATTAGCTGTTTTATCGCAAATTGCTAAAGGCATATTTTGTAGTAATGTGTGTCCTTTTTTATCATCAAAGAAATCTTCATTACCAAAATATATGGCTGTTTTACCTGTAAAAACACAAGGTCCATCTGCCGGCATGGCATCTTTAATAGCACAAACCTCAACGCTTTCTATAAAAATCATTTCACTCGTATTGTAATGATTTGGCGACAAAACTCTGTAAGGTCTTTTTGCCCTAATCTCTATCGTTCCAAAACCAACATCGGTAATCATTTTAATATATTCTTTTAGTGGTAATGCTCCGCTTAAGCATAAGGCTCTTAATTTTTCATCATTTTGTAACGCTAGCGGAATTTTATTCTCACAGACAGGGTCAGAAAGAACTAACTTTCCATTTGGCTTTAAAACACGGTACATTTCTTTTAAAGCACTATTCAAATCTTCTTTGGTAAAAATATTAAATAAGCAATTTTGGGCTGCAACATCAATAGTATTATCTTCAACAGGCAAGTTTAAAGCATTTCCTTTTTTTAGGTTTATAAAACTCGCTTTAAACCAATCATTCAATTGTTCGGCTTCAATAAAATTATTTTTTGAAGCCTCCAGCATTTCATCAACAACATCAACACCTATTACACCATCTTTTTGACGACTAAAATAAGCAAATTGCAAAAGTTCCATTCCTCCGCCAACACCAACATATAAAATTTTAGGATTGTTTACCAAATCTCTAGGATTAACGGTACTTCCACAGCCATAATTCATTTCTAACATTATTTTAGGAATTGTTAGTGCTGGTAATTGCCATATTGGGGTTGTTGTACAACATAAACCAATATCTGGAGTTTCTGCTGCTTTTTTATATACATCTTTGGTGATTTCTAAATAATCCATAGTAATTTCATCAGTTTATCTATTTTTCTGCTAAGTTCAGCAAAAAATAAGATATAATTTGTCGCTTTAGTTACGATTATTATCCTTTAATGTTAATTATTTTTAGGTAAAATGTTTTAAAAATACAATAAAAAAAGCCCTCTTGAATTTTTCAAGAGGGCTTTGAAAATTATTACTAACTATAATTACTCAACAATTAATTTAACTGTTTTTCTTTCTTTATTACTATCAATAGTTAAGAAATAAATACCTTTATCGTAGTTAGCTAAAGAAATTGACTCTTTAGTGCTACCATTAACTGTTAGTTGTTTTGTTAGTATTGTTTGTCCAACAATGTTACGAACAGATAAAGTTACATTTTCTGAAGTATTAGCAGTTAAGTTAATATTAAATATATCAGTACTTGGATTTGGATATACTGAGAAATTAACATTTTTACTTAATTCAGACACATTAACTGCTCCTTGAACATTTAATCTAATCATAGGAGTTCTAGAGGTGTAAAAATTTTCACCAGTAGTAGGATTAACCATATTGGGGTAAAATATAAAACTAGTTTGACCACCTGGAGTTCCTGTCCCCGGAGAAGACCCACTTGTTCCGTAATAAAATTCAGTAAAAGTATGTACAGCAGCAAAATATTCAGTGCCAGCTGTAAGTGCTGGATTAGCTGTTGGATTAGTAAAAGTAAGTGTTACAGCATTACCTGTATCAGCAGCAGTAACAGTATAAAAACCTGATCTAGTTACTTCTACAAAATTACCAGTAGCATCTATACTATACAATACAACATCTATAGTTTGACCAACATTAGCTGCGTTTGTTCCAATAACTACAGTAATAGAAGTAGCAACATCATTAGTTACTGCATCATATAAATTACCTGCTTCATATTCCACATCAGAAGCACCTCCAGGACCTACACCACCACCATTTCCTGGCACAAAAGTTTGACCATAATCATCCAACGCATAAGTAGTATCCGTAAGTTCAAAAGGACTAAAAGTAAATGAATTATTTGATGGTGTAATGTCTGTGCTATCAGATGCAATAGCTATCATAATAGTATGTGGCGTAGCCGTTGGAATAGTTGGTGTATAAGCACCTGTAATACCTAAACTATCAGATACAGAAGCCACTGTAGCACCTAAAGTCATTGTAGGAACAGTAACTGCTGCACTAGTTCCAACAGGAGATCCATCTACATTAGCTGTTAAAATAGTGTTTGTTTGGTCTACCCCACCAACATTTGTGGTTTGCATTGAAAAATCTACTGCTTGTATTTGTGTTGTTGGAATTCTAGTGTAAGGAATACCATTAAAGCCGTAGTAAGGATCAAAAGTAATTAAATCGTTATTATTTGACTCCATAACTTTGATATCATCAACCATCCAAAAATAGTGAGATGCCCCTCCTGCCCAATAAAAACGTAAATAAATATTGCCAGTATATCCAGCAACTAAATTTGAAATATTTACTGAAGTAGTTTGAGGGTCAGCAGACATAGCATTTATAGCAACACCTTCTGTAACATTGTATGTTTGTGTTACTGTTGGTGAAGTAGGAAATGTTGAGTCTGTACTAACCACTAAACTTAAATTAGCACTTGTACAACATAAACGAAATTTTTGTTGAAATTGTACAGAAACACTAGGTTGACCAGTTAAGGCAATAGCTGATGTTTGGAAGTAAGCATCTCTATCGGCAATAGGATTAATAGTTTCACCAAAATATAACATGTGGTTACCACCACTTGTTGATAATATAGGACCTGTGCTTGTATATGTTGCAGCAATAGCTGCTGAGTTTATAACCCAATCGTTACCACTATTAGTAGTTCCTCCTTTAGTCCAACCTGTAGGAAAACCTCCTGCAAAATCTTCTGACCAAATAACAGCACCAGCTGCTTTATCATCTGTATTGTTTCCTTTAACTTGCGTAACAACGTCTCTAGGGAAAGCTTCTAAACGAGCTTTTCCAAATTGTTTAACTGCTGTAGCTCGCTGCCCAAAAGACAAAGAGCCAATAGAAAGTGCCAAAGCACATAAGTAAATTTTTTTCATAACAAATATAATTTTTAGTTTAAGCAACAAAGATATAAAAAAAAGCCGTTAAATAAAATTCAACGACTTATGATTTTATAAACGGTTAATTTTAACTATCAACGGATTGAAAGTTAATTGTAAAGATTAATCCTCTTTGTTCTACGATTCATTTAACCGTTTTCCATATATTCTTCAATAGGTACACAGCTACAAATTAAGTTTCTATCGCCATAAGCATCGTTTACTCTGCTAACTGTTGGCCAATATTTAGCACTTGCTATCCAACTTAAAGGAGTAATTGCTTCTTCTTTAGTGTATGGGTGATGCCATTCTTCCAAAATGGAATTGAGCGTGTGTGGTGAGTTTTTTAGTGGGTTATCTTCTGCATCTATTTTTCCTGTGGCAATAGCATCGATTTCTTGACGTATAGCCACCATGGTTTCGATAAATCGATCTAATTCTTCTTTGCTTTCGCTTTCGGTTGGTTCTATCATTAAAGTGTCGTGTACAGGAAAAGAAACAGTTGGTGCATGAAATCCGTAATCCATCAATCGCTTAGAAATATCGGTAACATCAATATGAGTTGCTTTAAATTGTTTACATTGTAAAATCATTTCGTGGGCAACTCTACCATTATTATTAGTATAAAGAATAGGGTAATATTTTGCTAGTTTAGCTTTTAAATAATTAGCATTTAATATGGCAAATTGGGTAGATTTTTTCAAGCCTTCAGTACCCAACATTTTAAT
>CAZVEW010000182.1:0-5675 GCA_964625955.1 uncultured Vicingus sp. | reverse complement strand
CTAGATTTTTCGGGAAAAGTAAAAAATAAAACAATACACATTTATAATTCTATTGGCAAATTAGTACTCTCAAGATTAATTAACGGAGAAAATAAAATTACAATTTCGCTAGGGCATCTCACACCAGGTATTTATTATTTAGAGTTTATAGGAGGTGATATTGTAAAAACAAAGAAATTAATAATTACAGAGTAAGATATTAGTTAGAATAACATGGTACAATATAAAAAGCTGCATTTATGCAGATAGTAGAATGATGCAAATCATATTAAGTACATCGTAATGCATCTTACCTTTAAGGCGTGTTATCGTTGCGAATTATTAGAGTGCTTTTTGTGTTATAACATATAAAATTGCAGTTAAAAATGATTATAAAAGTGTATTTTTTTATGAAACTATCAATAGTTGAATTTATTTAATAAAATATCACCTCAGGCAAGTGCCTTCATTCTACTATTTTCCTTTTTAGGAATATACATCATTAACATTGCTTGTACTATAAGAAATAGTATTGAATGGTGTGAAGAAACACATGGTAATCATTGTGATGACAGTAAATTCGGTAATAATAAAACATTACACGATGATGATTGTGATGGTGATTGTGATGGTGATGGTGATGAGGGATGTTGTAGTAATGTTGCAACTATATTTTTTGCTTCGGTTCAATCGCCTGTTAACCAAATAGAGTTTAATTTTACACCAATACAGTTTTGTGTTTTGTGTAATTTTATTACTATTGATTATACCAGTTATTCTGGTGCTAATTTTTTTATTAAAACTCGCCCACCACCTGTTTTATTAAAGTTTCCCGACACACGGATTCTTATCCAGTCTTTTCAAATTTGATTCCATTTCTTTAGGTTTAGTATTCTACTAAGCCCTTTTGTGCTTGTATATATTACAAACACAAATATTCCTTTTATAAATATCCTCAAACTTTTCTACTTCATTTTTTAGGATGTTTTTAGAGTTGAAACAAAATGAATAAGAAATTTCATGAAAGACTTATAACATAATTATAATGGAAAATCAAAAAAGTACTCAAAAAGATAAAAATCAGTTTCATTTCCCTGATATAGATGTTTTTAAAACACTAACAACAGAAGAGATGATTTTTCTAAAAAAAAGTACACTTAAAAAAAAGGCAAAACAATCTGAAGTTCTTTATAGCTGCAAAAAAAAGAACCTATTTATTTATTTCTTACTGGAAGGAAATGTAAAATTAGGCAAATACTATTTCAAATCTAAAAAAGTTGTTTCTGATATTATTTTTCCATGGAATTTTTTTGATTTTAATTTTTTTGCAATCCAAAGAAAAAATTCAAACCAAGAATATGCAGAGGCTTTAACAGAGGTGACTTATTTACAGATAAGTTTAGACATGATTAGAACTCTTATGCAGAGCAATAAGGAGTTCTTAGCCGAGATTATGAGCCATTTCTTTAGGTATCATAAACGAGTTGAAACAAGATTGCTTTTAATCAAAGAAAATACAAAAGTAAAAGAAAAAGTTGTTAAACTGCTTAATCAAATAGAAACAGATTATGGAGAGAAGATAGGTGATGATTCTCAAATAGGTTTAACACCTCAAGATATGGCAGATTTATTATTCACATCTGTACCAATATTTTTAAAGGCATTTAATGAACTTGAAGAAGAAAAATTAATTCGTTTTAACCCATTTTAATTAAAATAAAAGGATGCAGACATTATCCCCCTTTTACAATAAATAAATTTATTAATTATGAAAAACAAACAAGATTGCAAAATATGTACCAACACAGAATGTTTTCTTTTTAAGCATAGTTCTGTTAGGTGGAACGAGGAATTCAGTAAAAATAAGTTATTTACCCATTACAAAAAGAACCAACTTATTTTTAAAGAGGGAGATGTTACCATGGGAATATATTTTATTCAAAAAGGAAAGGTAAAAGTATATAAAGAGACTAACTACAGAGGGCAAATTGTGAGGTTAGCAAAAGATGGAGATATTTTGGGGCACAGAGGTTTTGGTGGAAACAATAAATACACCATTTCTGCATCAACACTTGAAGACTCTTGGATTTGTTTTATTAGTCAAGATATGTTATTCAGATTAATGGAAAGCAATGTACTGTTTAGTATTAATATGATGTTATTTTATGCAAATGAACTTAAAAAAACCGAAGTAAAGTTAAGAAATATGGCGGTAATGACAGTAAGAGAAAGAATCGCAGATGCTCTATTATCAATCATGGAAAAATTCGGGTTAAAAAACGGTGAAAACTATTATTTAGCTGTTGATTTATCTAGAAAAGAAATAGCAGAAATTGCGGGAACATACCCCGAACAGGTAAGCCGATATATTTCTGAATTTAAGAAAGAAAAAATACTCAATCTTGAAGGTAAAAGAATTATACTTCTTCAACCGGAAAAACTTATTGAAATGATTAAAAATTATGAAATATTTGGTGAAGGGAAAATTTTCTTTAATAGCTTGAACTTTTAATACCATTTTGACTCAATTTTTAATCATTAGTGATTTAGATTATTTGATTGTACTCTTTTTTTAAGCTTGCAATATTGCAGACTTATATATGATAAAGTACATTTATAAACAGTGTTTATAACAGTAAATTTGAACATATAAATTTAAAACATATCATGATGAAAGCAATTAAAATCTTAGTAAGTTGTATAATTATTGTAGTAATAGAAATGAGTTTTAATTATTTCGGAAGGGGTGCTGCTTGGAAAGCCCCAAAAAGTGCAGATGCTATTAAAAACCCCCTAAAAGGAAATGCTACAGCCACAGCTGCCGGAAAAAAATTATTTATCCAAATGTGTGCGATATGCCATGGCAATAAGGGTAAGGGAGATGGCGTTGCCAGTGCCAGTTTAAACCCAAAACCAGCCAACTTTACTTCAGCAAAAGTACAAGCACAAACCGATGGAGCTCTATTTTGGAAACTAACCAATGGCAACCCTCCAATGGCATCTTATAAAGCAAGTTTAAAAGAAAACCAAAGATGGCAATTGGTTAATTACATCAGAACATTAGTGAAAAAGAAGAAGGTTAAATCAAAAGCTATTAATAAACCAAAAGAACAACCACAAGCAAAAGTTGAAACTCCAGAAGAAAAAACAGCACGTTTAGAGAAAGAAAGTAATAAAAAATTTAGTGACTTAGTTGTTGTTGCGGATAAATTTTATAAAGAAAAGAAATATAAAGCAGCTAAATCTAAATACGAAGAATCGCTAAAAATTAAACCAAATAATGAAGGAATATCAATTAAGTTAAAAGAATTAGAACCCCTCATTGCTGCAGCTAATAAAAGGAGCATTCTTAAACAAGAAATTAAACAAGAGTTGAAAGAAGAGTTAAAACAAGAGTTGAAAGAAGAGTTAAAACAAGAATTGAAAGAAGAAATATTAAAAGAGTTAAGAAACAATCAATGATTATTTTTATGTATGAAGTTCTAACTCAACCTTCCACTTTGGTAAGTTAGTTTATTGAATTATTTGAACATTTCCTTTTTTAAAACTTGCAATATTGCAGGTTTTCGTATGATATAACACATTTATAGACTGTATTTGTGGCTATACATTTGATGTATATAAATTAATAACTAAAATATATCATTATGAAAACAATCAAAATTTTAATCGGCAGTTTTGCCATTGCACTAATAGGAATGAGTTTTAATTATTTGGGGGGAGGTTCTTCTTGGGTAGCCCCTAAAAGTGCCAACAGTATTAAAAATCCTTTAAAGGGAAATGCTGCAGCTACAACTGCTGGAAAAAAATTATTTATCCAAATGTGTGCTATATGCCATGGCAATAAGGGTAAAGGAAATGGAGTTGCTAGTGCCAGCTTAAACCCAAAGCCAGCCAATTTTACTTCAGAAAGAGTACAAGCACAAACTGATGGTGCTCTATTTTGGAAAATGACCAATGGAAATCCCCCAATGGCATCTTATAAAGCAAGTTTAAAAGAAAACCAAAGATGGCAATTGGTAAATTATCTTAGAACATTTAAGAAAAAATAAATAAAAATAACAAGCTAACTTAAACAATTAATTATGAAAAATCTAAGTAAAAAATTAGGAACAGGCGTGTTGTTGATGCTGTTGGGATTTCAGATTTCAGCACAAGATACTGTGCTTGCTAAAGAATCACCCAATAGTGGGTCGCAAAAATTTCTATTTACTGGAGCAAGTTCAGCGATGTACGCTGCCTCTAAAGATGGTAATACATTTGCTCCAATGGCATTTATGTTTATGCCTCTTGTGCAAATTAATAACAGGTTATTATTGGAAACAGGTGCAATAATGCAGATGGACGAGACTGGAGGTTTTAGTTTTGGCTTAGAAGCCTTAAATCTTCATTACAAAGTCAACGATTGGATGTCGTTCCATATTGGTAAATTTGCAGCTCCTTGGGGTAACGCGTTAGATATGTTTGGAGAGGGGTTTGTGTCTCGTTTTCCTGTAGCTCCAATAGGATTCGCAGATGATGGTATGGCGCCAACAGATCAGGTTGGAGTTGGTGTACAAGGAGGATTTCAAGTTGGAAATTCTAAAATGCTTTATGATTTATACTTAGCTAATGGACCACAGTTAATAACTGATGATCCCGATAATTATGGACATATGAGTTACGAATCTTTTATGGATAATAACCAAAGTAAAGCAGTAGGTGGTAAAATAGGTCTTTTGCCTTTTTCTAACTCTTCTTTACAAGTAGATGCATTTGGTCAAATTGCTCCACATATAGGATCTACTGGTGATAGTACTTACCAAGATGTAGCTTCAACATCTTATGGCGTAGATATGAATTTTGTTAAATTAGCTGGGCCTGTATTGGTTAGAATTATGGGACAATTTGAGCAAACAACTACAGATAAAGCCTTATATGGAACTGATACTACTGCTTTCGATAATACTGGTAATACTTGGTATGTTGCAGCTACGTTAAGACCATCTGGCTCGTCAAGTACATTTGTAAGTAATTTAGAGTTTGGTGTAAGATATGTAACTTATACTCCTCCTACAGTAGCTCCTTGGGGAGGAGACCCTTCAACGCAACTTACTTTCGATTTAACCTATTGGTTTTCTTGGAGTAGTCAAATAAATTTTGGGTATGATATTGTAGATGATGGTACTACAAAAGTAAATCAGTTTGTGGTAAGAACAGTTTATAAATTTTAGTAGTAACAAAAAAAGGTATTATTGAAAATAGTAACAAATTAAAAAATTTAAATTATGAAAACAATATTCAAATATAAAATCCTTACAGCTTCTACGATGATTTTAGCTTTAAGTGTAATCTCAATTCTTAATAGCTGTAAGGCAACAGATGTAGTAACCAGTAAATCTGGTGCACAACTTTGGGGTGAAAACTGTATTCGTTGCCATAATGCACCATCACCTTCTATTTATAGCGATGCCCAGTGGGATGCTGCTGTTGGACACATGAGGTATAAAGCTAACCTCACTGGAGAAGAAGCAAATAAAATTGTAGCGTATTTAAAATCAGCAAATTAAAATAATTTAAAGTAGTTTTAGTTAACTCTTAATCCCTGTTGGTGTTGCACTTGAGAAAGTAAGATGCTAACAGGGTTAAGAAGATAGTCTGCTAAAAAATAATGGAAAAAGTATTTTCCTGTATCTTTTTTTGTTCACAAAATCAAT
>CAZVEW010000181.1:0-5724 GCA_964625955.1 uncultured Vicingus sp. | reverse complement strand
CTTCGGCAAGATTTGCGTACTTGCGGACAAACCTCGGTTGAAATTCTACATAAAGTCCCAATAAATCAGGTGTAACTAATATTTGTCCGTCACAATTTATTCCGGCTCCTATTCCAATAGTCGGAATAGTTAAAGCTTCGGTTATTTTTTCAGCTAACTTTGCAGGTATTTTTTCCAGCACTACTGCAAAGGCGCCTGCCTGTTCAACAGCAACAGCATCTTCAAAAATTTCTTTCGCTTCTTCTTCGGTCTTTCCTCTTTCCCTGTAGCTTCCGAACTGGTTTATGCTTTGTGGGGTTAACCCAACGTGTCCCATTACAGGTATTCCCGCAGCAGTGATCTCTTTAATAGTTTCTGCAACTCTTAACCCGCCTTCAATTTTCACCGCACCGGCAGAAGTTTCTTTCATTATTCTTCCGGCATTTCTAAAACCTTCGTTCACACTAAGCTGGTAGGACATAAAAGGCATATCTACAACAACCATAGCTCTATTTACACCCTTGGTTACTGCTTTTGTGTGGTAAATCATTTCATCCATAGTAACAGGTAAAGTAGTTTCATTTCCCTGAAAAACATTTGCAAGAGAATCACCGACCAAGAGCACATCAATACCTGCGCTGTCTAAAATTCTTGCTGTGATAAAATCATAAGCTGTTAATGCAGCAATTTTAATTCCTTTCCTTTTCATAAGTCCCAGGGATTTAGTTGTAACCCTTCTGATCGTTTTTTCAGTACTCATCTTTTATGCCTTTTACAATACTTGATAAACTTCTGTTAATTCTTCGCTATTATAATTTAGCGATACTTCTGTAAATAAATCATCAAAATGATTTTCAAATCCTCTCTTTACAGATGCTTCTAATTTAGTAAAATTAATATTTTCATTTAGAATAGATTTCAAATCTATAGTTACGTTATTAATTTGATTGTTAATATCCGAAATTTCCTCATTAGAAAAATTAAGATAATTAATTAAATTTTTATGATAACCACCACACAAAATTGATCCATGCTGTAATAAATAATTTCCAAGTTTTCTTTGTGCACTTCCGACAAGTTTTTTGCTTCCAAATTTAATTTCACTTTTTGCTGTAGCAGCAAAACAAATGTTTCCTTTGCTTTCCTTATAAATTTTAGGAAAATCAGGTTGTTCTGTTTCCAATTCAATTTTAGTTAATTTATCATTATAAAAAGATAGTCCTTTTTTTATTGCTTTGTTAATTTCATTATAAAATTGACGGGCGGATCTTTGAACTTTTGCAGATGTAACAACTGAATAAGTTAATTCTTCAGAATGAAGAATTGCTCTGCCGCCGGTTGGTCTTTTTACAATATCTATTTTATCATCAACAGCTTTTTTAATATTTACAGATTCATATTGTTGATTAGCACCAAGAGAAATGCAGTACGGCTTCCACCTGTATAGTCTTAAATAAAATTCACCGGGTTTACAAATTTTAGTTAGATGGATATCATAATCCATATTATATTGCCCGTTACTTGCACCGGTATTTAAATAATAATAATTCATTTACCGATTAAACCTCTGTCGCTTCTTTCTAAAAAAGCCAATACATCTTTTACAGAATTATTATCTGCAAGTTCATTTATAATTATTTCTTTAGCCTGTGAAACATTCAATGATGTGCTGTATATATATTGATATGCTTTTTTTAAAGCAGTAATATCTTCGTTTGAAAAACCTCTTCGCCTTAATCCTAATAAATTAAGTCCCCTATATTTTAAAGGTTCGTTGGCGGCTAATATAAAGGGTGGGACGTCCTGTACAATTCTAAATCCACCGCCAATCATAGAGTGCTTTCCTACTTTACAAAATTGATGAACGGGTGTAAGTCCTCCGATAATTACATAATCATCAATTTCAACGTGACCGGCAACCTGTACACCATTTGCCAAAATACAGTTATCGCCCAATACGGAATCGTGTGCTACATGCGAATAAGCCATCAACAAACAATTTTTACCAACTCTTGAAAAACCGGTTTCTTTTGTTCCGCGGTGAAGTGTAACATATTCGTGAATTTTGGTATCATCCCCGACATAAAAAAGGGAGTATTCATTATCAAATTTTAAATCCTGAGGAATATGTGAGATAGAAGAAGCCTGATGTATAGTAACTCTGTTGCCAATTCTTGCTCCGTTATATATTACAACGTGGGGACCAATATTACAATCATCACCAATTTCAACATCATCTTCAATTATAGCATAAGCAGAAACTTGAATATTTTTTCCAATTTTTGCTTTCTTACCTACAATTGCTGTTGGGTGAATATTCATTACTCTTTTTCTTCTCTGTCAACTATAGCAGCCATAAATTCTGCTTCCGCAACAAGAGTATCACCTACAAAAGCCCGTCCGCTCATCATTACTACTTTACTTTTTTTGTTTTTTAATTTTACTTCCATATAAAGCTGATCACCCGGTACTACAGGTTTTCTGAATTTAGCATGATTTATTTGCATAAAATAAACAAGCTTTTCGTCCGGATTTTCAAAAGAGTTTAATAATAAAACACCGCCTGTTTGTGCCATTGATTCAATGATCAACACACCCGGCATAATTGGTTTCCCGGGAAAATGCCCCTGAAAAAAAGGTTCATTTAAAGTAACCATTTTTATTCCGACAACTCTTTTATCTAATTCCAACTCAACAATTTTATCGACCAGTAAAAACGGATACCTGTGAGGAAGTATTTTTTGTATAGCCTCGGAATCAAAAATTACACCTTCCTTTTTAACAAGTTGATATTTTTTTTCAAGTTTTTTCTGCTGGTAGAGTTTTCTTATTTTTTTGGCAAACTCAACATTTGCCTTGTGTCCCGGACGTGCTGCCAGTATCTGTGCTTTTATAGGAGCACCGATCAACGCTAAATCACCGAGCAAATCGAGTAATTTATGTCTTACGGGTTCATTCTTAAATCTCAGTTCTTTATCATTTAAAATACCGTTGCTGCCTATCGTTACTTTTTCTTTAATTCCAATTTTCTTTCTTAATTCCTTTAATTCATCTTCATTACAATCTTTGTCAACAATAACAACAGCATTATCAACATCACCGCCTTTAATTAAGCCTGAATCGGTAAGTTCTTCAACTTCGCTTAAAAAACAGAATGTTCTTGCAGAAGCAAACTCACTTACAAATTCTTTCTCAAAATCAAATAACCCCGTATGTTGGCTGCCGAGTGCAGGGTTTTGATAATCAACCATCACTGTTAACCTGTAATCATCTAAAGGCAAAGCAACTATGTCTATTTGATTATCTTCATCGTGATACATCACGGTTTTGTCAATTATAAGATAATCTTTTGGCGCTTCTTGTTCTTGGAACCCTGCTTTTTGGAGAGCCTTAACATAAGGCATAGAACTACCGTCTTCCACAGGAGGTTCAATTCCATCGAGTTCAATAATTAAGTTATCTATTTGAAGCCCTACAATTGCAGCCAATACGTGTTCAACCGTGTGTATTTTAGCTTCGCCCAAACCGAGAGTTGTTCCCCGGGATACATCAATAACATAATCGGTATTTGCAGGTATTTCGGGTTTATCGTTTAAGTCTACTCTTATAAATTTAATCCCGTAATTTTCAGGTGCCGGTTTAAAAGTCATTTTGCAGGATGTACCGGTGTGAAGTCCGGTTCCTTCCAAAGTAACTTCGGAAGCAATGGTATGCTGTTTTTCTAACATTTATAAAGCCTAATTTTTAGTTCTAATGTCATTAATAAACGGATGAAATTGATTTTTCAAAATAGTAAGATGAGTGCTGAAATACAATAAATTTAGAGTTAGTATGCTTGAAATATGTCGGTTTGTTATGTTTTAGTTATTCTTTTTATTTAAAATTTCTTTCAAAGATTTTATCTCTGATTCCAGGTTTTTTATTTTTTCTGCATAATCAGGCAGGTTTCTAATGTGGGCTTCCAAGCGTAATGCAGTGTGTAAATCTTTAGCGGGATATCCAAAATATTTACCCGGGTTTTTTATTGACTTGGGAATACCGGACTTAGCAAAAATTATTACATTATCGGTTATGTCTATATGACCGACAATACCTACTTGACCGGCTAATATGCAATGATTACCAATTTTAGTGCTGCCCGAAATTCCCGTTTGTGACGCTATAACCGTATCTTCCCCAATGGCTACATTATGAGCTATTTGAACAAGGTTATCTATTTTTGTACCTCTTTTAATAATTGTTGATCCAATCGCCGCTCTATCGATGGATACATTTGAACCAATTTCAACGTCGTCTTCAATTATAACATTTCCTATTTGGGGTACTTTATGGTAAACACCATCTTCATCGGGATTAAACCCAAAGCCGTCTGATCCAATAACCGTACCTGAATGAATAATGACCCTGTTCCCTATTTTTGAATTTTCTCTTACACTCACATTTTGATAGATCAATGTATCTGTTTCAATTTCAACATTATCCAATAGAACAGTATTATGAAGAATTTTTGAGTTATCTCCAATCTTACAACCTGCTGATATAACCACATTTTTACCGAGTGTAACATTATTTCCAATTACAGCATCAGCATCTACAAATGCAGTTTCATCTATTCCGGTTATTTTTAATTCATAAGTAAAATACTTAATCACGATTTCAGCGAATGCTTTATCAGGTTCTTTAACCTTTATGACTGTAATATCCTCTCTAACTTGAGGAAAATCGGGTTTTATAATTATTGCAGATGCATTAGTAGTTTTAAAATATTTTTCATACGAAGGGAGATAAAGAAAAGTTAAATCTCCTTGTTTCGCTTCGTCTATTTTTGCAAGATTTGTAATTATTAAATTAGGATCCCCTTCAATTTCCCCATTTATTAATTCGGCAAGTTGTGATATTTTTAAATCCATTAATTACTATTCCAATTTTAATTTTTCAAGTACTAAGTTTGTAATATCATATTGTTCTTTTGCGTAAAGCAAAGTCACATCGCTGGTTCTATCAAATACAAAATCCAGATCTTCTGCTTCTGCAACATCTTTAATAGCAGTAAATACTTTATTTTGAATGGGTTTCATCAACTGGTCTTGTTTTTGGTAAAGTTCACCCCTTGTTCCAAATTTCCTGGTTCTAAACAAGTCGATCGAACGTGTTAATTTTAACAGTTCATCTTTCTTCTCTTTTTTTATTTTTTCAGACATTATTAAATTCTTTTTTTCAAAATCAGCCTGCTTATTTTTTAACTCACTTTGCATTTTTATTAATTCCGTTCTCCAACCGCTTACCAAATTATCAAGTTTTTGACGAGCATCTTGTGCATCGGGTAATTTCTTCATTATAGTCTCGGAATCAACATAGCCGATTTTTAATTGTGCAGATAAAGAACTTGATAGAACTATTAAAAGAATAATAATTACAGGAAATAATTTTTTCATTATTTGCCCTTGTTTTATGTTATGATAAAGGAGTAAAATATTTTTGAATCAATAATATAAACTAAGAATTTCTTATGTATAATTCATGCTTAAAAAAACAATATAATGTTCAGAGTAATTTGAGACACATCTGTCCAAACCGGTTGTCGGTTTTTGATTTAATAAAAAGCTCACTCTTGTCTCACTTCCCGCTAAAGTCGGGACAGTTATTCCTTGTAAAGCGATGAGGTTCATCGCTCACCTTTTTTATGTGGTTTTATTGAGCGAGCACCCTGTCTATTGCCAAGGCAAGCCTGCTCGCTTTACAAGA
>CAZVEW010000180.1:0-5753 GCA_964625955.1 uncultured Vicingus sp. | reverse complement strand
AAAAATTACTCTTTGCTGGATAGTTCTTCCATCAGCTAAAGTAAGTTTTACAAAATATAAACCACTTTTAATATTTCCTTTGTTAATAATTATTCTTTTAGTATTCTCGAAATTCTCAGCATAGATTAAAGAACCTGTTATATCAAATAATTGAAGCCTAACATTATTCTGTTGTTGTGCTAACGCTATATTAAAGTATTCTTTTGCTGGGTTGGGATATAGTGCAATAGTCTCCTTTTTTAGTATTTCAGCAATACCTACAGGTTCAGTAACAGCGTAAATATAAACAACACCTTTAGTTCCGCAAATCCAACCTAATGTTGTATTTCGCATACTAATAGATGTAATATCTTCTGTTGTACTTATGCTATCTGGCAACCAATTTACTCCCGAATCAGTAGTTTTAAGAACAGTGCCTACTTTACCCACAGCCCAACCTGTAGTAGCATTTACAAAATCAACATCTAATAACTCCTCAACTGTACCGCTTGTTTGTTGAGTCCAAGTGTTACCATAATTATTGGTGTATAAAATAGTTCCAGACCTACCTACAACCCAACCCGTAGAATCATTTACAAAAGAAACTGCATTTAAATCTTTTGTAACTCCACTTGTTTGGGCTATCCATGTAGTGCCGCTATCTACCGAGTAAATAATATTACCAGACCTACCTACAACATAGCCATTACTAGGTGTTGTAAAAAATACACCATTAAGGTGATTTCCTGTAGAGGCACTAATATCTTTCCATGTTACTCCTCCGTCAACCGTTCTTAAAGCAAAATCATTTCTCCCCACAGCCCAACCAACATTACTATTAACAAACCTTACATCAACCAATCTTTCGGGTTGTGGAGCATAGGCAGTCCAATTAACGCCCCCATCACTTGTTGTTACAATTGCACCGTTTCCTGAAAGCTTATTTCTACCAACAGCTATTCCTTTTGAGGTACTAAAGAAATAACTACCTTCTATTTGATAAACAGGAGTTCCCATGTTTTGTTGATACCATGGAGCACCTTTTTTAGTACTCTTCAACACAATACCAGTGGCAAAACCACCCAATACATCTAGCGAATCACCAAAAGACCATCCTACATTATCGTTTACATAAAATATCTCGTTTAAATCGGATTGTGTTTTTGAATTTTGTGCCCACCAACTTTGGCTATAGGCCTGTTGAGTTAAAATTAAAAGGGCAAATACTGTAAAATTGTAAATTTTTCTCATAATTATAGTTTTTTAAAGGTTATACTGATATTAAGAGTGTTATTTTACAAAAAGGTTGGATTGTAAACAATAGAATATAACTTTCTAAAGATATTTTGTAGTAAACCAACCTTTTAGGCTTAATTTTATCTTATTAAAACATTAATTACCATTAAAAACTGGGACAATCATAAGTTAGTAAAAGGATGCATTAATTTTAATCCTGAGGCACGTAAACTTTTGTATGATAAGTATTCATCACAAATGTTTAGTGTTTGTTTGCGTTATGCTAAAAATAAACAAGAGGCAGAAGATATCTTTCAACAAGGCTTTTATCTGGTTTATAAGAACATAAAACAGTTAAAAAATTGTGAGGCATTAAGTGGTTGGATAAAAAGAATTTTTGTGAATACAGCATTAGAATATAACAGAAAAGCAAGCCAATTAAGAATTGTAGAAGATACTAGTATTACTTTTAAGCAAACTGTATTTGATATGAATGATGCCTTGGCTAATTTAGCTATAGATGAATTAACCGCTTTAATTCAGCAATTACCTACTGGTTGCAGAAAAATTTTTAACTTGTATGTAATAGAAGGATTTTCGCATAAAGAAATTGCTAAGAAATTAAAAATATCCGTAGGCACATCAAAATCGCAGTTACATGATGCTCGAAAAATATTAAAAATTAAAATTATAAATAATACTCATGTACTATTAAATAAGTCAAATAACTAAAGTGCTTAAAGACAAAGACGATATAAAATTTGATGCACATATTCGAAATGAATATGCCAACCATGGTGTTACTCCACCAGCAAATTTATGGTTGGCTATTGATAGTAAGGCATCAAAATTAGAAACCTTACAACTAAAAAGAGGTGCTATTTTCTACAAACGATTTGGGTTATCTGTTTTTACCTTGCTATTAGTCGTTTCGGCTTTGTATTTTTACGAAATAAGTAAAGGAAAAGAACAATCCCGTTTAAATAATGAACTTAGTGAAAATCAAAATTTTACAAATAAAACTGCATCTAAAAAGAAACCTTCAACTTCTCTTTTAACAAAAAATAAAACACTAACAAAAAATGAAAACTCAAGTTTAACTAAAACAATACCTTTACTAGAAAACACCTCTTCCATTAAAGTTAATCGACTTAAAGAAACACAAAAAATATCACAACCTATTGTTAAACAGAAAGATAGAAAAGAAAAGAAAGAGAATAAACAAAAAGAAACAAAAAGAGAAAAATTAACATCTCCTAAAAAGAAAAAAAGTGTAGTTAGTGCTTTAAAACAAAAAGGAATTATCGCTAACGTTGAACAAAAAAACGTAAAACGAGCTTTAAATCAGGTAAATAAAAATGTTACGATAAATAACAAACAACAAAATTTACCCGTGGTTAAAAGTAGTAACCTAACAGAATTACTTATTAAGCAAAAGAAAGAAAGCTTTGCCAGTAATGACATTGATTTAGTAATTCCATTGCAGCCAGATTTTACTTCACTTTCTAATCTTAATACAAGCAAAACCACCAATAATAAAACTAATTTTCCGCCTGTTACCATTATTCCTGCAAAAATATTATCTCGAATTTCTGCTTCATTATTTATTTCACCAACTTATTCTTCTCGTTTCTTAAAAGGAAACTCAGCGACTTTCTACAATAAAAACCAATCAGGAAATTTAGTATATAATGCAGGTCTTACTATAGGGTATAATATCGCTGATAACTGGATTATAAGATTGGGAGCAAATTATAAACAACTAAAACAAGCGTTTGATTTAACCAATAAGCATTTGCAAGATTTACCAATGAATATTGATACTAACGAGAAAACAATTACAATACTTAGCTCATTAGGAACAATTAAAACAGAAGATTTAGAAGAATTAGAACTTGATAATGACAACGAGGATGTTTTTGACTTTAGAGAAATTCAAAATTTTGAATTTATCAATATCCCTATTTTTGTAGAATACGAGTTAGGAAGAAAAAAATTACGATTTATTTTTCAAATAGGTGGTGAAGCAAATATTACAATAAAAAGTTATTCAAAAATAAAAATATCAAACACCAGTAATTCTAATACTATTGGTGTAGAAGATTTTGCAAAAACAAAAACCTTTAACTTTTCTGGAACATTTGGTATAGGAGCTAAGTATTTGTTATCCAAAAGAATAAGTGTAATTGTTATTCCAACGAACAGTCTATTTCTTACCAACTTAAACCTAGACAACCTTAACAAAATAAACCCTTATTTTTTCAGCCTTTCTACAGGATTACAATATCGATTTTAATAAGCTGAATTTTTAGAACTCCCCTAAAGAAACAAAGTTTAAAAACAGCTTAGTAAAAACTTAAGAACCCAACCTTTTCTATTTTAGTTGCTCTTATTTACCATATAGAGTTAATTATTTTAAACTAAGTGGGAGTAAAAACAAATGGATTGTCCCATAGATTTATTTGCCGATTACTTACCACTTAGTTATTTAAAAATTATTAAAATAAAAAATATGAAGCATTATTTATTCTTTTTTTTTGCAATACTTCTAACCATATTAATAAGCAACAATTCTTTTAGTCAAACCATCACCGATAATCAATTATGGAGTGGAGCTTCTGCCAAACTTAAACTAAACAAAAAGTTTTCCATTAGTCTAGCAGAACAATTTCGTTTTAAAAATAATATTTCCACAAAAAAGTTGTCTTTTACCGAAATGGGGATAAAATATAAATTAAATAAACATTTTTCCTTTGCAACAAAATATAGATATGTTGCTATTCCTATAAAAAAAAATAAAAGAAGAATTTCTTTTGATGTTTATTATTCTTGGAAAAAGAAGAATTTCCCTTTATCGTTAAAGTATAGATTTAGGTTACAAGACACGAAAAAATTTAATTCAACCAAACAAAAAGCCGATTATTTAAGAAACAAACTTACTTTGGGTTATAATGCTTCTAAATTAGTTGACCCTTTTATTGCCTATGAACTTTATTTTAGGTTTGATAATAAAAATGAGTTTAGGGCTAAGCGATTTACTTTTGGTTTAGCTTGGCGACTTAATAAACGCATAAATTTAACAACTTATTATCGCATACAAAAAGATATTAATGTAAAAAAACCAGAAAAATTAAATATTATAGGGCTAAATTTTGCTTATAATATTTCATTAAAAAAATTAAAAAAGGTGATGACAGAATAGCGGTTTAAATAATTCACACTATCTTCACTATCTTGTTCCACTATATTATTAACCACGAAATCAAATAAATATGAAAAATTTATTCTTATCCTCAATTTTCTTTCTAGGTGTGGCATTTTTGTCGTGCAAAAAAAGTACCTGTAAAGAATGTTCTTCTTGTAAAACTAAAGCTACGGCAACTTTGTGTGAAGATAATTTTCAAACAAAAAGTGATTATAACGATCAAGTTGCTAATTATGAATCTGATGGCTGTGCGTGTAAAAATAAATGATACGCAAGTTTAAAGGATTAAATTTAAGAAAGTGTTACACTTTGATGTGATTTAATTAATTGAATTATATTATCGAATTGATTAATTTTAGAGAAATGTCCATCAACACCAGCATCAATCATATCTTGTTTTAAAATATTCATATTCCAAAGTGTTAAACTGAAAACCTTAATTTCTGGGAAGTTTTTTTTAATTATTGGTACTAATTTTGTTGCTGTATCATAACAATAGTCAGTATCTATTATTATCACGTTTGGGGCGTATTGGTTTATTATTTCGCTAATATTTACATAGTTAAAAGGTAATTTAATTAGTCGAAATTTTTTTTCGTTCCTTAAAAAATTACCAAGTGCACTGCCATAAACAGTTGTATCATCAAATAATATCTTTGTTTTCCTAGCCATTTTCTACCTTTTTCGTAATAGGAGGGTGTGGCTTAACTATTTCTCGCAAAGGCCCGCAAAGACCTACAAACTATAGAAAAGCACACACCCAAAATGTATAATGCTTGTTTTCTTTCTTTTAAAAAAAATTTTTTGCGGATTTTATGCGAGAATATTGTAATTGAATACTAATTTTTACCCAAAAACAACTTAGTTTACTAAAGGTAGATTAATAAAATTAATTACACAAAAAATAATTTAGTTTATTTTAAAAATACCAAATTATACGTAGTATTTACTACGTATTTTTACTGAGCCTAAAAATTAGGTTTAACAGACAAAATTTAGGCTATTTTCGATTAAAAACGTTTATTCTACCGTAACCGATTTCGCTAAATTTCTAGGCTGGTCAACATTACAGCCTCTCATTACAGCAATATGGTAAGATAGCAATTGCAATGGAATAGAAGTTAATAAAGGGCTCAAAGCATCTTCCGTTTCGGGAATCTCAATAACATAATCAGCTATCTTTTTAACCTCTACATCTCCTTTGGTAACTACGGCAATTATTTTTCCATTTCTGGCTTTTACCTCTTCAATGTTGCTTACTACTTTTTCGTAATTTCCTTTTTTTGTAGCAATTACTACCACTGGCATTTCTTCATCAATTAAGGCAATAGGT
>CAZVEW010000179.1:0-5819 GCA_964625955.1 uncultured Vicingus sp. | reverse complement strand
GCATAAATTGTATCTGAATTTAAAGAATGGACAAAACCCATTTTGCGAGTAACATCAAAACCAGCTTTGTTTAAATTTGCATTATCAATATCCCAATCGGCAAAAATACCTGCATACATATTTGATAAAGGTGTTAAACCAGTATTTTCAATATCATAAACAATAATTATAAATTTATCGTTAGGAGTTGTTGGGTAAGCGTAAGAAAAATGAGTAACATTAATATTCATAGGTACACTCAGTGGAGCATCATTCATCATTCCTTTCAAATCTAAAGCCGATTTATAGGGCGGATTAAAAAATACGTTTTGAATGGCACTAAAATCTTGGTCGGGACTAGTAACGCCTCTAACAGCATCGGCAACACGTGTTGGACTATCGCCAATCATTAAACCTGCTTCATATAATAGTTGTTTCCCTTTGTAAGAAAAGCCTAAACCTGTTAAATTATTAGCGTCATTATATCCTATTTTTCCTTTGCTTGTAATGGTGGTAGAAATTTGGTTTACAGCAACATTTATATAGTCTGGATTTAAGGTAATGGTAAAATATTGATTGTGCGAATAGCTTCCGTTACTTAGTTTTGCTTTAATTAAAATTGGCGTGTTTAAAGGTGCTCCGTTTAATAGGTTAATTAAAAATTTATTAGCATAATTTGATATGGTATCTAAAGTATTTAATGTAGGTAAAGTAGTTGTTCCATTAATTATATTGATATAAATTGAAGTGGAAGATAGGGTTACTGTTATTCCGCTTATTGGTTTTAAATAATTTGTAAATTTTCCTGTAATGCGTAAGGTGTCTCCAAATTCGAAGATATTGTTATTATTATCTGAAATATTTTTTGAGGTCATCTCAATAAACTGGGCATTTGTATCGGATAAGGCGTTAAATAAATTTAATCTTCCTGTACCCAATTTATCTACGTAAGTAGGATTTAAGGTGTTTAAATTATCTGTTGTGGCTTTTAAAACTGCGGCAACTTGTTTATTGGTATAAGTAGGAAATTGTGCTTTTACTAAAGCGGCTCCTCCAGCCACTATTGGTGCTGCCATAGAAGTTCCAGATTTTAAACCATAACTTCCATTACTTGCTGTACTTAATATTGCGTCTCCCGGAGCAGCAATATTAATGTAAGTGCCATAGTTAGAAGTACTTGTTTTAATATCGCTTTGATTTGTTGCTGCAACACTTAAAACACCATTGTAAGCAGCAGGGTAAAATAAATTTTCACCATTGTCATTTCCTGCGGCTGCAACAATTAAACAGCCTTTGTTTATTGTTGCATAGTTAATAATATCTTTGTTAAACTGACTATAATTGTATCCTCCCCAAGAGCAATTAATAATAAAACAACCATGGTCGGCAGCATAAACTATTCCTTGATAGGCTTGCGTTAAAACACCTGTTGCATTAGAAATTTTTATAGGTAAAAACTTTGTTTTGAATCCAACGCCTGCCACACCTGTTATATTATCTGTTACTGCAGCAGCTAAACCAGTTACATGCACACCATGACTAAGAGATTCCCACAAGGCATTGTTATCGTTCATGCCTAAATCCCACCCTAAATAATTATCAATATAGCCATCATTATCATCGTCAATATTATTGATAGGATCGGCATAATTTATTTTTACATTGGCTATTAAATCAGGGTGAGTAGGTTCCCAGCCCGTATCGGTAATTCCAATAACTATATTGCTATCTCCTTTATTAATATTCCAAGCGTTAAAAGCATTAATTAGGTTAAGATGATATTGTTGAGATACAAGTGTATCAGTTGGCGTATAACAAAGTTTTGGTAGATAATAAGGTTCAACATACTCAGTGATTTTTAAGTGTTTTAATTTAAAAATAAGCTCATTAACAGTGAAATTATTCAGATAACTAAGCTCATAAATTAAAGATAAATCAACATTGCCTTTTTTATCTTCTTTTATTTTATTTGGAAATACCTTAAACAGCTTATTTGCTTTAATTTGAGCCATTAAAGCATTAAATTTTACAATATTAACTTGCTTTGTAGTACACTTATTCCTGTATTGTTCTTTTATTTTAAAGATGATGGTTTTAGACAATGTTTCATCGCCTTTTTGTGCAATAATAGTGCTTGTTATTAGTAACAGAATAGCAAGTGTAACTATTTTTATGTTGTTAAAATATTGAAACATCTAACGAAGATAGGTATAATGAAAATAATATTAATGCTATATTTTATTAACGCAACAAAATCAGCTTTTGAAGGTATTGTTTGTCTTTTGTATCTAAACGAATGTAATAAACACCTTTAGCGAGATTCCCGATGTTTAATACTAATTTATTTTGCTTAATTAATTTCTTTTCCATTACAACTTCTCCTAATAAGTTAAGCATAGTAACCATTTTTACGCTATTATCTTTTAGTGCTATTGTAATTTTCCCTGTTGTCGGGTTTGGATAAATTGACACCAATTTAGAAATGGCATTTTCTATCCCAAGTAAGATAACATTAACTGTATCTGAATTATTGGTACAGCCAAAAGCATCACTTACTTGTACGTAATAATTTCCATTATTTTGTGCAATATGTATGGTATCTGTTGCTCCTACTAAAATATTAGAGTTGTAATACCATTGCATATTTAAGTTTGTGGTGTAAATTAATGTGTCGTTCCCCACTATTGTAATAACTGGTTTGTTGGGTAATGCATGCCAAACCACATTTACAGTATCAGATAATCCTTTGCAACCACTTGAATTTGTAGCTGTTACAAACACAATTTTATTGGTATCTACAAATATATTTTGGGTAATTTGATTATTATTCCATAAGTAAGAGGTATAATTAGGAGCACTAATTTGTACACTATCGCCAGCACAAATATTTTGATTCGAACCTATTGTAAAAGAAAAGTTTGATGTGTTTAAGGCTGCAAAAGCATTTGGTTTGCCAAAACCATACGACATGTTTGGAACTGCACCAGTATAAACATCTTGACTTGCTGAACTTAAAATGGCATTTTTAATTTCTGCCATAGTGGCATTTGGGCATTTTTCTAAATACAAAGCAACAATTCCAGCAACAGCAGGAGAAGCCATTGATGTGCCATTTTTAAGCATATGCTTTCCACCAAAACCTATCCATTTACTTCCTCCTATTCCTATAAAGTAATTAGCGACTGTATCTGGCGTAGAACTCATCACATACCTTCCTGTAGAAGCTACATCTGGTTTTACAAATCCTCTTCTATTGGGACCAATACTTGAAGCTATATCAATTTCCCCAACATTACCTGTGGTTATTTGCACTACAGAATCTACATCTAAATAAGTTTTTCTGTTATCATAAGTTCCTACAGTAATTACAGATGGTAAACAAGAAAAACTGCTAACGACAGTTTGAAACGTATCAGGTTGTTGGTAATAAATAATATTTGGATAAACGGTTGGCGATGGTAATCCTGTTTTTACAATATCTGAGGTTAGCATAAAACCTGCTGCACTCGACCAAACATCTAATTTTCCACTTCCTGTAGTCATTAAACTAAAAAGATACCCACTCGAATCGGGTTGTTGAATGTTAACTTGTAACAAATATTTATCGCCTTGCAATTCTCCATAGGTGGATACAATTCCTAAAATATTACCATTATTCATAAGGGTGTCAGTATAATTTCCTAATCTGTTTTTTATATTACGAAAAGGTGTTTTTCCTCTTAAACCGAAACTTCCTGAAGGTAAGTTTGCCCCAAAAGCATAATTAACATTGTTAAAATCGCTAGTATCTGACCAAATTTCATAAAAGACAGCTCCATACCCTAATATGGTTGAGGGATTATATTTAAACCATGTAAAAGTAGTGTCAGAATTAACTTGCTGTTGAAGATGAAAAGGAACATTTCCTTCATTACCTGCAGCACAAACTAATGCTCTTCCTGGTTTGTAATTCATCAAACTATCTATTAATACTGCTACGCCATCTGTACCATCATGTGAACCTGCATAATCTCCTAGGCTAATGTTTAAAACACATGGCATTCCTAAAGAATCTGCAACTTTATATATATAATCTACGGCATCTAAAATGGTATTTTGTGTAGAATAAAAATCTACAGCAACAGCAACAATACTAGCTTCTGGAGCAACACCTTTATAGTTATTAACAGCTAATCCGTTTCCTGCACCAATACCAGTAACATGGGTTCCATGTCCTTTAAAAACAAAAGGATCTTCATGGTTTGTTAAATTATTATTTATGTCTGAAGAATCCCAAACTACGCCATAGCCATAAGTACTTGTTCCGTTATTAGATTGATTCTGATCCCACAACCTTAATATTCTTGTGTGCCCCGTACTGTCTCTAAAATCAAGATGATGCACATCAATTCCTGCATCAATTAACCCAAAGATTACTCCTTTTCCAGTGTATTTATCAATTAAAGGGGCTGTGCCATTATGAACAGGTATTACATTATTGTTAATTTTCATTGTATCGTTTAAAACGTGAACTTTTAACGAAGTATATTCAATGCTTTTAACGTAAGTGTTTTTAGAAAAAGAGGGTATTTGATTTGCTTTCAATTTAACTTGAATGATATCTTGTGTGGAAAGACCTATTTTACCCTCTAAACGTAAAACTTCTTTTTTTATCGCTAAAACGTTTCCTCGAACAATTAATGAGAATTCTTTGTTTGTATTTTGAGATTTTTGTAAATCGGCTTGTAAAAAGAAATTTACTTTCTGATACTGTGCTTCAGAGAAGAATGATATTCCGAGGAAAAATAGTAAAATTAGCTTCTTCATACTTTGTTATACTTAAAAACTAGAAATAAGTTATATCTGTTTTAATTTTAATATATTTTATAAATCCATTGATGCGTATCTTTTATTTTTCCTCTTTTGATATCTTGTAAGATAGCACTTACTTTATTTGATAATATTCTTTGTTTTAGAGGGGGTAACTCAAATCGTTCGTTTTGATAAGTAATTGAGGCTACTTGTGCAATAGTTGCTGCTGTGCCTGTTCCGAATGCATCATGCAAAGTACCATTTTTGGCTGCAGCTACAACTTCCTCTACAGAAACTCTTCTAATTTCAACATTTACACCTAGTTCTTTTAATAATGTTAAAACACTATTTCTAGTAACCCCATCAAGGGTTGTTTTATAATCTAAATTTGGCGTAATTACTGTATTTCCTATATGGAACATGATATTCATGGTTCCTGATTCTTCAATATATTCATGATTTTTAGCGTCTGTCCAAATTAGTTGTCTAAAACCTTGTTCTTGCCCTAATTTTGCAGGGTATAAAGCTGCGGCATAGTTCCCTGCTGCTTTTGCAAACCCAACGCCACCTTCGCAAGCTCTAGCGTATTCTGTTTCTATTTTCACATGAACTGGTTCTGAATAATAGCCTCCAACAGGAGAAGTAAAAACAATAAACTTATATTCATCTGCAGGTCTAACGCCTAAAAGTTCTTCGCTTGCAAATAAAAATGGTCTTATATATAAGGAACAATTTTCTTTTGTTGGTACCCAGTCGGCATCTATTTTTATTAATTGAGTTATTGCTTCAATAAATAAATCTTTAGGAATCTCTGGCATGCACATTCGTACAGCAGATTTATTCATTCTTCTTTGGTTGGCCAATGGTCTGAACAATGAAATTTCTCCTTGTTCATTTCTGTAGGCTTTCATTCCTTCAAAAATAGATTGTCCATAATGAATAGCTGCACAGGATGGACTTATGGTAATAGGTGCAAAAGGTTGTATTTTAAAATTTTGCCATTTGCCATTTTTATAATCTGCCACAAACATATGATCGGAAAATTGTTT
>CAZVEW010000178.1:0-5873 GCA_964625955.1 uncultured Vicingus sp. | reverse complement strand
TGGCAAGATAGAGCTGCCATCTTTTTAAAAGCTGCCGAATTGTTGGCAGGTCCTTTTAGGGCAAAAATGAATGCAGCAACAATGCTTTGTCAAAGTAAAAACGCTTTTCAAGCAGAAATTGATGCAGCTTGCGAGCTAATCGACTTTTTTAGGTTTAATGTGCAATACATGACCGATATTTATTCATCACAACCAGCGTCTGCTGAAGGAATATGGAATAGATTGGAATACAGACCTTTAGAAGGATTTGTTTTTGCAATTACACCTTTCAATTTTACATCAATTGCCGCTAATTTGTGTGCTGCCCCTGCTTTAATGGGAAATGTTATTGTTTGGAAACCTTCTAACACTCAAATATATTCTGCCCAAGTAATTATGGAATTATTTAAAGAAGCTGGTTTGCCCGATGGTGTTATTAATTTAATTCATGTAAATAGCTCAGAAATTGGCAACACCATTTTTACTCACCCCGAATTTGCAGGAATCCATTTTACAGGTTCTACCAAAGTATTTAAAACCATTTGGAAAACAATAGGAAATAACATTGATATTTATAAATCTTACCCTAGAATTGTTGGCGAAACTGGCGGAAAAGATTTTATAATGGTTCACAAATCAGCCCATGCCAACCAAGTAGCTACAGCTATTTCTAGAGGTGCTTTTGAATTTCAAGGACAAAAATGCTCGGCAGCCTCTCGTGCCTATTTACCAACTAATATTGCCGATGAAGTCTTAGCACTTGTAAAACAAGACCTATCCTCATTTAAGATGGGTTCTCCCGAAGATTTTAGCAATTTTATTAATGCCGTTATTGATGAAAAAAGTTTTGATAAAATAGCAGGATACATTGATTTTGTAAAATCACAAGAAGATGCAGAAATTATTTGTGGTGGAACTTATGATAAATCGAAAGGCTACTTTATAGCACCAACAGTTATTGTTACTACCAATCCAAAATTTAAAACCATTTGTGAAGAAATCTTTGGACCTATAATGACCATCTATATTTATGATGAAAATAAATTTGAAGAAACCCTATCATTATTAAACGATACTTCAGAATATGCCTTAACAGGCTCTATTATGGGGCAAGATAGAACGGCTTTAAATCTTGCTACAAAAGCATTAGAAGGTGCTGCTGGTAATTTTTATATTAATGACAAACCAACAGGTGCGGTAGTTGGACAACAACCTTTTGGAGGAGCAAGAGGCTCAGGCACAAACGATAAAGCAGGCTCTTACCTTAATTTAATACGTTGGTCGAGTCCTAGAACAATAAAAGAAACATTTGTGCCACCAACAGATTACAGGTATCCATTTTTAGAAAAATAAATTAAACATAAACCAAGAAAAATAAATTATGAGTGAAGTAAAACACAAAGCTATAACAGTAGATTACAAGTTATTTAAAGATACTGCTGAAGGTGAAATGATTGAATCTACTGAAGGGAAAGAGCCTTTGGTATTTTTATCTGGTATGGGACAAATGATTCCTGATTTTGAAAACAATGTAACTAACCTCAATGCTGGCGAAACATTTTCTTTCGGCATTAAAGCTGAAAATGCTTACGGAAAAAGAACAGAAGAAGCAGTTATTGAGCTACAACAAGAAATGTTTATGAAAGATGGTAAGTTGGTTGAAGAAGTTGTTGTTGGCAATATTTTACCATTACAAGATCAAAACGGACAAGTTCACCCTGCTAAAATTCTTTCGATAAACGAAAAAACTATTACTGCAGATGTTAATCACCCTTTGGCTGACCAAGATTTACATTTTACAGGAAGTGTTGTTGATGTTAGAGAGGCTTCGAAAGAAGAAGTTGAACATGGTCATGTTCATGGTGCTAATGGTCATCATCATTAAACTAAAATTATTACCTACAAAAAAAAACATCTAAAATTTTAGATGTTTTTTTTTGTAGGTAACTTTTTGTTCTACTAACCTTTTAGGCTACTCATAATTTTTTCAACACTATCTTTAGCATCTCCGTAAAGCATTTCTGTATTTTCTTTAAAGAATAATGGGTTTTGAACTCCTGCATAACCAACAGCCATTGAACGTTTCATTACAATTACGGTTTTTGCTTTCCAAACTTCTACAACAGGCATTCCATAAATAGGACTTGCTGGGTCATCTTGAGCTCCTGGATTTACCGTATCATTTGCACCTATAACCATTACCAAATCGGTATCGGGAAGTTCAGAGTTTATTTCGTCCATCTCAAAAACAATATCGTAAGGAACGTTAGCTTCTGCTAATAAAACATTCATGTGTCCAGGTAAACGACCTGCTACAGGATGTATTGCAAACTTAACTTCTTTGCCTTGTTTTCTAAGGTATTGAACCATATCATAAATAGGATATTGTGCTTTTGCTACTGCCATTCCATAACCTGGTGTTATAACAATAGATTTTGCTTCTTTTAATAAATCGGCAGCTCCATCATGATTAATAGAGGTTACTTCCCCTTCAATCTCTGCAGCTTCTCTAGAAGAAACAGTTCCAAATCCTCCTAAAATAACAGAAATAAAAGAACGGTTCATGGCTTCACACATAATAATTGAAAGAATAGCACCTGAGCTACCAACCAATGCTCCTGTTATAATTAACAAATCGTTGCCCAACATAAAACCTGCTGCTGCTGCTGCCCAACCAGAATAGGAGTTTAGCATAGAAATAACAACGGGCATATCTGCACCTCCAATTGCCATAACCATCATCACACCAATAAATGCCCCTATTCCTGTCATAATATATAAATAAAGCATTCCATCAGCGCCAGAAGCCATTGTAAATAAAACACCCAATACAATGGTGGCTAATATCAATATAATATTTACAGTGTGTCTGCCAGTATAAGCTAAAGGTTTACTGTTAATTTTACCTTCTAACTTTCCCCAAGCAATTATAGATCCTGTAAATGTTACTATTCCGATAAAAATACCAATAAAAACCTCTACTAAATGAATAGTATGTGCTGCTCCTATTAACGTAGAAGTATCAGGATCCATATAAGAACCATACCCAACAAGAACTGCTGCTAAGCCAACAAAACTGTGTAAAATAGCAACTAATTGAGGCATAGATGTCATTTCTACCTTTCTTGCGACTATAATACCAATTAGCGAAGCAATAGCTATTGCTGCAATAATATAAATATGACCTTCAACTCCTTTTCCGAGAACGGTGGCTAATATGGCGATTATCATACCAATAATTCCGTAAAACACGCCACGTTTTGCTGATTCTTGAGAAGATAACCCTCCCAAACTAAGTATAAACAGAATACCTGAAAACAAGTAAGCTGCTGTTTGTATTTCTTTAACTATCATCATTGCCTTTATTTTTTAAACATTTTTAACATTCTGTGAGTAACAAAAAATCCTCCTACAATATTAATACTAGCAACTAAAATTGCTACAAAAGCTATTATTGTCATCGGATTGCTTATGTCATTGGTGGTTTGTAATAATCCGCCAACAATAATAATTCCGCTAATGGCATTTGTTACAGCCATTAAAGGAGTATGTAATGAGTGCGAAACATTCCAAATTACTTGCCATCCAATAAATACGGATAATACAAATACAGTAAAATGTTGCATAAATTCTTGCGGAGCAAATTGTCCGATAACTAATAGTAAAGCACCTATTACACAGAGTTTAATGACCATTCCAACAGCTTCTTTTTTTGCTTTTTTAACGGCTGTTACTTTTGGGTCTTCTATTTCAACAACTGGTTCTTCAACTTTTTGTTTTTGAGGACTGACAGGAAGTGGTTTTTGTGGCCAATTTACTTTTCCATCGTAAGTAACCATGGCACGAGAAACAACATCATCTTCCATGTCTATTTTAAAATCTGCTGCTTTTCCCATATCATCTAAAAGATGACAAAGATTGTTGCCGTACAGTTGAGATGCCTGATTTGGTAGTTGGTCTAATTTGCCAACAATGGTAACACCATTATTGGTAGTATAAACTTCATCATCTTTAGTTAAAACACAGTTTCCGCCAGAAGAAGCTGCTAAATCAACAATTACAGAGCCTGGTTTCATTGCTGCCACATGATAATCTAAAATTAATTTTGGGGCTTCTCTTCCTGGTATCTGGGCGGTAGTAATAATAATGTCAACATCAGCGGCTTGTTCTGCAAACAATTTCATTTCTGCGTCAATAAATTCTTGACTCATTACTTTAGAATATCCTGATGAAGTAGATCCATCTTCTTCAATTTCTACGGTTAAAAATTCGGCTCCCATAGATTCAATTTGCTCTGCTACTTCTTTTCTAGTATCGAAAGCCCTAACAATTGCACCGAGAGAGTTTGCTGTTCCGATGGCTGCTAAACCCGCTACCCCCGCTCCTACTATTAATATTTTTGCTGGGTCAACTTTTCCTGCTGCGGTTATTTGTCCGTTAAGAAATCTGCCATAATAATTGGCTCCTTCAATAACTGCTCTATAACCTGAAATATTTGCCATTGAGGACCGAACATCCATCTTTTGTGCCCTAGAAATTCTAGGAATGGCGTCCATTGCAACCGCATTTACTTTTTTTTCGGCTAACTTTTGGAGTAAGTCAGGATTTTGTGCTGGCCATAAATAGCTCAGCATTACTAATCCTTCTTTCATTAAATCAACCTCTTCTATACTCGGTTCTTTTACTTTAAGTACAATATCTGAATTTGTATATATTTCTTTGGCTGATTGAATTATTTTAGCTCCTGCTTCTTCAAATACTTTATCCGAATAATTTGATTTAACACCTGCATTATGCTGAACAGCAACTTCAAACCCTTGTTTTATCAGCCTTTTAACTGTTTTTGGAGTAGCTGCCACTTTTAGCTCTTTGGCATCTATCTCTGCTGGAATACCAACTTTCATATTCAATAGATTTATTATGTTATTCACTTATTTTTACAAAAATGTAGCTAGGATATCTTTAACTAACACATCTACACTTCAAAGCTGGTGTTTTACAAGACTATTACTCTTTACATCTTGCCCAACTTGGGGACAAAATTATAAATAATTAGAGAACTTCAAATAAAAACTCCTTTTTAAATGAATAATTTTTTTTTAAGGCTGGCTGTTAAAGTAAAAACAACTAAGAATACTCTCGATTAAATTATTAAACAAATAAATAAGATTTTATAAACACAAAGTTTTATTTTTGTAAATACAATGAGAAATTTTGAAATTCCTACATATTATAAAAGTTCTTTCATTTCTAAAATAAAGAGTTTAAGAAAAAACATTGACCCAAGAAAAAAGGATTTTACTCCCACTCTATTAGATTTCGGTGAGATTCAATTTTTAATAGCTCGGCATTTTGGCTTTTGTTACGGAGTTGAAAATGCAATAGAAATTGCTTATAAAGCTGTAGAGGAGAATCCCAACAAAAGAATTTTTCTTTTAAGTCAAATGATTCATAACCCTACCGTAAATAAAGATTTAAAAGAAAAAGGAATCCAATTTATAATGGATACCAAAGGCAATCCTTTTGTTAACTGGAATGAACTAACAAAAGAAGATATTGTGATAATTCCTGCTTTTGGCACTACAATTGAAATTGCTGATAAATTAAAAGAGATAGGTATAGAAACTAAAAAATATAACACTACTTGTCCTTTTGTTGAAAGAGTTTGGAAACAATCTGAAAAATTAGGCACAAACAATTACACCATAATTATTCATGGAAAATATAAACATGAAGAAACGAGAGCTACCTTTTCTCATAGCGATAAAAACTCACCCTCTTTAATTATAAAAGATATTAAAGAAGCCAAAATATTAGCAAATATAATTTTAGGCATTGAAGAAAAATAACAACAAAAGGAATGCGATATCTGCCATCGAACTGGTAGGTATTGT
>CAZVEW010000177.1:0-5951 GCA_964625955.1 uncultured Vicingus sp. | reverse complement strand
CAAGATAATTAACTTGTCTTTGTCATTCAGAACGATGTTTTGTCCCGAACTTGCTGCGGGAATACAAAACAAGGTGATGAATCTTTTTGGAAGTGTTAAACAAAAGATTCATCACTTCAATTTTCTAAACATTAACAAATCCTTTTTACAAACATAGGATGACAACGATAGCATTTAGGTGTAAAAACGATGAAGAAGCAACAACTCCTTGTGTTTTAACGTCATTGCTTCGTCATTCCACTACGTTGCATTTCTCGCAATGACGAGTAAAAAAAGAAGCTTTTCTTAACCAGCATTGCCTATTCAGAATGGTACAAAATACTGTTATAATTGGCACTTAGTTTTACTATCCAATTATCAACATCTTATCAAAAAATCCCACCTCAAAAATTAGGGTTTAAAAAAATAAACAATACAGAAAATCAATTAGTTATAAAATAGTTGCAACCTTATTTTAATCTTTTCGTTTTAAAAGTTATTAACAAAGTGGTAAAAAGTGGTAGAGAGTGGTAAAAATTGAATTATATTTACACTTTAAAAATTAAAACCTTGACTGTAAGTATATTGTAATGGCAAACTTTATTGGAGAATTTGAGTGTAAATTAGATGTAAAAGGCAGGTTGATGCTGCCTTCTGGTCTAAGAAAGCAGTTAGACCCAGCTGCACAGGAGAGGTTTGTGCTTAATCGTGGTTTTGAAAAATGCTTGGTTTTGTACCCTAAAAACGAGTGGGAAGGCATAAGTGCCGAAGTCAACAAATTAAACCAGTACGTGAAAAAGAATCGTGAATTTATTCGGTATTTCTATCGTGGAGCAACAGAATTAGGTTTAGATGCAACAGGTAGAATACTTTTTCCGAAAAGAATGTTGGGCTATGCAGGAGTAGAAAAAGAAGTGGTTTTATTTGCCTATGCCAACAGAATTGAAGTTTGGAGTGCATCAATATATAACGGATTATTAACTGACGAGCCTGATGATTTTGCAAGATTAGCAGAAGAAGTAATGGGCGGAACAAAGACAAATACAGACCATGAATTATCATAATCCTGTTTTGTTGAGCGAGTCGGTTAATGGACTAAATATAAAAGGGAATGAGCTTATTGTAGATGTAACTTTTGGAGGAGGAGGTCATGCTAAAGAAATTTTAAAAAGGCTGGGTAGTAAAGGGAAATTGTTTGGTTTTGACCAAGATGGAGATGCCAAACATAATGAGTTGAAAGATGCTCGGTTTACTTTGGTGGAACAGAACTTTCGTTATTTGAAAAATTATTTGAGGTTTTATAAAGCCATTCCTGTAGATGGTGTGTTGGCAGATTTAGGCGTTTCCTCTCATCAGTTTGATGTTGGAGAAAGAGGTTTTTCTATTAGGTATGAAGGTCCGCTTGATATGCGTATGAATCAAAACGGAAAATTAACCGCTCAACATATTGTAAATAAGTATGATGAAACTAATTTGTTAAGGCTGTTTAGAGATTATGGAGAGATTAAAAATGCTAAAAGATTGGTTTTTGAACTCATTAAAGAGCGAGAAAACGAACCCATAACAACCACAAAAGAATTGATATTGATTGCAGAAAAATTAGTACCAGGTAAGTTGAAAAATAAATATTTAGCTCAAGTTTTTCAGGCATTAAGAATAGAGGTAAACGATGAATTAACTGCTTTAAAAGAAATGTTAACACAAAGTTATGAGGTGCTAAAACCGGGAGGAAGATTGTCGGTTATTACTTATCATTCTTTAGAAGATAGACTCGTTAAAAACTTTATTAAAAAAGGAAAGTTTGAAGGCGATTTAGTAAAGGATTTTTATGGTAATCCTCAATTAAAATTTAAACAAATAAATAGAAAACCAATTGTAGTAACAGCGGAAGAACTGCAAAATAATAACAGGGCAAGAAGTGCAAAATTAAGAATAGCAGAAAAAATTTAAAAATAAATATTGGGCTAAAAACAAATGAACAGCTTTAGAAAAGAAAAGAAAAACGAAGGAAAATCAAATAGATTTTACAGGTCGTTGGTGCCATTTTTTTCTGGCGATTTTCTTTCGAAAGACAATTTGGTAAACGCTTTACCTTATATATTTTTTCTTACTTTTTTAGGTATTTTGTACATCGCAAACGGATACCATGCCGAAAAAACTGTTCGTGAATTAAATAAAGTAGGCAACGAGTTAAAAGAATTGCGTTCAGAATACATCACAATAAAATCAGATTTAAACTTTAAAAGTAAGCAATCTCAAGTTGCTCAAGCAATAGCAAAATACGGAATAAAAGAATCTATTACACCTCCTTCAAAAATTGTAGTGAGCAAAAAAACGATGAAAAAAATAGAGGCAACCGACTGACATGAAGAACTTAAAAAAAGACATATTATCAAGGGTATATCTTATTTACGGATTTGTTTGTCTTTTTGCTATCGCTATTTTATCGCAAGCATTTAATATTCAGTTTGTTAATGGATCGAAATGGCGAGAAAAAGCAAAAGAATTAACCATAGATTACAAAAATATTGAGGCGGTACGAGGTAATATTTATGCGGTTGACGGAAGTTTATTGGCAACCTCAATTCCTAAGTACGAAATAAGGTTTGATGTGAAAACAGAAGCCTTAACAGACAAAATATTTTATAGCAATATTGATTCCTTGTCTTATTGTTTATCACAGGCATTTCCAAAAAAATCTAAAACTCAGTTTAAAGAAGAATTACTTATTGCCCGAAAAAAAGGAGAACGATATCATTTAATAAAAAGAAATGTAAAATATACAACACTAAAAAAGGTAAAAAAATTCCCCATTTTTAGAAAAGGACGATATAAAGGAGGTTTTATTTATACGCAACAAAATAAACGAGTAAAACCATTTAAGCAGCTTGCCGAACGCACCATTGGGTACAGCAGAGAAGGTGTGCAGCCAGTTGGATTAGAAGGTGCTTATAGTAGTGAGTTAATGGGAGTGAACGGAAAACGATTGATGCAAAAAATTGCTGGTGGTGTTTGGATGCCACTTAGCGATAAAAATACGATAGAACCAGTTGATGGAGGAGATGTTTACACCACAATAGATATTAATATTCAAGATGTAGCCGAAAATGCCTTATTGAAAGAGCTAAAGAAAAATAAAGCGGATCATGGTTGTGTTGTTTTAATGGAAGTTGCCACAGGTAACATAAGAGCCATTGCCAACCTGCAAATGATGAAAGATAGTTCTTATGCCGAAAGCTATAATTATGCTATTGGCGAAAGTACCGAACCGGGGTCAACATTTAAGTTGGCATCTTTAATTGCGGCTTTCGAAGATGGCTATTTAAGCTTAGATGATATGGTAGATACGGAAAATGGAACGCATAAATTTTTTGATAGAACAATGAGGGATTCTCATCGTGGAGGATATGGAAAAATAACCATTAAACAAGCATTTGTTAAATCATCGAATGTAGCTATTTCTAAAGCAATTACTAGGGTGTATGGCGATAAACCTCAGCAATATATTGATAGGCTTTATCAAATGGATTTAAATAAAAAGTTAGGATTAGCAATAGCAGGAGAGGGAAGTCCTTTTATTAAAA
The DNA here is from genome assembly GCA_964625955.1 of uncultured Vicingus sp. Lineage (GTDB taxonomy): Bacteria > Bacteroidota > Bacteroidia > Flavobacteriales_E > Vicingaceae. The sequence goes on along the minus strand of CAZVEW010000177.1, from coordinate 2,388 downwards.
GTGTTACCGATAAAAGTTGGTCGGGCGTTTCTTTACCATGGATGTCTATTGGATACGAAGTAAGGTTAACACCGCTACAAATTTTAACACTTTACAATGCCGTTGCCAATAACGGAAAAATGGTAAAACCAAAATTTGTAGAAGAGATAAAAGAACACGGACATGTGGTTAAAAAATTCCCAACAGTGGTAATAAATAACTCAATTTGTTCTCAATCAACCATTAAAATGGCAAAAGAAATGTTGGCAGGAGTTGTTGAAGAAGGAACAGGAAGAAATTTAAAAAATTCATTATTTAAAATTGCAGGAAAAACAGGAACAGCTCAAATAGCCAACAAAAAATATGGTTATAGGTATAAATCAAAAGTTAGTCATCAGGCTTCATTTGTTGGCTATTTCCCTGCCGACAATCCTAAATACTCGTGCATCGTTGTTGTTAATGCTCCCTCGCAAAATGTTTATTACGGCAACCTTGTAGCAGGTCCAATTTTTAAAGAAGTAGCCGATAAAGTTTATGCAAGTAGTTTAGCTATTCATCATGAAATTGAAGACACTAAAGCTTTGGCAAAATCTAAAATTCCGTATTCAAAAGATGGTGATTATAAAGATTTAAACGAAATATATACTTCGCTAAATATTAAAACACAAAAAAAATCGACAATTGGCGAATGGGCAAAAACGGCAACAGGAACTAATAATGTAGCAATATACAATAAACGAATACCCCCAATTTATGTGCCAAATGTTATGGGAATGGGCATTAAAGATGCACTATTTATTTTAGAAAATGAAGGCTTTAATGTGAAATTTAATGGCGATGGAACAGTAAAAAAACAATCGATAATGCCAGGCGATAAAATAATAAAAGGTGCAACCATAGTATTAGAATTAACTTAATGAAACTTTTAAAAGACATATTATATAAAGCAGGAATTGAGGAAGTTATTGGCTCTACCAACGTAACGATTCAAAATATTTGTTTTGATTCTCGAAAGGTAGTACAAAATAGTCTTTTTGTTGCCGTTGCTGGAACTCATGTTGATGGACATACATTTATTAATCAAACCATAAAAAATGGTGCAATAGCCATAGTTTGTGAAAAATTTCCTCAAAAAATACAAAAAAATATAAGCTATGTAAGGGTTAAAAATAGTAGTAATGCCTTAGGATTTATTGCCTCAAATTTTTACGATAATCCATCAACAGAAATTCAGCTTGTGGGTATTACAGGCACAAATGGAAAAACAACAACAGCCACATTATTGCATAATTTATTTATGCAATTAGGGCATAAATCTGGCTTACTTTCTACGGTTGTTAATAAAATTGGAAACGAAAATATTACAGCAACACACACTACACCAGATGCCATTCAGCTTAATGCTTTGTTAAGAGATATGGTTAATTGCAACTGTAAATATTGCTTTATGGAAGTAAGTTCTCACGCCATTCATCAACACCGAATAGCAGGAATAAATTTTACAGGAGGTGTTTTTACCAATATCACACACGACCATTTAGATTATCATAAAACCTTTAGTGAATATATTAAAGCAAAAAAAATGTTTTTTGATGATTTACCCAAAAACGCATTTGCTTTAGTTAATAATGATGATAAAAATGGCAGGGTGATGCTGCAAAATACGTTGGCCGCAAAAAATACTTATGCTTTAAAAAGTATGGCCGATTTTTCTTGTAAAATTATAGAAAGCGATTTTGCTGGAATGCACCTCAAAATTGATGCTAATGATTTGTGGACTAAGCTAATAGGTGGATTTAATGCTTACAACTTATTGGCAATTTATGCCGTTGCCATGTTGCTAAAACAAAACCAATTAGCTGTTTTAACCGAAATTACTTTGTTAAATGCTGTTGCTGGTCGATTTCAATATGTAAAATCTAAAAATAACATTGCAGGCATTGTTGATTATGCACACACACCAGATGCACTACAAAATGTGCTAAAAACAATTGCAGCAATCAGAACAGGAAACGAAAAAGTGATAACTCTTGTTGGTTGTGGAGGTGATAGAGATAAGCAAAAACGCCCCATAATGGCAAAAATTGCTTGCGATTATAGCGATAAAATTATTTTAACCGCTGATAATCCACGTTCAGAAAATCCAGCAGAAATTATTGAAGATATGCGTGCAGGGGTCGAAGCCATTCATTTTAAAAAAGTGTTGGCAATTACCAATAGAAAAGAAGCAATAAAAACAGCTTGTGCCTTAGCCAATGAAGGAGATATTATATTGTTGGCAGGCAAAGGACACGAAAAATATCAAGAAATAAACGGAGAAAAATTTCATTTTGATGACATGGAAATTTTAACCGAAACCATGAACCTAATGTGTAAATAATAAAAAACTATGAACCTCAAACCTCAAAC
>CAZVEW010000176.1:0-5952 GCA_964625955.1 uncultured Vicingus sp. | reverse complement strand
CATGATAGATGGTTTTTAGATAGAATTTGTACCCATATTTTAGCTTTTGAAGGTAATTCAGAAGTTGTTTTCTTTGAAGGCTCTTATTCTGATTATGAAGAAAACAGAAAGAAACGACTAGGAACTGAACCTCAACGGTTTAAATATAAAAAGTTGGTTAAAAATTAAAGTTGAGATTTTACAAAGTTGAGGTATTTCATTTTGTTGCTAACTCGCAATTTTATTGCAGATTTTGTATGATATCGATGCTTTTTTAAGAATCTTATTTGTAATTCGTTCCATTCTTTTTTGGTGAAATTAGCACCATTTTCTAATAATTCTTTATACAGCGTATTGGCAATAGTTTCTACATCATCCCTACCAAGGTAATCATAGTCAGCATCACTCATTATTTTTTCTAACAAGGTATTTGGTCTTGCATGAACTCTAGTAGTTAAAATAATATTACCAATGGTGTTAATGTGTTTCTTATTGTAATTAAACTGCGGTAATATTTCGTTGATTAAATCAACCGCCAAAACTTCATTATGTTCATATCGAAAAAGGAAACCTGCATCATGATATAAAGCGGCAGTTTCAACAATTAGTTTATCATCTTCAGGTATGTTTTCTAAAGTAGATAACTTTATTGCCGATTTGTAAACATCAATGGTATGATGCACACCATGATAATGTAGATTATCAGGCAATTCTTGTTCTAATCGTTGTAGAATATATTTTTTAGCCCTATGTAAATTCATTAACTTTTATTCTTTCAAGTAATAATTTATTTGGAATTGTTCCTTTTTCATTTTTTGAGAATTTTTCTTTTATTCGATTTACAAAATACATGTCAATTTTACCTTTGTTTTTGGCTTCTATTTTCCCTCTAAATTCACATTCGAAATAATCTTTAATCACATTATAAGTTGTTCCAGAAACATTTAATTTCCCTGGCTCACCACTAGATTCCATTCTTGAAGCAGTATTTACGGTGTCGCCCCAAATATCGTAAGCAAATTTCTTTTTACCAACAACACCTGTAACCAAAGCACCTGTATGTATTCCTAGCCTTAGTTCAAAAAAAGGTGAATTAGATTTTTCTCTTTCTTCTTTATGATTTTCCATAAATTGAACAATTTCTAAACCTGCTAAAGTTATAAAAATAGGATTACTTGAGTTCTCTTTAGGAATTCCTGCAGCACACATATAAGCATCGCCAATGGTTTTAATTTTTTCTATTTGATATTTACCTATAATATCATCAAAATGACTAAAGCAATAATCTATTTCTTTTACCAATTCGGTAGAAGTTAATTTTTCGGCAAAAAAAGTAAAGCCTTTAAAATCGGTAAACATTACCGATGCAAATTCGTAATGGCGGGCTTTTGCTTTGCCAAATTTTTTCAGCTCGTCTGCGGTTTCTTTTGGTAAAATATTTAGTAATAATTCTTCAGTTTTGGCTTGTTCTGTTACTAATTGCTTGGTTCTTATGGTTACTTTTTCTTCTAATATTTTTTGAGTTCTTTTTAATTGTTTTTCTCTGTACCAAATAAAAGCCCAAATTAACAGCGTTAAACCTAAAGTACAAAGAAAATAAAACCACCAGCGTTCCCAATAAGGAGGCGTAATTTCAAAGTTAAATGTTTTTATTTTTGTTTCTTTTCCTAAAATATTTCTTGCTTTAATTTGTAAAGTATATTTCCCTGCTGGGATATAAGGAAAATCTATGGCAATGTTTTTACGCCAATCCGACCATTCGGGTGTTAATCCTTTAATAAAATATTTAAAACTTATGGCGTTAGATCGTACAAAATAAGGGGCAGAAATATGAAAACTTAATGCACTATGGTTATAATCTAACACTAAATTTGTAAGCGAAAGTAGTTTACCTTGTTTACCATTGATAAATTTTAAATAAACATCAAATATTTCTTTGTAATCTTTACGTGTATTTATTATTTTATAAATTGAGTTATTGTTGTCTATTACCCAAAGATTACTTTTCGAGTCAACATAGATGCTGTTTATATTATCAAAAAGCTCTAAAAATTCTTCAGGCAAGGCTACGTATTTTGATAATTCGTGTAGGCTTACCCATTTATATTCGTTAAAAATCCAAGTAATATTATTTTGAGAAAAAATGTATTTTGACTGTCCGGTAAATCCTTTATTTGTTTTTTTATTAAATACAATCGAGTCTTTTTCAGCATTATAGCTATATAAACCTGTTGATAAGAAAAAGAAAGGAATTCCAAATACATTTCTTACTAAAATTCGTTCCGTAAAGTTCGATTTTATGTAGTAAGGTTTAATGTTAACGGGTTGTCCAGAATTATCATACAAAACGTTGTAAGCTACATTTTCGCACCCTAACCATAAGCTATTTTTATCTAACTCTAATATGGAATATACATTTTCATTAAAATCGGATAAGTTATCGGTAACAACCCATTTGTTATCTTTATAATCAATAACTAATAAGCCAGTTGAAGTGCCGATGTAAAATTGATTAGCATAGGCCTTTGATTGGTGAATATAATTAATGTACCTATTGCTAATTATTGTAGAAGTTTTAAAATTTTCTATTTGGTAGAGACCTGTATTAGAAGCAACTAAAAGAGAGTTTTTGAATTGAACAAATTGTTTAGCTTTACCTTCAACACCTTTAATCTTATTAAAATGATGGCTTATTGATTGTAAAGCATAGATTTTTTTTGAAGCAAATTTTGAGCTAGGTTTAATAATCTTTTTTGCTGTGTGCTTTTTGTGAGTAGTTTTCTTTATAACAGATTTTTCAGGAACCACCTCTTGCGTATTTTCGACTAATTTTACTGGACTATCTTTTCTTTTTTTCTTTTTTTTCTTTTTTCTTTTTTTACCAAATAGTTTATTAAAAATACCTCCTTTTTTACTATTTGACTTTTTTTTATTCGTTTTATGCTTTTCGTTTATTTGATTTTGGTTCGTTGAATTCTTTAACTCTTTTTCTTCTTGTTTTTTAAACTTTTTAACTTGATTTACTTTTACCAAAACTTCAATCTCGCTATAATTTTTAACTTCTGATAAGTAATAAACACCTTCGCTTGTCGAAACATAAATAGTAGAGTCCATTTCAATAAGAGAAGTTAAATTTCCTTCTAAGCCAGGGTAAACATTAATGTTTCTAACGGGAAGTTTTAAGTCAATTCTACTCATACCATATTCATGCAAAACCCATAAGCCTTTATTTCTGTCAATACCTAAAGCATAAACTTCATCATCGGGCAAACCAGTTTGATAATTTAATGTAAATGTTGATTTCTTGGTGCGTTTATCAATTACCAAACAACCACCTGTTATGGTTGATAAAACGAAAGTGTTTTTGTCAATATCAATACCTCCCGTTAAAATACTTTCTTTAATATAGGTTAATGATTTGTAATAATAAGGTGCAATGTGGTCTCCATTAAACAAGTAAAGAGAATCGTTGTCTGCTCCAACCAAGGATTGGACTCTGCTATACCTAAAATAAAAAAGAATTTTGAGTCGTGAAAATTTGTCGCCTTCTTTAAGTGGGATTTTTACGTTTTCTTTTAAAAGATGAAGTCCTAATTTATCAATATTTACATAAACCTTTCCATTATTAATAATAAAACCAGTATAAGGTTCCCCTGCTGCTGCTGCCCAATGTTTAATTTCTTTTGTTTTGGTAGAAAATCGTGTAATGCAATCGGAACTATAAAAATAAATGTTTTCGTTGATTGATGCTATTTGCTCAATTTCACCTATGTTATGTTTTTTTGTAGTTATAGCAATATACACATACTCACCATTTTCTTTTTTATTTAAAAATCCTAAATTGTTTTTACAACCTACGTAAACTTTTGCTGAAACAGGGTCATAATATAAACTTAACGGAACGCTTGGGGTTTTAATTGAATTCCATTTTACGCCATCAAATGTTACAATTCCTCTTCTATTGGCAAACAACATTTGCCCCTCAAAATCTTGTGCCATTGCCCAGGATTCATTGTCGATACTCGACTCACCAAACGTAAAATTGGTAATTAAAGGCGTGCCTCCTTGGCAAAATAATAAACCATTCGAAAATAGTAAAATACCAAGTAAACAAAGTTTTAAAAATTTAATCATTCAATAGCGGTTAAATCATGGTTAGTTTTAAAAACGTTTAAATTATAAAAAATGTTTCTAATTAAAGGATTAATATTTTAAAAATAACATAAGGTTGCTGTTAGATGATTAATTTAGCAGCATAATTTTATTTTATGAGTCAAAAACCAAGTTTGCCAAAAGGGACAAGAGATTTTTCGCCAATACAAATGGCACGAAGAAATTATATTTTTGATACCATTAAAAAAGTGTACAAAAAATACGGTTTTCAGCAAATAGAAACCCCTGCTATGGAAAACCTTAACACCTTAATTGGCACTGGTGGAGAAGAAAGTGATAAGCTGATTTTTAAGATTTTAAATAGTGGTGATTATTTAGCTAAAGTTGATTTCAAACAACTTCAAACTTCAAACTTCAAACTTTTAACTTCTTTTATTGCAGAAAAAGCCCTCCACTACGATTTAACTGTCCCTTTTGCTCGGTATGTGGTACAAAATCAGAACGATATTACCTTTCCATTTAGGAGGTTTCAAATACAACCCGTTTGGCGAGCCGATAGGCCACAAAAAGGACGTTACCGAGAATTTTACCAATGCGATGCCGATATTATTGGCTCTAATTCTTTACTAAACGAAGTTGATTTAATTAAAATTATTGATGATATTTTTACGGAACTCTTTAAAGGAAAATTGGATTATACCATTTCAATTAACAACAGAAAAATATTAGCAGGAATTGCTGAAGTTATTGGAGTACCCGACAAACTAATTGATATTACTGTTGCCATTGATAAGTTAGATAAAATTGGTGTTAATAAAGTTTTAGCTGAATTAAGCACTAAAATTACCAATGAAAATGCCATAAAAAAAATTACACCCTTATTTGAATTGAAAGGTGATTTTACTGAAAAGATTAATTTTTTAAAAGAATTTTTGTCAAATTCAACCATTGGGCAGCAAGGAATTGAAGAGTTAACAACTGTGTTTAATTATGTTAATTTATTGGGCATAAAATCGGCTAAATTAGTATTAGACTTTACTTTAGCTCGTGGTTTAGGATATTATACTGGAACTATCATAGAGGTTAAAGTAGCCAACTTTCCAAGTATTTGTGGCGGAGGAAGATATGATGATTTAACAGGAAAATTTGGATTAACAAATGTATCTGGAGTAGGCATTTCTTTTGGTGCAGATAGAATTTACGATGTGTTGTTAGGTAACGACTTGTATCCCGAATTTAAAGGAGATACCACCCAAGTACTGTTCTATAACTATGGTGAAGGAGAAGAAGATATTTGTTTAAAATATTTATTTCAGTTAAGAGAAGCAGGGATTAATGCAGAGTTTTATCCCGATACTGTAAAGCAAAAAAGACAATATAATTTTGCAACTAAAAAAAGAATAAAATATGTAGTTACCATTAGAAGTAACGAAATAGCATCTGGAAAACTTACCGTTAAAAACATGGAAACGGGAGAACAAGAGAGTATAACAATTAGTAAATTGATTAGTAAATTGCAGTGAAGAATTTAAGGTTAAAAAGAAATAATATTAAAATAAAAAAAAGATTCATCACTTCATTTTATAGCACGCTAAAGCGTAAATAAAATTTTGTTCAGAATGACATCTTTATTAAAATGAAAATAGTAAACCGAAAAAAATAACCGCCATTGTGAATTGATTGCTAACAAGCAATTGATAAATTGATTCGTTCCTACAATGCTTAAAACAATAAAAAAATGGGAGCACATTGCATAAACAAAAATTGGCTAACATTAGAAATAATAGATGATATTATCTCTAATAACAAGCAAATCAAATTATCAGTAGAAGCTGTAGAATTAGTTACAAAATGTAGAAC
>CAZVEW010000175.1:0-5960 GCA_964625955.1 uncultured Vicingus sp. | reverse complement strand
GTGAAAAAGTTCCATCTGTTGCATACGTATGAGAAGGGTTTTGTAGCGTAGAAGTACCACCATCGCCAAAATCCCAACTCCAGTTGGTAATTGTTCCTGTAGCAATGGCACTTGTATCATTAAAAACAATAGGCAATCCATTACACATAGAATTAGCAGTATAATTAGCTACAGGAAAAGGAGGTATAATTACGCTATCAGAGATAGAAGCACAAGTAGGTCCAGTTGTAGTTGTAATTGTATAATTACCCGGTCCATAACTATTTGTTGATACATTTAACGTAGTACTAGTTTCGCCAATTAAAGCAATACCATTATGGTACCATTGATAAGTAGAACCTGCTATTGGATTAGTTGAAAGTTGGATATTATCATCGCACCATTGTCCTGTTTGGACAATATTATTTATTAATGCAGATTCTTGTAAAATTAAATTATCATACAAAAAGTAGGCATAGCACCCACCAGCTTGATTATAACCAGCAGGCAAAGAGCAAGGAGAGCCTAAAATAATAGCATTAATATTTGTTGTTGGGGTAAAAGTAATATTTATGGTTCCCCAATTTGGAGTGGGCGTATAATTAGCTGTGCCTAATACTGTCCACCCAGAAGGGCAGCCTGTTCCTCCAATTGGAAAAGTAGGGCAACTTGTACTTCCATAAATAGTAATATCAATAGGAGGATAATTAACCACACCACCATTACAAACACCTCCACTACCATTCATAGGTAAAGAAGCAATACTCATGTTGATGGTGTAAGCTGTTCCTGCCAACATAGGGCTGCTTAAACAAGAACCAACATATTCTTGCCAACCATTTGAAACAATAGTTCCTAAATATCCTGTTCCGTCAGGGGGAGGAGATAAACCAGCATTAGTTGTTGCACCAAAGTTATAACCACAATTAAAATAATCTGATGTGGCACTAGTAGCTTGTGACCAACCTGAGGCACATGTTACTTGGCTATAGCTAGAAGGACAACAAGTATGGGCTTCAAACGAAGGATTAGGAATTAAAGATGGAATTACCACAGGAGGACAATTGCAATCGGTTACATCATTTAAATCAATTAATCCATCACCATCATCATCAATGCCATTATCACAAATCTCTTGTGTGTAAGCAAAACTGAAAAATAAAGCAAGTATAAAAAGCAGCTTAAATTTTAATGTCATTTTCTAATATTTATCTTTTGTTGAATCTATTTCCCTTTTTACTTAAATAGCGTAACCGTTCCTTTTACGGTTTGTTTTACATTCTCTAATGTTTCATAATGAATTACGTAAAAGTATGTGCCAGCAGGCACCTCTTTACCAGCAAGAGTTCTTCCGTCCCAATACCCTTGAGGATTATCCCATTCAAATAATAACTCTCCCCATCTGTTAAATACGGCCCCTTTAAGTACTTGCAAATATTTACTCTTAACCATAAACACATCATTTATACCATCTCCATTGGGAGAGAATACGTTAGGTACAAGTATATCTTTATCTTGCAAAACAACTACTAGTGCAGTATCTGATGTGATACAGCCATTAGAATCTGTAACAGTTAAGATGACTGTATAGTCTCCCACTTCTGGGTAGTAATTATGTGGGTTTTGGATAGTTGATGAATTATTATCCCCGAAATCCCAAAACCAATCAACAACAGTATTTGAAGAACTATCAATAAAACCAACATTAACAGGGGCAAAAGCCGAGTCAGGATTAAATCCGAAGTTAGCTACTGGCACAGCATTTACCAACACCATCTTAGTTATGGTATCAACACAACCAACGCCATTGGTAATTGCTAATGTTACAGAGTAGGTGCCACTGGTAATAAAGTCATTAGATGGGTTTTGTATAACAGATGTGTTATTGCCAAAACTCCAGTACCAACTAACAATATTACCTGAATTTCCAACACTTAAATCAGTAAAATCTGTTGGTGGAGTATTTTCACAAACAGTAGTAAATGAAAAGTCAGCCACAGGTAATTCATAAACTTGTACTTGCTTAATAGAGTCATCTACACAATTATGATTTGATGTAACTGTTAAAGTAACATTGTAAGTGCCAAAAGATGAGTAGGTATGACAAATATTTTGACTTGGGTTTAATGCAGATCCATCACCGAAATCCCAGCTATATGTTGTAATTGTATCGGAAACATTAATACTACTACTATCTATAAAGCAAGTAGAATCTCCTAAACAGACATTTGGACTAACAAAATTAGCTAATGGTTTAGGGTATCGTTCAACTACTTTTGTTAAACTATCAACACAACCACTATCGGAAGTTATAATTAATGTTACATTGTATATGCCATCTGAGGAATAAGTGTAAGACGGAGCAGAAGAATTACTTGAATTTCCATCGCCAAAATCCCAATTATAAGAAACAATTGCTCCACTGGCTATTGTAGAAGAGTCAGTGATAGCTAACGGATTATAAACACAATCGTTAATTACAGAAAAATTAGGGTTTGGTTTTGGGTTGACAAGGGCAGATAAGCTAATAGAATCAGTACAACCACTATCGGAAACAACTGTTAATTGAACATTAAAAGTGCCAGCGCTAGCATAGCTATTAGTAGGATTTTGAGTAGTACTAGTATTTCCATCGCCAAAATCCCAACTCCATAAAGTTATATTCCCTGCATTTCCAATACTTAAATCTGTAAATTGTGTTGGAGGATTGTTCTCACAAACAATTGTGGAAACAAAATTTGGTGTTGGTAATGGAAAAACATTTACAGACATCAGGGTGTCATCTACACAATTATGGTTGGATGTAGTTGTAAGAATAACATTGTAATTGCCAGATGCCGTATAAGTATGACAAACATTTGATCCTGATCCAACAGGAGAACCATCACCAAAATTCCAACTATAACTTACATTAGTGTCGGAAGGATTGATACTGCTATTGTCAACAAAACAATTTGAGTCACCCAAACATGCACTTGGGTTAATAAAGCTCGCCAATGGTTTGGGATATCGCTCAATAACCTGAGTAAGCGTATCTGTACAACCACTATCGGATACCGTAATTAAACTCACATTATAAATTCCATCAGAGGCATAGGTGTGAGTTGGATTAGTAGCTGTACTGGTATTGCCATCGCCAAAATCCCAATAATTTCCTACTATACTTCCCGGTGTGACTGTAGATGAATTTGTTGGTGAAAAAGCATTATAATAACAGTCATTAGGAATTGTAAAGTTATTAATAGGCACAGGGTTAATTATTAATGGTATCGTTAATGAATCTACACATCCACTATCGGATACAATATTTAGCTGTACATTATATGTCCCTGCTGAAGAATAAACATGGGATGGATTTTGGGCGGTAGAAGTACTACCATCACCAAAATTCCAATTCCATGTGGTTAAACTTCCAGAAGTAAGCGTACTTATATCTGCAAAAGTAACACTATCAGACGAACATACTCCCTTTGGTATTCCAAAGACAGAGTCTGTTAAAGATAAATTGTTAATACTAAATCCGCTAGATGGATTTGGCGAGACATTAATGGGTACAGTAATAGTGCTTTGACAATTATTGTTTCCTGTAACTGTTAGTGTTGCTGTGTAAGATCCATCTGTTGTATAATTGTGAGAAGGATTCTGAGCGGTTGAAGTATTTCCATCACCAAAGTTCCAACTCCAATTTGTAATAGTGCCAGAAGGAAAAGTACTAGCATCACTAAATACAACCGCACCTCCATTACAAATGGAGGATGGTGCTGGAACAAAACTAGCCGTAGGACTAGGAGGTACCACAACAGTATCTTTGATGGAAGAACATGTTAATCCATTTGTTGTAACAAGTGTATATACTCCAGACCCATAGGTGTTTGTTGATACATTCAAGGTAATATTAGTTTCACCAACTAAAGCAGTATCGTTTAAGTACCACTGATAGGTCGATCCAGCAGAAGGTGTTGACGCAAGTTGGATATTATTATCACACCATTGTCCTGTTTGAGTTATATTATTATTAAACATAGAAGATTGCTGCAATATTAAATTATCGTAATAAAAATAATTGTAGCATGGCGATCCAGTATACCCTGCTGGTAAAGTGCAAGGACCACCAATCATTATGGTATTGATGTTAGCTGTTGGCGTAAATGTTATAGATAATATGCTCCAATTGGAAGTGGGGGTGTAAGTAGCAAAGCCAAGAACAACCCATGCAGGATCAACTGAATTAGGGCAATTCGTTGTTGTAGGTGTTATAGGAAAAGGCTGACATGCTCCTGCATGACCAAATATTGTTATGTCAAGAGGAGGGTAATTAATAACACCTCCATTACAAACATTTCCGCTACCATCGATGGGAGTAGAGGCTATGTTTGTTTGAATGGTATAAGATGTGCCAGCTAACAATGGGCTAGAAAGGCACGCACCAACATATTCTTCCCAACCGTTGGCAATAATGGTTCCTAAATATCCTGTGCCATTAGGTGGAGGAGATAACCCAGCACTAGTTGCTGCCGCAAAGTTAAAGCCGCAGTTAAAATAATCGGACGTAGCACTAGTGGCTTGCGACCAACCTGATGCACACGTTACTTGACTAAAACTAGTAGGGCAACATGTGTTGGCTTCAAAAGAAGGGTTTGGAATTAAGGATGGTATTACTGCTGGCGGACAGTTACAATCTAAAATATCTTGTAAATCAACCAATCCATCTCCGTCATCGTCTATTCCATTATCACAAATTTCTTGTGAAAATGAAACACTGGCTATAAAACCAAATATAATAAGTAGTTTAAATTTTAGTAGTGTCATAGATTTTATTTTTTAGACGTTTGTTTTTTTATTAGGGTTGCTTAAATGCTTTATTTATTCTTATTTAAATAGTTTTCTATTTTCTTAATGTATAGTAGATATTCTTTTTTTGGACTTATCTCATTCGCTTTTATTAAATACTTAAGCATTGATTTATAGTCTTTTATCTCTTTGCTTAAATCAACAAGAAGTAAATAAGTGTTTAAATTATTTTTATACTTTATTAGCATTCTACTGCTTAGGAATTCCATTCCTTCAGGTATTAATAGGTGGTCAATAACTAAATTTTTATACGCACTAAAAATATTTGGAATATTTGGATTATTAATTAACGCAATTTCATATTCATTTTTGGCATCTAAAATGCGATTAAGAGGTTTGTAACATTCGGCTAAGTTGTAGTGAGTTATTGGTTTATCTTTTAGTTTTGTAGCTCTAGTATAATAGGTAATTGCATCATTGTAATTTTTTCTGATAAAATTAATTGTACCTAAGTTGTTTAAAGTGGCTGGTAGCTTAGGGTAAATATTAAGTGCATTAAGATAAGATTGCTCACTTAAATCTAAATAATTAGCATTAAATTGGTCATAATATTTTTTAAAATATTTATTAGCGAGCATTTCATTTGCTTTAACAGAATTAGGTACATTTTTTATGTCGTGAGAATAAAGTGTTATTTCACTTTTCCAAACCTTATTTCTAGCATAAGTCTTTGCTCCAAAAGAACAAATGATGACAAAAGAACTTAGTATTAATAATTCTCTTTTAATCGTAATTTTATTTAAATATTGGATTAAGTATTTTAGAGAATAAAATAATAAAACACAGTAACCTAAGCTACCATTTAAAATTAATCTTTCAGCAACAATTCCTGGTAATGGTCTAACAATGTTTGAAATAGCTAATAAGTTTATTGTCAATAAAATAATTCCAGCAATAATAAGTGTATTTATGTTGGTATGTTTTTTGTATAAGTAATAACCAATAAGAGGTATTACTGTAATAACAAGAATCCCAAAAACAAAATTTAAAGAAAGATAGTCGTTAAAATGGATTGTATTATATCCATAATAGTAACTTAGTTTAAAAGGAAAGAACAATAGCGAAATATAATATCCCATAATATAAATTGCGGGGAGTATACGTTCAGTCATTGATGCAAAAAACAATGG
>CAZVEW010000174.1:2005-5994 GCA_964625955.1 uncultured Vicingus sp. | reverse complement strand
ATTGAGCAAACTGGCATAAATGAAATTGCTATTGCTGGTGGGGTTTCAGCTAATACTGAACTAAGGAAACAACTCTTAAAATTAAAAGATGAAAATGTAATTGTTCATCTTCCAAGTTTTGAATATTGCACTGATAATGCAGCTATGATTGCAATTACTGGTTACCATAAGTTTTTGCAAGGTAATTTTGCAGTAAACAATCTTACCCCAAATGCAAGAATGAAAATTTAAAAATTATTTTCTAAAGCTACTTAACGAATAAATTACGCTTCCTAACAGTAAAAAAGCACCAATTTGGTGTGTTACTCCTAACCAAATAGGCACAGCATAAAGCAATGTAAAAACACCTAAAAAAAACTGAATTAACACAATGAGTATTAAAATTTTCACACTTTTTAGTTGTAAGGCATTTAATTTTAGTTGAACAGCTTTAAAATAAATAAAAGTAATAAAAACAACTACAATAATTGCCAAATAGCGATGTACAAACTGAACGCCTCCTATCCCTTCAACAAAATTCTTCCATAATGGATTTAGTGCGGTAACGGATCCATTTATCCAAACATTACCCATTTTAGGCCAAGTATTCATCACAAACCCAGCGTTTAAACCAGCAACAAACGCACCATAAATAATTTGTAAAACCACTACCACAAATAACCCATAAAGTAATTTTCTTATCGGTTTAAAATTTGCTCCTTTTTTAGGGTAAATTAAGCTTAAACTTACATAAAATATATAGGCGAAAGTTAAAAATGCTACTACTAAATGAGTTGCTAACCTAAAATGGCTTACGTCAGGATTTTTTTGTAAACCGCTGTAAACCATCCACCAACCGACTAAACCCTGAAAAGCTCCTAAAGCGAATATAATTAAGCATTGTTTGATTAAAGTTTTGGATAACTTCTTTTTAAAAAGAAAATATAAAAACGGAATTAAAAATACCATTCCTATTATTCTTGCGATTAATCGGTGTAGATATTCCCAAAAAAAGATAGCTTTAAAATCGTTTAAAGTAAAATTAAAATTGATTTTCTGATACTCTGGAAATTGCTGGTATTTTTGAAATGTATCTTGCCATTGCTGTTGCCCTATTGGCGGAACTACACCCATTATAGGGTTCCAATTTACCATTGATAAGCCTGAATTTGTGAGCCGTGTAATACCTCCCACAATTACCATTAAAAAAATTAACAAACAGCCTGTTATAAGCCATATTATTACTGTTTTGTTAGGGTTGTTTTTCACTAAAATAGAAATAAAATACAAAAGTACAAAATGTTAACAGATTTTGTGAATGTAATAAAAGATAGTATTTTTAGTTTTTATGTTATACAACAACTTTTGTTTTATGAAATTATTTCATTTTTTACTGCTATTTATTTTACTACCTGTTTTTATGCTTGCACAAGAAAATACAGCTGAATTAAATAATGCTGGGAAATTAGAAATTGGTATGCGAACAACTATCAGTACTTTTAGTAATACCGGGAACATTGGTACAGGATTTGGCGGTCAGTTTCGATTACAATTGGGTAAAAGAATAAATACAGAATGGTTTGCCGATTTTTTTGCCGAAGATGTTGATGGCTTGGCAAAAAGAAATGATGATCACATTGGCTGGTCGGTAATGATTTATCCCCTTAACACCAATAATAATTTTTTAAATCCTTACATTATTGCTGGGAATTGTTTTGATTATACTAAAATCAGCACAGTTAACACCAATAATATCAATTACTTACCTCAAAGTGAGTCGCGATTAAGCTCTGCTACACAAATAGGTATAGGAACTCATCTTAATATGTCAAAAATATTTAACGTTTCTTTTTCTGCTCAATACATGATTCATTTAGGAAATGAGGTTAATGCGGATATTAATTATGTTAATGGAAATAAAACAATTCATATTTACAAAGAATCTGGAGGTGTTGTATCATTAGAAGGGCATTTGTTGTTTACAGTAAGTGTTAATTATAAAATTGCAGATTTATGGTAAAATATGTTTTAATATGTTTTTTAGTCATTCCTAGTTTATTGTTTTCTCAAAAAAATAATTCTGATAGGGTTATAAAAAGAGGTTTGTTAAGAGGTCAAGGTATTATTGGTTTTGGTAAATTATTAAACGAAAAAGAAACAACCATCTTTCTTCATGGTAATCTAGAATATTACATTTCTGAGACCATAACCGCCAGAAGCGATATTTTTTATTTTTTAAAATCAAATTCACAAAACACTTTAAAAATGAACCATCAGCTTTTTACAGGTGCTTCTTATCACATTAAAACTAAAACTAATTTCGACCCTTATATTGGATTTCAACCAGGAATAGCCATTACACAATCTTTTATTCCTATAATTATTAATAATGAAACTAAAATTGTAAGCTCTGATGTTGCTGTAAGTCCTTTAATATCAGGTGTTATTGGCTTTAACTACTACGCAAGCAAGTGGTTTCATTTATTTATTGATGGTAGGTATGTTAATGGCAAGCACCTATCTAATTATGCTGCTGTTTCGTTAAATGAGTTGCGTTTAACTTTCGGATTGGGATTTAATTTGAACTTACTCTCGAAAAAATAACAACCTATAACTGATCTAACAAAAGGGTAAATAAGTTAGGAATTTCGAAAGATTTTAAACCTGTTTGTACTGTAGATTCTTCTGTTGTATTATTCGATTCTTTTTCTGTTTCTGTGGCGGATTTATACTCTTTTCCATCGCCTTTGCTAGCTTTATATTGTCCGTCTTCTAAATTGCTTATCGATTTAATTAAATCATCATCTGTTAGCTTCGTTTTATCATATTCAATATGTGCTTTCTTATCTTTTAACGAAACCTTACACGAAGCAACACCATTAATTTTAGAGACTTCATCTTGAATTAAATGTTGACAACCTTCACAAACCATTCCATCAATATTTAAATCGGTTATAGCTAAATTTTTTGGTAAAATAGTGGCTTTTTCTATGGTTGATTCTTCTTTATTTTTAGTGCTAATATCATTATTACAACTAATAAGAAAGAACATTGCAACACCTCCAAACATTATAATTAGCTTTTTCATAATTTATCTAATTAAGTTCCTATGTATTAAAATTATATTATACAAAAATAATACTTTTTGCATTACAAATGTATTTATATTTGCCGACTTGTGTATTTTTTTGATTTAAATAAAAAAAGTTGGCAATGGGAAACACTACCAACTTTGTTTTAGCTGCTACTAAACTACATTAAATATTACTCCACCATCAATTTATCTGTTTTAACAACACCCCCATTTTGGGTAATGGTGAAAATGTAAATTCCTGATTTTAAGTATTTTGTATTAATTGTAGTTTTATTATTGCTAATGATTTCCGAACTCATTTTTTGCCCCATTAAGTTAAATATGGTCAACCTAATTTCGCCATTGTTTACATCCAAATTTTGAGTTAAAACAAACTGTTCTTTAGTAGGATTGGGATAAATAGTGATTAACGAACCCAAATTGGTTTTATTACTGTTATTATTAGGATTCCTTAATCTTAAACCATTTGACGATGCAGGCAATACAATCTCAATACTTTCAGTATAGTTTTTTAAGCCTAAACATTGCAATAGTGATTGAGCACAAGCTACCGATTGTTGTTTTTGAGTGCATGCTGCTACCATTCTAACCTGTGTTTGCTTGGTGGTGTCTGTAACGATAGTTTGTAATTTAGCAGCTGTTTGCAAGGCACTTACCACCGTGCTATTTAATTTACTAAAGTCAGTATTAGTATTTAGTGTAGCTAATTTTGTTTGTGCACTAGCTAAACTCCTATTGGCTGTTAAACTATTAACTAATAATTGTTCTTGTGCGTTGGTTTTGTTGGAAATGGTATTTAAATAATCGGTAACATTTTTATAGCTGGTACCTGTAGTATCTACCTCATTAACATTAAATAGCAAAGACCTTAAAATATCGTTTTTATCTCTTGATAAAACTGCTTCTTGGTAAGAGA
>CAZVEW010000174.1:0-1905 GCA_964625955.1 uncultured Vicingus sp. | reverse complement strand
AAAGACCTTAAAATATCGTTTTTATCTCTTGATAAAACTGCTTCTTGGTAAGAGAGGTTGGCCTGTAATTCCATCATTGGACTTAAAGGTTTTGGTAAGTCTATGGCTTTGTTTGCCACAAAAGTACTTTTGTTTACGTTGTTAATTACCCATCGTGGGTATGCAGGCGTATGATAGTTAAAAGCATCACTTACACTGGCACTTAAAGGGGTGTTTAGCATTAAAATATTACGAATACTCCACGAGGCTATTGCAGGTGTTTTTTGCAGTAAAGCTAATAATACTTCATCTTTTAAAGGTGAATTAGCTGTCATTATTTGGGTAACAATCCAATCGGGGTATTTTGGGGTATGATTAATGAGTGCCAATTGCTCATTGCTATGTAGTGGCTGGCTTTTTGTAGCAATACTTTTAATAATATAGGCAGGTATATTAGATGTACTATTTACCATGGCAATAAACACTTTTTCGCTAAGTGGAGCGTTACTGCTAAGCACTTGCTGTATTACGTAATTTGGTATTTTTGGTATTTTATTAAGCATTGCCAACATTACGGTATCGCTTAAATAGGGTGATGCTGTAAGGAGTGCATCATGTATTTTCCATGCTGGTTGATTGCTATTAATTAAGGATAGCAATGTAGCGGTACTTCCTCCATCTACCAAAACTTTTAAACTGTCTATTGCCCTGCAAGTTCTTGGATCTATCACACAAGGGTCAGTACTGCCACTCACTAACCTTCCTCTTCTTAAAGGACAGGATTGAGCATAGTTAAAATCTGGTAAATTTGAACAAACTTGTTCTGAAGTATTATTTAAATTAATATAGCTAGATGTAAATCCTGTGCTTTGTGTTCTTGGGGGTAAATTACTACTATTTCCCATTGGACTATAATGATAAGTACTATAAATACTTACCATAGGTGGATTATTTAACCAATAATCACCATATTGAGCTGTATAAGAAAACTGATTATTAGCAGGAGATAAAACACCTCCATTACAAACCCCTTGCTCTGATTTAATCTTACCAGAGGATACTAAAATATCGTAGTTGGAAGTATTGGTATATTTGTTACATCTAAATACCAAACCATTTTGTGATATTTGAGAAGACCCATCTCCATTAATTTGTGCCGCTTGGCTTCCTATCACTAAATTGTTAAAAGTGTTGCGGTAAATTTCGTTATTTGCTTGCCCTGAATTATATACATATACACCCAAATAACCATTATGGGTAGTTTTAAAATCATTATTTTCTACTTTGTACCCTGTACAATTATCTAAATATAAACCATAAGAAACGGTGTTGAAATTAAGGGAGGGGGAAGATGTTCGTCCTACATTTATCATGTTATCTGATACATTGGCTACCGTTAATCCTTTTAAATAAATTCCTCGCCAATTGTTATCGAAATGGGTATTGGTAACAATTGCGGTAAGTAGCGGGTTACTACTAATGGCTCGTATGCCAAAAGTTAAATTATTAAAATTACCAATATCGGTATTGGTGCAAGGTGTATTTAAAGAAAGACAGCGAGAAGTTACCCGAAATTTAGTATTGTAGCTCTCAATGCCTTTTCCTCTATTTAAAAAAGGATAAATACCAGCCGCTGCCACATTTTCAAAATCACAACCTAAAAAGTTAATACCATTTACACCCGTCATTTTTACATGGACAATGTTGTAGTTGAGCGAAGCATCTTTTAAGCTATTATCGGTAGTAAAAATGGTATTAATAAACTTACTTCTATCATTAATTACTGTACCATTAGGCAACTTGGCAGCATAAGGCTCCATGGTTACATCGTTGGCATTATTTTTTAACGTGCTGGTAACAATTTGTATAATGCCACCATTAAATTTTTGGTTAAAATTTCCTGTAATTGGCTGATTGTTAATAGCT
>CAZVEW010000173.1:3673-6027 GCA_964625955.1 uncultured Vicingus sp. | reverse complement strand
ATTTTAATAGAGAGGTAGAGCAAGTTGGTTCAGCGAAAAAATCGTCTCAAAACTCCAAACTAACTTCACTCTTACCTCTATTTATTTATTGTTCTTTTCATATCTCCACATTTTAGCATTTTTTGCCCTAAATATGGATTTTTAATTGGTTTATCTGTACTTAGCCAATAGCCTCCTTTGCTATTGTTTGCCATTGGACAAAAATCTTGGTATAGTTTTTTACCTCCCATATCTACGCCAAGCACTTGTACTAAATCTGTTAAATCATCACTTAACTTACTAAATACTGTTCTTTGTTTTTCGATATCGCTTTCACCACTCAGTTTATCAAGCTGTTTTTTTAACATTTTAGAGGCATTCATCCATTCCATGTGATGATTATTATCGGTTAGCAGTTTCATATTAACTGTACCAATGGCTGTTTTCATGTTTTTGGCTGCTGCTTTAGCCTTAACTGCGTCATCATTTATTAAGGCATCTTTAATGGCGAGGTATTTGGTTACAATACCTCCTAATTGTTGTTTAAATTTAGGATTAATATTTTCTGCCTTCATTTTTTGCTTTTGCATTGGCATATCCATTTTTTTACCTTTCTTTTTACTTCCTCCTCCCATATCCATTCCTGCCATACTTCCTCCAGCTTTTCCGCCTACGGGGGTCATCATGCTTTGTTTGCCTAACAATTGAGCAGCTGCATCAATTTTAAACACACCATTGGTTACCACTTCTTCTCCTGCTTTTAGTCCACTTGCCACTACGTAATATGCTCCTGCGTCTGCACCCAATTCAATTTCTCTGTGTTCAAAAACCATTTCTTTGTTCGGTTCTTTTACATATACTATTGCACGTTTTCCTGTCCACAGAACGGCAGTTTTAGGTATCATAATTGCATCTTTAACTCCTGGCAACATGGCTGTTAGTTTTCCACTGGCAAACATTTCTGGTTTTAGCAAATTGCCAACATTATTCAGCTCAGTTCTTACATAAGCTATCCTTTTTGCTGGGTTGATGACGGGATCAATAAATGTTACTACACTAGTAAAAATTTTATTTGGGATAGATTTGATAGTGAAATTTATTTTATCGCCTAATCTTACCCAAGGTAAGTCATTTTCGTAAGCCTCAAACATTACCCAAAGGTGAGTTAAGTTAATTACTTCAAACAAGGGGTCTCCTTCTTTAACATAATCACCAATTGCAACATGTCTCATCATTACTGTTCCTGTAATAGGAGATAAAATATCGAAATAAAATATAGGGTTCCCTGTCGTTTCTATGTTATCTATTTGTTTATCGGTTAAATCCCACAATTTTAGTTTGTTACGGGCTGCTTGATAAAAAGCTTTATTGGTGTTTTTATATTTTATGGCTTCAAACAATTCTTTTTGTGCTGTTACCAAATCGGGCGAATAAATAGAGGCTAATTTTTGTCCTTTTCCTACTTTTTGTCCAGTAAAGTTAATAAAAAGTTTTTCTATTCTTCCGCCAAAGCGAGCTGTTAACTCGGCAATTTTTCGTTCATCGGGCTGTACTTTTCCTGGAAAATAAACCTCTTTGTAA
Source organism: uncultured Vicingus sp. (assembly GCA_964625955.1). GTDB lineage: Bacteria > Bacteroidota > Bacteroidia > Flavobacteriales_E > Vicingaceae. The sequence continues at coordinate 4,467 of CAZVEW010000173.1, read as the reverse complement.
GGTGCTTTTCTCTGTATAATCGTTGTTTGCATTTCTGCAATCATCATGGCCGATTTCGACATTTTTATTTCTGATAATGATAATGCACCATCACCTTCATTTGATCCATTATCCATTGGTATCAACGTCATACCACAAATAGGGCATTTACCTGGTTTATCCATTTTAATTTGTGGGTGCATACTACAAGTCCATTTTTGATTTTCTGATGATTTAATATGCTGATTTTCTGATGTGTTGATGTGTTGATTTGTTGAAGAATTGTTAATTAGATAACCTATTAATATACCTATTATTAGGACAGTAATTAAAATCCATTTGTTTTCATATATCTTTTTCATTATTTTTTGTTTTTAGTTGTTGAAATTATTTTAGACAATAATTTTTGAATTGAAAGTAGTTTCGACTTTAGTTTATCTGGAGGTATTGGATACGAGTTTGATTTTTCACATAACAACAACCAATATTCAGATTCTTGAGCTTCTTTGTGTGAAATTTTGAGTTTGTGAATAAAATCTACTTTGCTTTCAGCACTTTGAGACTCTCTAATATTAGCACCTATACTTGTTCCTGATTTTAATAATTGCCTTGCGATTACGTATTTTCTTTTTTCCTCAAGTAGTTCTGCATATTCAATAATACCCAAAGCAAATTCAAAACTTATTTCAACTATTTCATTTCTTTTTTCCATTTTTCTTTTTTTAATTCGTTTATAATAATCATCACATCAACACATCAACACATCAGCACATCATCACATCAACACATCATCACATCATCACATCATCACATCA
>CAZVEW010000173.1:0-3573 GCA_964625955.1 uncultured Vicingus sp. | reverse complement strand
CACATCAGCACATCATCACATCAACACATCATCACATCATCACATCATCACATCATCACATCATCACATCAGCATCACCAATTTAATTTCCCATTAAGTAATAAATAAATGCTACAGCTGCATTTTTATCAGCTCTAGCTTTATCTAGTTCCAGTTTATATTTAAGCACTTTCCTTTCCATACGTAAAACCTCTTCAAAATTAGTTCCATCAGTAGAATACTTTGCCAATAGTATATCGAGAGCTTGTTTGGCGATTTTTAACTGGTTTTGATAAAGCGTAACCCTTCTTTCAGCATCTCTAAAATCTTTGTATCCAATTTCAAATAAAGTACTTAACTGATTTATCTTATCTTCTTTTTCAAAACTGGCAGCATCAACCTTAAAGGAAGCTTCTTTTACCATTGCTTTATATTTTTTCCTGTATAATGGAATGGTAATACCTACTTTTGGCAATAAAAAAACATCTCGTCCATTTTCACTAGGACTTAAAGCAGGATTGTTACTATTACCAATAGCGGTATAACCAGCACCAAGCATAAAACTTGGCATACCAGATTTTTTAGCTACCGTTTTTTGGCTTTCCCAAGATAAAATACGATGTTCAATTTGCTTAATTCGATGATTTTGAACAGTTATGCTATCCATTAACTCTGTTTTAGAATATGCCAATTTATCTCCCCATAATTCATTTGGAATATTAATAGGCATATCATCAGCTATATTTAATAGGTTGTTAAATTGAACCTGCACTTGGTACTTACTGTCTAAAAGATATGCCAATTGGTTTTCTAAATCAGCTATTTCTAATTCAACCCTTAATTCATCAACCGCTGAGACTTTTCCTGACTCAAACTTTATTAGTGCTAATTGTTTAAAGGTAAACAGAATAGCTATATCTTCTTTGGTGATACTTATCCCTTTTTTGATAAAATACAAATTATAATAGACTGATTTTACATCGTAAAATAATTTAGATTTAGCATCTTCAAAAATTTCTAATTTAGATTTAGCCAATTCAGTAGCTACATCTTCTCTAGCATTTAACAGACCAAACCAAGGGAACATTTGGCTAACAGATGCACTAACTTGTTGTGGTCCAACTCTAGTTTCACCCGGTGAAACAAAATAGCCAAATGCGACAACTGGGTCTGGTAAAGCACCTACCTGTGGTACTTTTTCCATAGCAGCCATATAATCATTAAACTTAGCTTTTAAACCAGGATTATTTTTGGCAGCCGTTTTAAGGTAGCCATTTAGCTCCTCTTGTGCTTGTCCCGAAATGGTAATAAGCAGTAGAAGTATCGTTATGTATTTATTTATAGTTTTCATTGTGCAATCCTCCTATTTTTTCGTTTTAACTTTCCTTCTTCCCACATGCAATACAAGGTTGGTACTATAAACATAGTCATTACTTGTAGTAGCATGCCTCCGAAAGATGGAATAGCCATAGGTGCCATAATATCAGAGCCTTTTCCAGTAGAGGTCAGTATCGGGACAAGTGCAATTACTGCAACTGCGGCAGTCATCATTGCAGGTCTTACCCTTTTGCTTCCTGCATGTAATACAGCTTCTCTTATTGCTTTAACAGTACTTGGCTTTTCTTTTTCAAAGGTTTGTGTTATGTATGTACCCATAATAACACCATCATCGGTGGCTATACCAAACAAAGCAATAAACCCTACCCAAACTGCTACACTCAGATTAACCGTATGCATCTGAAATAGTTGATGGATATTCATCCCCGCAATATCGAAATTCAAGAACCAATCTTGTCCGTAAAGCCATATCATAATAAATCCACCTGAGAATGCTACAAATATGCCAGAAAAAACCATAGCCGTTGTGGCAACTTCTTTAAACTGAAAGTACAAGATTAAGAATATAGCTATTAAACATAGTGGAACCACAATGGCCAACCTTTTGGTCGCTCTTATTTGGTTTTCATAGTTGCCTGTAAATTTGTATTTTACACCTGGTGGCACCACAAATTCTCCTGATGCTATTTTAGCTTTAATAAAACGTTGTGCTTCTTCTACTACATCTACTTCGGCATGACCTGGTTTTTTATCAAAAATTACGTAGCCATCTAAGAAAGTATCCTCACTTTTAATAATTTGAGGACCTCTTCTGTAAGTAATGTCTGCCAATTCAGACAAAGGTACTTGTACTCCTGCTTGGGTAGGAATTAAAATATGACCTACATCTGAAGGGGAGTCTCTAAATTCACGAGCATAACGCACCCTAATAGGAAATCGTTCTCTTCCTTCTACTGTTGTTGATAATTGCACCCCTCCAATGGCTACTTCTATGTATTTTTGAAAATCCGCCATGGTTAAGCCATACCTTGCAATTTCTTTTCGTTTAACATTAAATTCTAAATATGGCTTACCTACAATTCTATCAGCAAATACAGATGAAGGTTCAATACTTGGTACTTGTTGTAGAATTTTTTCTAAATCTAACCCTACTTTTTCGATGGTTTTTAAATCAGGACCAAAGACTTTTATACCTATTGGTGCTCTCATTCCTGTAGATAACATAATTAATCTGGTTTGGATAGGTTGCAACTTAGGTGCAGAAGTCATTCCTGGTACTTTGGCTGCTTTTATTATTTCTTGCCAAATATCGTCAGGAGAATGAATTTTTTTTCGCCATTGACGCAAATATTCTCCGCTTTCATCTTTTATTAGTTCGTCTTCTTTGAACTCACGAAACTTGTCTTGACCATATTTATAGGTTGATCCGTCTTTTAATAGATACGCTCCATCATCATTTACTTTAAACCGTATTCGTTCTCCCGACTCATTTACCATAAATTCCGATCTATAATTAATGGTATTTTCGTACATAGAAATTGGAGCAGGATCTAAAGCCGATTTTACTCTTCCCCATTTACCTACAACAGATTCTACTTCTGGAATAGCACCTACTTTTTGATCAACAATTCGTATATCTGCCATGTTTTCTGCAACTCCTGAGTGCGACATGGTTGTAGGCATTAACAAGAAAGAGCCTTCGTCTAATGGAGGCATAAATTCTTTTCCAGCCCCTGGTATTTTAGCACTAATTGCCTGCCAAGCACTGGTTTGTCTAAGGTTTATGCCAACAGCATTAAATCCATCTGCGACAAAACCAAAAACAGTATTGAACCCCAACCATGTGGTAATACCAAAGGTAATTACTGTTATGGGGATAAGTAAGAATTTCCATTTATTATTTAAACACCATTTCAATACAGAGGAATAAAAATGAACAATGGTCATTAAAACTCCTAACACCACAGTAATTAATCCTGCAACAAATAAAAAGTTAATTAACATACTATTTGCTGCTCCCATTGGCATCCATGCGTGAGCAAGGAAATAAATAACTACTAAAAGTGTAATGCCAATATTAATAATATTTACATATTTTCTTTTACTTTCTGGCCAACGAGGTTCAAGTAAGTTATTTACACCAAACAAAATAAGTACAAGCGGTAACATGGTACCCGAATAGATGGCTAAGGCTATGCCTAAACCAATTAATGAACCATTCCAAATACGACTGGTATGTTTTTTTCCAAAATTAAT
>CAZVEW010000172.1:0-6076 GCA_964625955.1 uncultured Vicingus sp. | reverse complement strand
TAAGTGACTATAATTAATGGTTTAATTTTTAGTCAACCTATTTCAGGAATTTACACCCAACAGCGAACAACATAACCGACAATAAAACACTACTTTTTATAAATTTCATGACTTAAATTTTAATGATATAGTACAAATTTATACTCAAAAAATGTTAATCATTGTTAAACATCAAGCATTTCCATTTACCCACACAATAATAGTTTTTAAAATAAGTTAAAATCATTGAAAAATATTTAACTACCTTTGTCGGTAATCTAATAGTTACATGGTGCACTACAAAACAGGAAAGCTTTTAGAGCAAATTAATATCCCAAAAGATTTAAGAGAAAAAATCTCGGAAGATGAATTACCGCAGTTATGTGATGAATTACGTGAATTTATTATTGATGTAGTCTCAAAAAAAGGTGGTCATTTTGGAGCAAGCCTTGGTGTGGTTGAGCTAACAGTTGCCCTGCATTATATTTTTAACACCCCAGATGATAAATTGGTTTGGGATGTTGGTCATCAAGCTTATGGACATAAAATACTTACAGGAAGAAGAGAAAAATTTCATACCAACAGAATATACAAAGGCATAAGCGGTTTCCCAAAACCATCAGAAAGCGAATACGATGCTTTTGCTGTTGGTCACTCCTCCACTTCTGTATCCGCAGCTTTAGGCATGGCTGTTGCCGATAAAATTAAAAACGAAAAACGCCAACATATTGCCATTATTGGCGATGGTTCTATGACTGCTGGACTTGCTTTTGAAGGAATAAACCAAGGAGGTGCATTAAACTCTAATTTATTGGTTATCCTAAACGATAATTGTATGGCTATCGACCCTAATGTTGGAGCTTTAAAAGAATATTTAACAGATATTACTACCTCTCAAACTTACAACAAAGTTAAAGATGAAGTATGGAATTTGTTGGGAAAAATTAGCAAATTCGGGCCAAATGCCCAAGCCATTGTACAAAAGATTGAAAATGGCATAAAATCGACATTATTAAAACAAAGTAACCTTTTCGAAGCCCTAAATTTTAGGTATTTTGGCCCAGTTGATGGTCATGATGTAAATTATTTAACCAAAGTATTAAACGATTTAAAAGATATTCCAGGACCTAAAATTTTACATTGTATTACCGAAAAAGGTAAAGGATATCAACCCGCAGAAGATGGAGATAGCACCAAATGGCATGCACCAGGTTTATTTAATAAAGATACTGGTGAGATTATTAAAATTACACCTAAAAGTCCGCAACCACCAAAATACCAAGATGTTTTTGGACACACCATTGTTGAATTAGCCGAAAAAAACAAAAAAATTGTTGGCGTAACACCAGCAATGCCATCAGGTTCATCATTAAATATTATGATGAAAGCCATGCCCGACAGGGCTTTTGATGTAGGAATTGCCGAACAGCATGCCGTTACTTTTTCAGCAGGAATGGCAGCACAAGGTTTAATTCCTTTCTGTAACATTTACTCCTCTTTTATGCAAAGAGCCTACGACCAAGTAATCCATGATGTTGCCTTACAAAAACTACCCGTTGTTTTTTGTTTAGATAGAGGAGGTTTGGTTGGAGCAGATGGACCAACCCACCATGGTGCTTACGATTTAGCCTATTTTAGATGTATCCCAAACATGATAGTTTCTGCACCCATGAACGAAGAAGAGTTAAGAAATTTAATGTTTACAGCTCAAGCTGATAATAATGGTCCTTTCTCTATTCGTTATCCAAGAGGAACAGGAACGATGATTCATTGGAAAATACCCTTCAAAAAAATAAAAATTGGTGCCGGTAGAAGAATCAAAAATGGCGAAGATGTTGCTATTTTAACCATTGGAGACATTGGTAATCATGCCATTAAAGCTACAAAATCGTTAGAAAAACAAGGAATTAATATTGCCCATTATGATATGCGTTTTGTAAAACCTATCGATGAAATTTTATTGCACGAAGTCTTTGGAAAATTTAGCAAAGTAATTACCGTTGAAAACGGGGCAATAATGGGTGGAATGGGAAGTGCTGTTTTAGAGTTTATGGCAGACAACAACTACCAAGCAGAAGTAAAACGATTAGGCATTCCCGATAAATTTATAGAGCATGGTACACAACTAGAATTGTATAACGAATGTTTATTTGATGATAAAGCAATAATTGCTACAGTAAAATCATTATTAGCATCTCAAGAAAATAGGGCATTAGCATAGTTTCTCCCCTTGAGGGAAATTATGAATGGTAATTATGAAAATTCAATTAAACATAGCAAATAAAAACACTTGGCTTTCACAAAAAATACCTATAATTATTGCTGGTCCTTGTGCTGTTGAATCTGAAAAACAAGTTTTACAAACAGCAAAAGAAATTACCAAAAATGGAAAAATAAGTATTTTACGAGGCGGTATTTGGAAACCTCGCACCCGACCAAATTCTTTTGAAGGTGTTGGAGAAATAGGCTTAAAATGGCTGAAAAATGCTGGAAATGAAACAAATACACCTGTTTGTACCGAAGTAGCAAAAGCAAAACACGTAGAAGCTTGCTTAAAAAATAACATCGATATTTTATGGATAGGAGCTAGAACTACCGTTAATCCTTTTTCTGTGCAAGAAATTGCCGAAGCGTTAAGAGGTGTAAATATTCCTGTTTTTGTAAAAAACCCTATAACCCCCGATCTTAATTTATGGATAGGTGCTTTAGAACGTTTAAATGCAGTTGGAATAAATAAATTAGGAGCAATTCATAGAGGATTTTCAAATTTTAGTAATTCTATTTACCGTAATACCCCCATGTGGGAAATACCCATTAACTTGAAATTAAGTTGTCCTGAAATACCCATTCTGTGCGACCCAAGCCACATTTCTGGTAATAAAGATTTAATTTTTAGCGTTGCTCAAAAAGCCTTAGATATGAATATGGAAGGATTAATGATAGAATCTCATACCAACCCTTTGGTAGCAAAAAGCGATGCAAAACAGCAATTAAATCCTGCCGAATTAAATGACTTACTCAACCATCTCACCATCAGAAAACAACAATCTGAAAGTAAAGATTTTATCAATAAGCTAGAAAAACTGAGGGCTGTGATTGATGATTTAGATGAAGAATTGGTTCGTAAACTTGCTGATAGAATGAAAATAATTGAGAAAATTGGATCTTATAAAAAAGAAAACAATGTAACCATCTTACAATTAAAACGTTGGGAACAAATTTTAAACAGCAGCAATTTTTTAGCTAAGCAAGTTGGTTTAAATGCAGACTTTACCAATAAAATGTTGGATTTGGTTCACCAAGAATCTATTAAAATTCAAACCAAAATAATGAATAACTAAAATGCAAAAACGTTGGATAGTAAACAGATTATCTAATCCTGAAAAGATAGAGAGTCTTTCATTAGAGTTAAATAATTTAGATAAAACACTGACCAATATCTTAATCCAACGAAAGATTGACTCTTACGAAAAAGCCAAAACATTTTTCCGACCAAGTTTAGATGAAATTCATGACCCTTTTTTGATGAAGGATATGGATAAAGCAGTTAACCGCTTACAAAAAGCTATTGATAAGGAAGAAAAAATATTAATCTATGGCGATTACGATGTAGATGGCACTACTTCTGTCGCATTAGTTTATTCTTATTTAAAAAATTATTACAAACATCTCGAATATTATATCCCAGACCGTTATACCGAAGGTTATGGTATATCTTACCAAGGAATTGATTATGCCTCAGAAAATGATTTTAAGTTGGTAATTGTCTTAGATTGTGGCATTAAAGCCGTTGACAAAATAGCTTATGCCAATAAAAAAGGAGTTGATTTTATTATTTGCGACCATCACCGTCCAGGAGAAAAACTACCCCAAGCTATTGCTGTTTTAGACCAGAAAAGAGCAGACTGTAATTATCCTTTTAAAGAATTATCTGGCTGTGGCGTTGGCTTTAAATTAATGCAAGCTTGGGCACAGCTAACCCAAAAGGAAGATGCCAAATTATTGGAATATTTAGATTTATTAGCAATAAGCACCTGTGCTGATATTGTACCAATAACTGAAGAAAACAGGATTTTTGTGTACTATGGACTAAAGCAAATTAACGAAAACCCTCGCTTAGGCATAAAAACAATGATAGACCTAAATGTCATTAAAAATAAGTTAACAGTTACTGATATTGTTTTTAAAATAGCACCGAGAATAAATGCCGCAGGAAGGTTAAAATCAGGTAAAAAAGCCGTGCAAATGTTGGTAGAAGAAGATGATGAAAAAGTAATCGATTTTGGAGAAAACATCAACAATTTAAACCAAGATAGAAAAGATATTGACACCTCTATTACCCAAGAAGCTTTGCAATTAATTGCCGATAACACAGCATTACAAAACAAAAAAACTACTGTTTTATTTCAAGAAAATTGGCACAAAGGCGTAATTGGTATTGTGGCTTCTCGTTTAATTGAAACCCATTACCGACCAACAATTGTTTTAACCGAATCTAATGGAAAAGCAACAGGTTCTGCTCGTTCAGTAAAAGGCTTTGATATCTATAACGCCATTGAAACTTGTAGTGATTTATTAGAGCAATTTGGCGGACATAAATATGCGGCAGGTTTAACCATGAAATTGGAAAATTTAAATGCTTTTATCCAAAAGTTTGAATATGTAGTTGATAATCAGATTGATGATGAATTGTTAATTCCTCAAATTAGTATAGATGCAAAACTTAATTTAAACCAAATAACAGCTAAATTTTATAAAATACTAAAACAATTTGCCCCTTTTGGTCCAGAAAATATGCGCCCTACATTTATTACAGAAAATGTTTTTATTACCAATAATTCTCGAAAAATTGGTAAAGATAAAACGCATTTACGATTAGAAGTATTTCAAGAAGAAAACGCTAACATTAAACTAAATTGTATTGGCTTTGGAATGGCTCATTTTTTAGATGAAATTGATGAAGGAGTACCTTTTAAAATTGTTTACAACGTTGAAGAAAACTTTTGGAACGGAACTACTACTTTACAATTAAATTTAAAAGATATAAAGATATCTTTGCATGCTAAGGATTGATTTAATCATTTGATTGTTAGATAATAGCGATTATTTTTTGTATTTATACCATGCAAAAATAAAATCTGTACAAATGAGTTTTTTAGAAATATACGTAAAAAGGCGAACCAAGAAAGCAATATTTTTTAATAACATGGCTGTCCTTTCAATTTAACATTTAGCCAAAGCAAATAGTTGCCATAATTATCTTTCTTTTTTCATTATTAAAATTTTGGTTTGGCGGTTTTTAGTTGAAACTCAAAACTTCTAATTCACACTAAAATCCCTATGTTTTTTTAGCCATTGTTATGGGCTTTTTTCTTTTAATCTATAAACTATTCCAACATTTAGTAACCCCATAAATTCCCAATCGGTTTTACGTTTAACTACCAAATTTTTTCCAGAGCCATAACCATATATAAAATGTATTCCTGCTCCAATTCTTTGTTGTAAATAAAATCTATCTGTAATATCCACTTTAAATCCAATACCGATACTATTTTCAATCCATGTGTATGGACCAAAATATGCTATATAATTTTTATATAAAATACCGTCTTCAGGATTTGCGGTATTAAGATATGTTGAGTCGTAATCATAAGGCAAATACATACTTGATCTAGTAGTAGAATATTTTATTTGTAAATCATAAAAAACAAAAGGATGAATATTTTTTAGGTTATAAAATATATCGTGTTGATATGATAAGTTACAATTTAAATATTGAACAGGTTTTGTTGCGTACAATCGTTTATAATAAATATTTGCTTCATCATCAGGTTGTCTAATGCTATTGATATTATAGCCAATTCCTATGGATATGGCATTATGATTAATATTTTTTGTGTAATTTATAGTAATATTCCTCCCTGCACCAGTTGAGTTATAATTTATACCTAAGTCTTGTGAATATAATGATAAACTAAAAACAGATAAGATAATACTTGTTGTGATATTTTTAAACATAATGTAGTTTTTAAAGAGACTGCCATTTTACAGGCAGCTAAAATGCTAGCAGCAGGGCATATTATATATAGGATGCTAG
>CAZVEW010000171.1:0-6087 GCA_964625955.1 uncultured Vicingus sp. | reverse complement strand
CAATAAATAATAAGCAATAATGGACATAAAAACTAAATATACGCAACAGATTAAAACTGAAGCACAACGTTTAGGATTTTCGTTTTGTGGTATTAGTAAAGCGGGTTTTTTAGAGGGAGAAGCATTTTATTTAGAAAAATGGTTAACCGAGAAAAAACATGGTAAGATGTACTACATGGAAAATCATTTTGACAAACGTTTAAATCCAACGTTATTAGTTGATGGTGCAAAATCAGTTATTTCATTATTGTACAATTATTATCCTAAGCAACAACAACGGTTAGATTCTTATAAAATTTCAAAATATGCTTATGGAGAAGATTATCATTTTGTAATAAAAAATCAACTTAAAAATTTAGTACATTATATTGAAAATAATATTGGAGAAATTAATGCTCGTGTTTTTGTAGATTCTGCACCTGTTTTAGATAGGGCTTGGGCAAAGAAAAGTGGCTTGGGGTGGATAGGAAAGAATGGCATGTTAATTAACAAACAACAAGGTTCTTTCTTTTTTATTGCTGAAGTTATCTTAGATTTAGAATTAGATTACGATAATGAAATAAAAGACTATTGTGGCACTTGCACAGCATGTGTAACCGCTTGTCCTACAAACGCTATTTTACCCAATAACGTGGTTGACGGCAGTAAATGTATTTCCTATTTTACCATTGAGTTAAGAGATGAGGTTTTGCCAAAAGAAGTGAAAGGAAAATTCAACGATTGGATTTTTGGTTGCGATATTTGTCAAGATGTTTGTCCTTGGAATAGTTTTTCTTTGGTGCATAATGAACCTAAATTTAATCCCAATAAAAAGCTGTTAAATATCTCAAAAAACGAGTGGCAAGAAATAACAGAAGAAGTTTTTCAAGAGATTTTTAAAAAATCGGCAGTAAAACGAGCAAAATTTAATGGATTTAAACGAAATATTGAATTTATTAGCAGCAAATAACTTTTTTACCAAAGTTTCTTTTAAATACGCTTTAATATAACCTATCAAAGTAATAGAAAATGAGATGTCTTTTTTCTAATTATTATGAACCATAAACCTAAAGCCTCTACCGTGAACATTCATTATCTCTATATTTTCATCTTCTTTTAAATGTTTTCGCAATTTTGCAATATAAACATCCATGCTTCTTGCATTAAAGTAATTATCATCCTCCCAAATTGCCTTTAAAGCATAAGTTCTTTCTAAAACTTTTCCTTGATTAGTGCATAGCAATCTAAGCAAGTCATTTTCCTTAGAGGTTAATCTTTCTTCTTTATTATTAATGGTTAGTATTCTTTTAGAATAATCGAAATAATATTTTCCGATGGTAAATTTCATTTCTTCTTCTTCGGTATTATCTCCTACAGATCTTCTAAGTACTGCATTAATTCGAGCAAGTAACTCTTCCATGCTAAAAGGTTTGGTAATATAATCATCTGCACCCGATTCAAAGCCTAGTAATGTATCTTGTTTCATAGATTTGGCAGTTAAAAATATAATAGGAATCTTATCATTAATTTTTCGAATTTCTTTTGCCACAGTAAAACCGTCTTTTACGGGCATCATTACATCTAATAAACATAAATTGTACGTTCCCTTGGCAAATAAATTAAATGCTTCCTCTCCGTTTGATGCCAAAACGGTGTGATAAGACTTTGCTTTTAGGTAATCGCATAATAGATTTCCTAGGTTAGTATCATCTTCAGCCAATAAAATTTTAATGTTCTTTTTCATAATTTATTTATTTTCATTTGTATTATTTGGAAGATACACTTTGAAGCAACTTCCTTTGCCATATTCGCTACTCACACTAATTTCTCCACCATGTTTCTCTACTAAAGCTTTTACATAATTTAAGCCCAAACCAAATCCTTTTACATTATGTACGTTGCCTGTCGGAACCCTGTAAAATTTATCAAAGATTTTATTTAGGTTTTCTTTTTTTATACCAATACCACTATCGGATACTTCTAGTAAAATTCCATCTCTATAATCTTTGGTAGAAATATTTATTATTGTTTTTTCTGGAGAGTATTTATTGGCGTTGTCGAGTAAATTATATATTAAATTGGTAATATGTATTTTATCCGCCATAATAATGGTGTTTGTTGCCGTCAAAGTACTCGTTAAAGAGCTTTGTTTACTGCTAACTTGAATTAAAATATTTTCTTTAACATTATTAATAATTTCATGTAAATCTAATTGCTCTTTTTTTAATGTTAAGTCCGATTTTTCCCAAGTAGCACTTTTTAAAACTCTTTCTACCAACATGCCTAGCCGCTTATTCTCCTGACTAATCATGTTTATATAGTTAGATTTTATTGAAAGGTTAGAAACAACGTCTTTATCGCTTAAAGCTTCACAAGCTAAAGAAATTGTAGAAATAGGCGTTTTTAGTTCGTGCGTCATATTATTAATAAAATCATTTTTAATAATTGACAGCTTTTTTTGTCTAAATATGGTTTGAATGGTGTAAGTAAATGCTAAAATAATAGTTAGTAGCAATAGGGTTGAAATTAATAGCATCGACCACATTGTTTTTAACAAATATCCTTTTTGATGAGGGAAATATAGGGTTAAAAAGTGAGGATAATCACACATATCTCGTGGGAATAATTTTGCCCAATATTTCGATTGTCTTATTTTGTTAATGTTAGCAGTAGAATCTCCAATTACCTCATTCCCATCATAATCAAAAACGCCATAATTAAACTCTGCATTTATCCCTCTGCTAACTAGTTCTGCACTTAATAAAGAGTCTAAATCGTGTTTTTTCACCCTTTCAGCAATAGGCACATATCTACTTGCCTCAAACAAACTTTCTAAAACATCATCTATCATTGCCGTCTTTTCTTTTTTAAGGTATTGATAAACAGAATCACTAACCTCATTATCTATCATTGAATTGTTGTTAGTTTTAGATCCAATACTAACCTGAACCCCTATAAGACCATTTGGTGTTAATGTTTGAATTGATTTTTGGTATTTCTGACCATTAATATCGCTTCTGTGACTTTCAGATATTTTATATTGAATACCATTCTTCTCATAAAAAGAAGAAGTATCGTAATTATTTCTTTTTATAGACTCTTGTAATAGCTTGGTTTTTTGTTTAAACAATTCTTTACCTTTTTTATGGGCCTTAATACGATTAATAGTTTCAATCTTCTCTAATTTATTTACTACCGCAATTAAGGTAGATTTTACATTTCTTTTAAAATCTTCTTCTTTAAGTGAAACTGCATTATCTATCCAATATAATTGTATTGCAACAAAGCCAAGCAATGCACATGAGATTACAATAATTAACAGGTATATAAATTTCTTTTTCATTTAATCTTTAATCAAAAATACATTAAAACACACCATAAACTAAAGGATTAACACTTTTTAACATTAATTAACGCTGTTTTAACAGTTTAGTAACTACTTGTGGTTTACTTTTGAAGTATAAATTGTTTAATGATTACCACCATAAATTACCTTCCTGTTTAGTTAGTGCAACATAGAAGCTCCGCATTTTCGGAGCTTCTTCTTTGTTATATTAAATTATGCACATGCAAGTGTAACAATATAAACTTTACAATTTCCTTTTTGAAGTACCTGTGCACAACCCTCTAATGTGGCTCCAGTGGTAACTACATCATCAACCAACAATACGGATTTATTGCTTAATATTTCCTTATGATGCAAACCAAAAATCATTCCTACATTTTCCCATCTGTTATACCTTGTTTTTTTTGTTTGTGTTTTAGAATCTACTTTTCTGTACAGACAGTTAGTATTAACAGGTGTTTTCATTGAAATTGATAAACCTTTAGCTATCCATTCACTTTGATTGTAACCTCTTTTTTTTAACTTTTTTGGATGTAATGGAACAGGAATAATAAAATCAATAGCCTTAAAGTATTCTGACATTAGTAAATCATAACCATATAATTTTCCTATCATAAAACCAACATCTTTATTTCCATGATATTTTAATTCATGTAATAAGTGTTGCACTTTACTTTTTTTGCTAAAAAAATAATAGGATGCTGCCATTTCTACCTTCGTTCTTCCCCAAAAGGTTTTATTAACGGGGTTTTCTATATCTAAATGATAATTTGTTTTAGGCAATCGGATTTGACAATCCGTGCAAATTATACACTCTTGCTTTAACAATGAATTACCACAAGCTGCACATAATTTAGGAAATATTAGATTAAAAAAATCGTTAAACATATAAACTCTTTATACACAAATAACTATGTAAAACTTTTAAAATAATTAAAATATATAACTCATAAAATAAGCTACTTTTGAGTTTTTAAAATTACAGTTTAAAATGGAAAAACAAACCACAAAACAACAGCCAATTACAACAAAAAAAGCAACGCCAGTAAAAAAGAATAATACGATAAACAAGTTGATGATTATTATTGTTATCCTATTGTTGGGTTTTTGTGGCTATTTAATTTGGCAAAATTTAACCTTAAAAAAACTTATTGATGCTAATAAAATTGTTATTACCAATGTATCTTCTGAAAGAGACCAGGTTAAGTCGGATTTAGAAGATATGTTAGCTCAGTATAAAGAAATGGAAGCAAATAACGAAGACTTAAGTGATGAGCTTGAAGCCGAAAAAGCAAAAATTGAAGAGTTAATTAAAAAAGCAAAAGGCAAAGATTGGTCCATTTATAAGTTAAGAAAAGAAACAAAAACCTTACGTAAAATTATGAAAGGTTATGTGGTTCAAATAGATTCTTTAAATCAATTAAACAATAAACTTCATAAAGAGAATTTATCTGTTAACAAAAAATTAATTACCGAAAAAGATAAAAATCAAAATTTAACCGAAAAAAATAATAATTTAACAAACATAGTTACTGTCGCTTCTCATTTAAAAACAGTAAATCTAAAAGCGTATGCTGTAAAAATTAAAAGCAACAATACTGGTAAATTAACAGAGAGAGCTAAAAAAGCAGGCAAATTAAGAACAGAATTTATTATTCAAAAAAATAAAATAACCAAAGCAGGAAACAAAACAATTTATGTAAGAATATTAACGCCCGATGGCAGAGTGCTTTCTGAGAAAACGGATGATAATAATAAATTTAATTTTAATGGTGTTAGAGGATTATTTACTGCTAAAAAGGAAATTAATTATCAAAACCAAGAAATGAAAATTGTTATTGATTGGAAAAAAATAAATGATTTCTCTGTAGGCGAATACAATGTAGAGGTATATGCCGATGGTGTTGATATTGGAAAAACTAAATTCTTACTTAAATAATACTGTAAGATTATTATGGAAAAATACTACAATCAAGCCCTTGAATTGACTATAAATTACGGACCAAAAATTATAGGAGCAATCCTTGTATGGATAATCGGCTCTTTTATTATCAAAGCAATTAACAATACTTTTGGAAAACTTTTAGATAAGAGGAAGCTAGATGATTCTCTTAAGCCTTTCCTTAAAAGCCTTCTTAGTGCCATGTTAAAAATACTGCTTTTAATTACCGTTTTAGGTATGATTGGGGTAGAAATGACTTCCTTTATAGCTCTTTTAGGTGCTGCTGGTTTAGCAATAGGCATGGCTTTATCTGGTACTTTACAAAATTTCGCAGGAGGTGTAATGATTTTAATCTTTAAGCCGTTTAAAGTAGGCGATTTTATAGATGCACAAGGATATGCTGGAACAGTTGCCGAAATTCAAATATTTAACACCATCTTAAAAACACCCGACCATAAAACAATTATTATTCCTAATGGAGAACTTTCAACCTCTTCAATGATTAATTATTCTGTCGAAACTCAAAGAAGAGTAGATTGGACGATTAGCATTGGATATGGAGATAGTACCGTAAAAGCACGAGAAGTTATTAATTCATTGATTAATGCTGATAACAGGATATTACAAGACCCCGCTCCTTTTATTGCTATTGCTGAATTAGCCGATAGCTCTGTTAATTTTGTTGTTAGAGCTTGGGTAAAATCAGAAAATTATTGGGCTGTTTTTTATGATATGAATGAAAAAGTTTACAATAGCTTTGAGCAGGAAGGACTAAATATTCCCTATCCACAAATGGATGTTCATGTACATAAATAAATTA
>CAZVEW010000170.1:0-6102 GCA_964625955.1 uncultured Vicingus sp. | reverse complement strand
ACTTTATCAAAAGGAACTTACATTTATACCATAATGGATAAGGATAAAAACACTTCTACTTACGGTAAATGGATAAAAGAATGAGATTATTTTAAAAATAGATTTTCAAGGGAGCAAAAAAGCTCATGAAAAAATAAACAAAAAGAAGATTTCCATTTATTTATCATTTCCCATTGCGCTACCACACTTTTATCAGAAATATTGCGAAGATGTTTCAATATTAACAGACCATATATCAAAGAACATTGGAAAGAAATGGTTAATCTATAGGTAATTTTACTGTTAAGATTATTTAATCAATAAAATTAATTATATTTTTTCTAAATTTAAATTTTCAATATAATTAATAATCTAAAAATGGCCTAATAAAAGTTAATGCAAAAAACAGAAACATTTTATTTAAAAAATATGGTCAGCAACAGTTGTATAAAACTGATTGAACTATATTTTAATACTAAAAAAGATGTTTCTATAAAAAGGATAGTATTAGGAGAAGTAATACTAAGCTATGATGGCTCCATTATTGTAAGAGGTGAAATAATTAAAAGTTTCCATGATTTGGGGTTTGAAGTAATTAACGACCCTCATGTAGAAATTGTAGAAAAAATTAAAATTGCCGCCATTGAATTAATTTTTAAATCCTTCAATACCAATTCATTAATAAGAAATTCAGATTACATTAGTGAAAAATTACAACTTCCTTACGATAAAATTAGTCGTATTTTTTCTCAGGTAACAGGCATTAAATTAGAGAAATACATTATTTTACTTAAATTAGAAAAAGCAAAAGAAATGCTATTGACCAAAGAATTTAACATTAGCGAAATTGCTTTTATGATGGATTATAGTAGTGTGCAGTATTTTAGCAATCAATTTAAAAAACATGTAGGGGTTACCATTTCTCAATATAAAACTAATCCAGCAGCATTTAGAAAAAGTTTAGAAGAGTTGCTTTAGCCCAAAAATCTATATCCTCCAAAATTTTACACATTTTTTACAAAATAGTGTAACATATTATCTTTTTTTTGCTGTTAATTTTACTGTATCAATATTAAATCAATAGACCATGAAAGTAAAAAAAAATATTGCCATAAGCGATTCAGGTTTTTTATTTAACCCCTCAACAGGCGATTCTTATTCGGTAAATCCTATTGGACAAGAAATTATTAATCTTTTAAAAGAAGAAAAAAATGATGGACAAATTACGGCACATATATTAAAAGAATATATGATAGACCAAGATGCCATTGAAAAAGATTTGTATGATTTTAAAAATAGGTTAGTGAGTTATAAATTAACAGAAAAAGAAGATGAATAAACCTACTTATAATATAGCTGTTACAGGTTTAAATGCAATTGATAGCCCCGGTCCTGGTTTAGCTGTAATTAGGGCATTAAAAGATGCCACAAGTTTTAATGTGAGAATTATTGGCTTATCATACGAAACAATGGAACCCGGAATTTATATGCACGATTTGGTAGATAAAACCTACCAAATTCCTTACCCATCGGCAGGACAAGATGTTTTGTTTGAACGGTTTGCTTATATTAATGGCATTGAAAATTTACATTTTTTGTATCCAAATTTCGATGCTGAACTTTTTAATTTTATTAAGATTCAAGATAAACTCGAAAAGCAACTCAATATAAAAATGTCTTTACCCACTTTAGCACAGTTTGAAGCTCGGCATAAAGTTAATTTGTATGCGTATGGTAAAGAACACGATATAAAAGTGCCTTTTGCAAAAATGCTTTTTAGTACAGCAGAAATGCCAAAACTGACGGAAGAATTTGGATTTCCTATGGTAATAAAAGGAAAATTTTACGATGCTAAAATAGCATACACTACCGACCAAGGCATTCAACATTTTAATAAAATTAGTGCACAATGGGGCTTGCCTGTTTTAATTCAGCAATTTATTCATGGAACAGAGGTAAATGTATGTGGTATAGGAGATGGAAAAGGCAATCTTTTAGGTGCTGTCCCGATGCGAAAATTATACATTACCGATAAAGGAAAAGCTTGGGCAGGAGTAACTTTAGATGATGATAACCTTATTGAAGTAACCAAAAAATTAGTGAAAGCTACCAAATGGAATGGTCCGTTTGAGTTAGAATTTATGAAAACCACCAATGATGAATATTATTTAATTGAAATTAATCCTCGTTTTCCAGCTTGGTGTTATTTAACCGTTGGAGCGGGTCAAAACCAAGTAGAATCGTTGGTAAATTTGGCAATGGGCAACAAAGTAAAACCATTTAAAAATTATGAAGTAGGAAAAATGTTTATCCGATATTCTTACGATATGATTGTAAATATGTCGGAATTTGAACAAATATCTACCGCAGGTGAATTATAAAATTATAACGATTAAGGTATGGAGTAGCAATTAAAAAAATACCCTATCTACACTTTCTTAAAACAAAAAAAGATGAAAAAAAAACATTATGAAAGACCAATAATTAAACCCCTAAACACAGGGTTAATGAATAAGTTTGGAACCAGAACAGAATATACCCCACTTACCCATATTGATGGAGTTTCGGTAAGTAGTTTGATAAAAAAATACGGTTCTCCCTTATTTGTAATGTCCGAAAAAAAAATTCGAGAAAATTACAGGTCAGCTAAACGAATTTTTGAAACCCGATACCCAAAGGTGCAATTTGCTTGGTCGTACAAAACCAATTACCTTAATGCCGTTTGTAAAACTTTTCATCAAGAAGGCTCGTGGGCAGAGGTAGTTTCTCGGTTTGAGTATGAAAAAGCCCTAAAAAATGATGTTCCGGGCGATAAAATTATCTTTAATGGTCCAGATAAAACCGATGACGATTTGAGGGTTGCTATTAAAAATAATTCTTCATTACACATCGACCATTTAGACGAATTATATCGTTTAATAGAAATTGCAGGAGAGTTAAACAAAAAACCACGTGTTGCCATCAGGGTAAATATGGATACAGGAATTTATCCAATGTGGGATAGATTTGGATTTAATTACGAAAACGGACAAGCTTGGGACGCCATCAACAAAATTATGGCTTCGGGTAAATTAAATTTAGCAGGATTACATTGTCATATTGGTACCTATATGTTAACACCAAGTGCTTATGGCGTTGCAGCAAGTAAAATGTCGGAGTTGGCTTTAAGCATTAAAAAACGCTATAAAAAAGAAATTACCTACATAGATATGGGCGGTGGATTTTGTTCTAAAAACACCTTAAAAGGGGCTTACCTCAGAGGTTCTGACACTGTTCCTGAAATTCATGAATATGCCGAAGTGATTACAACAGCCATTTTAAATGCTGGGTTTCAGCCCGATGAGTTGCCTTATTTGTATTTAGAAACAGGTAGAGCATTAGTTGATGATGCAGGGTTTTTATTAGGAAGTGTAATTGCTAATAAAAGATTATCAGATGGAAGAAGAGCCACTATCATGGATTTTGGTGTAAATATTATGTTTACCTCTTTTTGGTACGACCATAAAATTTCTCCAGCTCAAGAATTTGGTCACCATACCGAAGACACCATTTTGTACGGACCATTATGTATGAATATTGATGTGATAAGAGAAAATATTTCTTTACCTCCTTTAAAACCAGACGATCAGGTAGTTGTGCATTACATGGGAGCTTACAACATTACGCAATCCATGCAATTTATTTCGCTTCGACCAGCAATTGTGCTAATAGGATTAGATAAAGAAGTACATTTGATTCGTCAAAAAGAAACCTTAGCAACTTTAGAAAAAGATGAATTGTTGCCAGACTATCTAAAAGAAATAAAATTGTAACTTATTGAAAAATAGTAAGATAAATAATATTTTTAGCATTTATGGGAATGGCTTTTTAAATAGCTATTCCCAAATTTTCTTTTCTAACGACAAGGTTTTTGCCTTGCTTTTAATTTTAATTAGTTTTTTTGATTTAGGTGCAGGATTAAGTGGTGTGTTAAGTATTCTTACCTGTCAAATTACCGCCTACCTTTTTAATTTTAATCAAGCGTATATTAAAGATGGCTCATACACTTACAATGCCTTAATGGTTGGTATTGCACTAGGTATTTTTTACGATTTTAATGGTTCTTTTTTAATCCTCTTAATTATTGTTTCTATACTAACTTTATTTTTAACCATTTGGTTTGCTGTTGGTTTAGCTAAAAAAGGCTTGCCATTTTTAAGCATTCCTTTTTTGTTGGGAATTTGGATTGTTATTTTGGGAGCATCTAATTTTTCTGCATTAAATTTACATGAAAAAGAGGTGTTATCATTGGCAAAATGGTTTCCTCATTTATTTACATCCGTTAGCAATACCATTGGCTCATTGCCTTTGGGAGATGTTTTTCATTTGTATTTTCGTTCGTTGGGAGCCATATTTTTTCAATACAATGATTTAGCAGGGCTAATTATTGCCATCGGCATTTTGTATTATTCTAGAATTGCTTTTGGTTTATCTATTTTCGGTTTTATTATTGGTTATGGATTTTATACTTTTTTTGGAGGAGATTTTTCACAATTAATTTATTCTTACATTGGGTTTAATTTTATTTTAACAGCAATAGCTTTGGGCGGTTTTTTTATTGTCCCTTCTAAAAAATCGTACTTAATGTTACTTTTTACTATTCCTGTAATTGCCCTATTAATAAGTGCATTACATACCTTATTTGCCTATTTTAATTTACCCCTTTATTCATTGCCTTTTAACATTGTTACGCTATTATTTTTAGCCACCATGGCAACCAGACATAAAGCATCAGGAATTACGGTGGTTGCACTACAACAATTTTCTCCAGAAAAAAACCATTACAAACACATTAATACTTTGTCGCGTTTTAAAGGCAACACTTATTTTCATATTAGTTTGCCCATTATGGGCAATTGGCAAATTTCTCAAGGAAACGCAGGAAGTATTACCCATAAAGGAGATTGGCGGCATGCTTTAGATTTTGATGTAGTTGATGAACAGGGTAATACCTACCAAAACCCAGGAATTGATGTGAAAGATTATTATTGTTACGATTTACCTGTAATTGCTCCATCTGATGGTTATGTGGTAGAAATTTTAGATGATATTGATGACAATAAAATAGGAGAGGTAAACTTAAAAGAAAACTGGGGAAACACCATTGTCATTAAGCATGGAGAACATTTTTATAGTCAACTTTCTCATATTCATAAAAATTCGTTTACCGTAAAAGTTGGCGATTTTGTAAAAAAAGGACATATTATTGCTTCTTGCGGAAGTTCAGGAAGGTCTCCCGAACCTCATTTACACTTTCAAATGCAAGCTACTCCTTACATTGGTTCAAAAACACTTCAATACCCAATATCATATTATCTCGTTAAAACCGCCAATGATTATCAATTTCATTCATTTAATACACCAAAAGAAAACGAGTTGGTAAGCAATGTAAAAACAACCAAGTTACTTACAGCAGCATTTGCTTTTGTGCCAGGGAAAACCATTGTTTTTAATTATGAAAATAAAAAATATAAGTGGGAAATATTTACCAATGCCTTTAACCAAACGTATATCTATTGTCATAAAACAAAAAGCACTGCTTATTTTGTAAACGATGGAACGGTTTTTTATTTTACCGATTTTTTTGGAAAAAAAGGAAGTTTGCTTCATCATTTTTACTACGGAGCACAAAAGGTTTTGTTGGCTTATTATAAAAATATTAAACTAAACGACCAATTAATGATAGATGGATTTTTTAATAAATTTATAACTGGTTTGCACGATTTTACCGCACCATTTTTTCACTATTGCAAGGTAAGTTACGCGTTTACTTTTGATACTTGTAATGACGAACATCAGCCAACAGCAATAACCTTTAGCACAAAATGCGTGGGTACAATTGGCAAAAAAGAATACAAAACAAATCAATACAATTTTGTGATTGAAGAAGGGAAAATAAAATCGTTTCAAATTAATAAAAATCAAATAGCCACTTGCGAATTATAGTTGTTACCATATTAATTTTTATAGCATTAAGCTCTTTTGCTCAAGATTTATCTTTTAAAGCAATAGATTCTACCATGTATTATTTGTACGAATGTTGTGAGATTAAATAATTAAAATAATTAAATAAAAAAAATACAA
>CAZVEW010000169.1:0-6130 GCA_964625955.1 uncultured Vicingus sp. | reverse complement strand
ATTTTATGTTTAGTTGATGAAAGGACAAAAATAATAAAAATCCTCAAGTCCTCAAGTCCTCAACTCTTCAAGTCTTAAAATCTTCAAGTCTTAAAATCTTCAAGTCTTAAAATCTTCAAATCCTCAAGTCTTAAAAGTATGTAAGTCCAACTAAAATATAAAATCGAATAGGTATATTTGCGATAATCTAAATAAAAAGTGAAAAAAGCTTACCTATTTATATTTAAATCTTTTATAGGGCCATTAATCATGACCTTTTTCATTGCTGTGTTTATTTTAGTAATGCAAATGACTTGGTTATACATTGATGATATTATTGGTAAAGGCATAAAATGGTATGTAATTGCCGAATTTTTCTTTTTTACAGCAGCCATAGTTGTGCCTTTAGCAATGCCATTATCAATTTTATTGGCATCGTTAATGACTTTCGGAAATTTAGGCGAACATTTTGAGTTAGTTTCTTTTAAAGCAGCAGGCATTTCTTTACAAAAAATAATGAAACCCTTAATTGTTTTCGTTATTTTTATTAGTATTGGAGCCTTCTTTTTTGCCAACAATGTTATACCTGTTGCCAACTTAAAATTCTTTTCTCTTTTGTACGATATTAGAAGCCAAAAACCAGCCATGAACATAAAACCAGGTATCTTTTATAACGAAATTGATGGCTACACCATAAGGGTTCGCGATAAAATTCCCTTAGCTGATGGTACCGATATGTTAAAAGGAATAATGATTTATAATCATACCGAAAACAAAGGAAACATTCAAGTTACCGTTGCCGATTCGGGTATTATGCAAATTTCTAAAGATAAATCGTACTTTTCTATCAAATTATTTCATGGTACAGATTATAAAAATCAGTTAGAAGAAAAAACTTATAAAACCTATCCTTTTTCTAGGTATTCTTTCGAAGAAAGTGAAGTGAAAATTGATTTATCAGGATTTCAGTTTAAAAGAACAGATGAAGATGCTTTTAAATATGATTATAGATTGTTTAACCTTAAAAAATTGGCTTTGGCTAAAGATACTGTAAGTAGAGAATATAAACAATCGTCTGCTGATTTTTCTAATATTATAAAAACAAGCTATTTATTTAACGATACGGCTTTTAATATGGAAAGTTTAGACACTTCATTAAATAAAAAATTTATTATTACTAAAGTCGATTTATCAAAATTAAGCACCTCGGAGGTTAATCAGGTTTATGGAATAGCCATTAATAATGCCAGAACAAGTAAAGGAAGGTCTGTGGCAGTAGGTGTGGATTTATCTCGAAAAAAAGAACGTTTAGCAAGCATAAAAGTTGAATGGCACAGAAAATTTACCTTTTCAATAGCTTGTTTAATTATGTTTTTTATTGGTGCACCATTGGGTGCAATTGTCAGAAAAGGTGGCTTAGGCATGCCTGTCGTAATTTCAATTATATTTTTCTTGCTATTTTGGGTGTTAGCCATTTCTGGCGAAAAAATGGTAAAAGAAATGGTGTTGCAACCCTTTCAAGGAATGTGGTTGTCAACTTTTGTTTTATTTCCTTTAGGGCTTTTCTTTACCTACAAAGCAACAACCGATTCATCAATATTTAACATTGATGCCTATTTTAATTTTTTTAAAAATATTTTTAAGAAAAAAGAAAAAAAATGAAGGTGCTGCAAATTTGTTCAAAACCACCTTTGCCTGCTATTGATGGAGGTTGTAAAGCTGTAAATAATATTACACAAGGATTGCTTGACAATAATATTAAAGTAAAAGTATTAACAATAGCCACCTTTAAACACCCATTTGTTAAAGAAAAAATACCCACAACATACCTCGCTCAAACAACTATTGAAAGTGTTTTTGTTGATATAAAAATTAAAATTTCTAGTGCTTTTTTTAATCTTTTCACCAATAAATCATACAACATAACAAGGTTCTTATCTGATGAGTTTTTACAACTAATAACAAAAACTTTACAACATACTAACTTTGATGTTATTTTGCTCGAAGGACTTTTTGTAACACCTTACATTCAATCCATCAAAAAAAATACCAAAGCCAAAATAATTTATAGGGCACACAATATTGAATATGAAATTTGGGACAGGCAAGCTACTAACGAACAAAATATTATTAAAAAATTGTACCTACAACTTTTAAGCAGCAGATTAAAGAAATATGAAAAAGATGTTTTATCTCAGATAGATGCAGTTGCCAGCATTAGTTTAAAAGATAAAAAAGCATTGCTTAAATTAGGTTGCAAAAAACCCACAGCAGTATTTCCGTTTGGCATTAATTTAGCTAATTATCCTGCCAATAGCACAGAAAATAATATTAATTTCTTTTATATCGGTAGCATGGATTGGTTGCCCAACCAAGAAGGAATAAAATGGTTTTTAAAAACGGTGTGGACAAAAATAGTACTCAAATTTCCAAATGCACAACTAAAATTAGCAGGCAAAGGCATGCCGAAATGGTTGTTACAATGGCAACAAAAAAATGTTGTTATTTTAGGACAAGTTGATGATGCCATTCAATTTATTAACCAAAATGATGTTATGATTGTACCTCTTTTTTCGGCAAGTGGTATGCGCATAAAAATAATTGAAGGTATGGCTTTAAATAAAACAGTTATTACCACTTCAATTGGTGCTGAGGGTATAAATTGCGAGCATAATAAAGATATTTTAATTGCAGATACCGAAAAATCTTTTATTAAAAATATGAGCAAATGTTTATTAGATAAAACATTTAATAGTAAAATTGGTAACGAAGCCAGAAAAACAATAGCAACTAAGTATGATAACCAATTAATTGTTAAACAATTTATTAAATTTATAGCAAATTTGCAATAAAGATGAAAATTTTTGTACTACTTTCTCGTTTCCCCTACCCTTTAGAAAAAGGCGACAAACTTCGTGCATTTCATCAAATAAAAGAATTATCAAAAAACAATGAAATAATTTTATGTGCACTATCCGATAAAAAAGTACCACCAACAGCCATCACTATTTTAAACAAATATTGCACACATATTTATGTTTTTAGGCTACACAAATTAAAAATATATTTTAACATGATTTATCAATTAATTTTTACCGATAAATCGCTGCAAGTAGCCTATTTTTATGATAAATCTATACAAAAAAAAATAAATTTATTAATAAAAAAACATCAACCAAATCATATTTATTGCCAGCTAATTAGGGTGGCGGAATATGTAAGAAATGCTAAAATTAAAAAAACATTAGATTATATGGACGCCTTATCGAGAGGCATGGAACGTAGAATTGAATTTTCCCCATTTTATTTTAAGTGGTTTTTTAATACCGAAACAACAAGGTTAAAACGCTACGAGCACTTTATTTTTAATGATTTTGATTATTTATCAATTATCTCTGAACAAGATAAAAAACTGATTGTAAATTTTAAAAACGATAACATTGTGGTTATTCCAAATGGTGTAGATTATTCAACTTATAAGTTTAAAAATATTTTAAAAGCGTACGATTTAATCTTTACAGGAAATATGGCTTATTCGCCAAACATAGAAAGTGTGGTGTATTTGGTTCATCAAATTATGCCAATGGTGTGGAAAAAACAACCCAAGGTAAAATTAGTAATTGTTGGTGCAGAACCAGATGCCAAAGTTGTAGCATTAAAATCTGATAAGGTAAAAGTTACTGGCTGGGTTGAAAATATTTCAGCTTATTATGCTAAATCGAAGGTATTTATTGCACCCATGCAAATAGGTACAGGGCTGCAAAATAAATTGTTAGAGGCAATGGCAATGAAACTTCCCTGCATAACTTCTAAATTGGCTAATAATGCTTTGGGAGCAACCCATCAAAAAAATATACTAATAGGAAATACACCAGCGGAGTATGCCACACATATTATTAATTTGCTTAATAATATACAGTTGAGTAAGCATATATCGGAAGAAGGTTATACTTTTGTAACTAAAAATTATACTTGGGAAGGCACTACAGCTATTTTAGAAAACTTAATAAATTCAACAACTTAAAAAATGCAAGATTTACAAAATATTATAGAAAAAGCATGGGAAAATAGGGCATTACTTAAAGATAAAGAAGTAATTATAGCCATTAATAGAGTGATTGATTTTTTAGATAAAGGAAAAATCAGGGTTGCCTCACCAAAAAATGGCTCTTGGCAAGTAAATGAATGGGTAAAAAAAGCAGTTGTTTTATATTTTCCTATCCGAAAAATGAAAACCATAGAAGTAGGTCCTTTTGAATTTTACGACAAAATGAAATTAAAAACAAATTATGCCGAGTTAGGTGTAAGGGTTGTTCCTCATGCTGTTGCAAGATATGGAGCATACCTATCAAAAGGCGTAATAATGATGCCATCTTATGTAAATATTGGTGCTTATGTAGATGCAGGTACTATGGTAGATACTTGGGCAACCGTTGGTTCGTGTGCTCAAATCGGAAAAAATGTTCATTTAAGCGGTGGGGTAGGAATAGGTGGTGTTTTAGAACCTTTGCAAGCAGCTCCAGTAATTATTGAAGACAACTGTTTTATTGGCTCAAGATGTATTGTTGTTGAAGGGGTTAGGGTAAAAAAAGAAGCTGTTTTAGGGGCTAATGTCGTGCTAACCAAATCTACCAAAATAATTGATGTTAGTGGCGAAAAACCTATTGAATACAAAGGCGAAGTGCCAGCAAGAAGTGTAGTAATTCCGGGGTCATATACCAAAGAATTTTCAGCAGGAAAATACAACGTACCTTGTGCTTTAATTCTTGGAAAACGAAAAGCAAGTACCGATTTAAAAACATCGTTAAACAATGCTTTAAGAGAATACAACGTAGCTGTTTAAAAATCTATAATTGAAAAAATTCCTCATCATACAAACTGCTTTTATCGGAGATGTTATTTTAGCAACTTCAATAGTAGAAAAGTTGGCAGCATTTTTTCCTAACAGCCAAATAGATTTTTTATTGCGAAAAGGTAATGAAAGTTTATTGGCAAATCACCCCATTATTAACCAAGTTTTAATTTGGGATAAAAAAAATAATAAATATGATAATTTAAGAAACCTAAGTAAACAAATTCATGCTATCCATTACAATTATGTAATTAATTTACAACGATTTGCATCGAGCGGATTAATAACTTCATTTTCTGGAGCAGAAGAAAAAAGAGGCTTTAAAAGTAACCCTTTATCCTTTTGTTTTACTAAAAAGTTTAAGCATAAAATTGGAGATGGAACACACGAAATAGAACGAAATCATCAATTAATTAAAGATTTAACCGATTTGCAACCAGCATTGCCTCGGCTATATCCAACCAACGCAGATTTTAAAACAGTTGAACAATATAAAAACAATAATTATGTATGTTTTGCACCAACTTCTGTTTGGTTTACCAAGCAATTACCAGCAAAAAAATGGGTAGCATTAGCATCAAAAATTAAAGATAACACCACTATATATTTATTAGGAGGAGCAAGTGATAAAACTGCTTGCGAGGAAATTGCTAAACACACAAAAAATAGAAATGTTATAAATTTAGCAGGTAAATTATCTTTTTTAGCATCAGCAGCATTAATGCAAAATGCACAAATGAATTACGTTAACGATTCGGCTCCTTTACATATTGCTTCGGCAATAAATGCACCTGTAACGGCTTTTTTTTGCTCTACACTTCCTTCGTTTGGTTTTACACCTCTTTCTACCAACTCAACAATAATTGAAATAAAAGAAAAACTGACTTGTCGCCCATGTGGTTTGCATGGAAAAAAGAAATGCCCCGAAGGACATTTTAATTGTGGAGAAAAAATAATAATTTAGTCCTTTAGAACTCCCCTTTATGTTCAACCAATTTTTAGATACTAAAATAGAATTTCTTAAAGGTGTTGGACCTAAAAGGGCCGAACTTTTAAAAAAAGAGTTAGGTATTTTTAATTTTGGTCAACTTTTAAGCTATTATCCTTTTCGTTATATTGATAAATCTAAAATTTATAAAATTGCAGAAATCAATACCGAAAGTACCCATATTCAACTTAAAGGGAAAATTATAGCTGTAGAAATTATTGGCGAAAAAAGAGCCAAAAGAATGGTAGCTACCCTGCAAGATGATAGTGGTACTATTGAGTTGGTATGGTTTAAAGGAATAAAATGGTTGC
>CAZVEW010000168.1:0-6133 GCA_964625955.1 uncultured Vicingus sp. | reverse complement strand
TTTGGCCAACGACTTGATCATTAATACCATCACTGTTTGTATCACGAGCAACAAATTCTATATTAGCACCATTCGTCGTCCTTTTTTTAATGCGCCAAAATTTGAACTAATTATCCAAGCATTCCAACCATCGTATTGGGTTTTTAAATTATCGCCAAAAGCTTTGTATAATTCATCTACATTTTCACCCATTCGTTCTCCGTAAGGAGGATTAGAAATAATAACTCCTTTTTTATCGGGGGCTTTAAAAGTGGCAAAATCTTTTTTAAAGAGGGTAATTTTGTCGGTTAATCCTGCGGCTTCAATATTTGCACGGCTCATTCCCATCACACGAGCGTCAATATCTACACCAATAATTTGATGGTCAAAATCTATTTCTTTAGCTAAAGCTTCGTTAACTACTTTATCAAAAAGTGTTTCATCAAAAGTTTTCCAATTCATAAAGCCAAAAACTCCTCTATTAATATTAGGAGGAATATTGCAGGCAATCATAGCAGCTTCAATTAACAAAGTTCCTGAACCACAAAATAAATCTATAAAAGCTGAATTTTTATCCCACCCACTTAATAAAATCATTCCAGCAGCTAAATCTTCTTTAATAGGAGCTAAGCTTCTACTTTCTCGATACCCTCTTTTAAACAAGGGGTCGCCCGAGCTATCTAAACTTACCGTGCATTTATTGTCGGCAGCAATGTGTAAATTTATTCTAATATTAGGATTATCGGTATCAACATTTGGTCGCTCGTTAAATTTATCTCTAAAACGGTCAACAATAGCATCTTTAGCTTTAAAAGCAGGGTATTTTGAATGGTTGTATAAAGGTGAAAAAATGGTGGAATCTATGGCAAAAGTTTGCTTAACATCAAAGATTTCTTCCCAACTAATATTTTTAATTTTTTGGTATAAATCTTCATCATTTTTAATGGTAAATTCTCTAAAAGGAAGCAGCAAACGGTTGGCAGTTCTTAGCCAAATATTGGCTTTGTAAAGCATTTCTTTATTGCCATAAAAAGTTACTGCACGCACTCCCTTTTCGTAATCAGTAACGCCTAATTCTTTTAACTCTTCAATTAAAACATCTTCTAATCCAAAAGATGTTTTTACCAAAATTTTATATTGTTTTTCGTTATCCATTTTACAAAGATAGTTTAGTTAATTGAGAATGAATAATTGAGGATTATTTTTAATTTTGTATTAAGTATTTTTGTCTCATTAAACTAAAAAGTATGCAAAATCATTTTAAAATTTTAAATATAACTCGAAATAATATTTTAAAAACCATAGAAAATTTAAATACCAAAGCGTTAAATACTATTCCAGAAGGGTTTAAAAATAATATTATTTGGAATATAGCTCACATTATCGTTACCCAACAACTTTTATGTTATAAATTAGCTAATTTACCAATGTGTTTTGATACTAATTTTATCGATAAATATAAAAAAGGAAGCGAGGTTAATTGTAGTGTAAGTCAAGAGGAAGTAGATTTTATAAAAGAACAGTTACTTGCCATGAGTAAGAAAGTAGCAACAGATTATGAGCAAGTTAAGTTTAAAAATTTTACACCTTATCCTACCAGTTTTAATTTTACTTTAAACAATATTGAAGATGCCATTGTTTTTAATAATACGCATGAAGCATTACATTTAGGTTATATTATGGCAATGAAAAAACTAATTTAAAGTCGGGATGAGAGGATTCGAACCTCCGATCTCTGGTCCCCCAGACCAGCACATTAACCGGACTATGCTACATCCCGAACTTTTAACATTTACTATACAATTTTAATAGTAAATTTGAGTTTACAAACTTACAAAAAAATCAATTTAGTGCACAGAATATTTTTTTTACTCGTATTTACACTTTTCTTTACATCTGTATTTGGTCAAAATAAATACACGGTAAGTGGCTATGTTAAAGACAAAACCACCGGAGAAAGTAGTGTGGGTGCAACTGTTTATGTAAAAGAATTACTAAAAGGAACTACAACAAATAATTATGGTTACTACTCCATTACACTTCCACAAGGAAATTACACCTTAATAATTTCTTACATTGGTTATAAAAACATAGCAATTCCTATTTCGTTAACCAAAAATCTTAAAATTAATCAAGAGATTGAACCTGATGTAATTACTACCAAAGAATTTGAAGTTGTTGGCAATAGAAAAGACCAAAATACCCAAGATGCTGAGATGAGTACCGTAAAATTAGGCATAGAGAAAGTAAAAGCATTGCCTGCTCTTTTTGGAGAAATAGATATCTTAAAAACCATTCAATTACTGCCTGGTGTTCAATCTGCTGGCGAAGGAAACTCTGGTTTTTATGTGCGTGGTGGTGGTCCCGACCAAAATTTAATTTTATTAGATGGTGCCGTAATTTACAACGCTTCTCATTTATTTGGATTTTTCTCTGTTTTTAATGCCGATGCTATTAAAGGTATGAAATTGATAAAAGGAGGAATGCCCGCAGAATATGGCGGAAGATTAGCTTCTGTACTCGATATTACGATGAACGAAGGTAACATGAAGAAATATAAAGTTGATGGCGGTATTGGACTAATTTCTTCTCGGTTAACCATTCAAGGACCCATAAAAAAAGATACCTCCTCTTTTATTATCTCGGCACGCAGAACTTATGCTGGAGAGTTAGCCCAACCATTTATAAAACCCTCTTCTAAATACAAAGGAAGTAACTATTATTTTTACGATTTAAATGCCAAATTTAATTACATCTTCTCCTCAAAAGATAGGCTATTTTTAAGTGGATATTTAGGTAAAGATGTTTTTTCTTTTAAAAACTCCGATGATGGATTTTCTATGGGAACTCCTTGGGGAAATTCCATTGCTACACTACGATGGAACCATTTGTTTAACGACAAACTATTCATGAACTCAGCCATTATTTATTCTAATTATAAATTTGAAGTTAATTTTACACAAGATAAATTTGAGTTTAAATTATTTTCAGGAATCAGAGATTGGAATGCCAAAGTAGATTTTAATTACTTACCCTCAATTTCTCATAACGTTAAATTTGGCATGAATTATATCTTCCATAAATTTGTACCCAGCAATGCTACCGCAAAATCTGGCGAAGTAAACTTTAATACTGGCGATATTATTACCAACTACGCTAACGATATTGCTTTTTATTTGTCTGATGATTGGGATATTAATGAAAGACTAAAGATTAATGCAGGCTTGCGTTACTCCGCATTTCAACAAATAGGTCCGTTTAAACGCTATAATTTAAATAAATTTGGCAATCCAACAGATACAATTATATATAAAACAGGCGAAAACGTTAAAATTTACCAAGGCTTAGAACCACGTTTTACTTTAAGATACGATTTAAAACACAATTCATCAATAAAAGCATCTTTTACCCAAAATTATCAATATATTCATCTGGCATCTTTTGCCTCTGTGTCTTTACCAACAGATGTTTGGGTGCCAAGCTCCGACAAAGTTAAACCTCAAATAGGCAGACAATATGACCTTGGTTATTTTAGAAATTTTAAAGATAATAAGTTCGAAACTTCCGTAGAATTATACTACAAAACCATGGATAATCAAATAGAATATAAAGATGGTACTTTGCCAGAAAATAATGCAGGCACTAATGTAGATAATAATTTTACTTTTGGCAGAGGTTGGTCGTACGGAGCCGAATTTTTTCTTAAAAAACGCTTCGGAAAATTTAATGGTTGGATAGGTTATACCCTTTCTTACACCCAAAAACAGTTTGATGAATTAAATAATGGAAAAAAATTTTATGCTCGTTACGATAGAAGACACGATGCTTCTATTGTTTTAATTTATGATATTTCTAAAAGATTTTCGCTAGGAGCAACATGGGTTTATGCAACAGGCAATGCTTTAACTTTACCTATTTCAAGATATACAATTCAAGGGCAGGTGGTTAACGAATATGGTGCACGTAACTCTTATAGAATAGATGCTTTTCATCGTTTAGATTTATCCTTAACCTTTAAAGGAAAAGAAAGAAAAAAATTTAAATCGAGCTGGAATTTATCCATATATAATGCTTACAATAGAAAAAACCCTTATTTTATTTATTTTGCTAATCAAGGAAGTATTTACAGCGGAACATTAGATGTGCAAGCAAAACAAGTATCGCTATTTGGCATAATACCTTCCATTACATGGAACTTTAGCTTTTAAAATTAAATCAAGATGAAACTAAAACACATAAATATTTTTTGGCTTTTTAGCTTAAGCATCTTACTTTTTTCATGCGAAAAAAATATAGACATTAATTTACCCGATAGCGAAAAAAAAATGGTTGTAGAAGGAAGCATAGAACAAAACCAGCCTCCTTTTGTTATTTTAACAACAACCATAGGCTATTTTGACCCCACCGACATTACCACTTTACAGAATTTATTTGTGCACAATGCCAATGTTACGGTGGGCGATGGAACAAACACGGTTCAATTAACAGAACTTTGTACCAGCCAACTCCCCGATTCTCTTTTGCCAAGCATAGCAGAATTAATAGGCGTATCATTAAGCAATTTACAATCGTTCGGATTTTGTTTATACACCACCTTAGATACCACCATATTTGGTAAAGTGGGTAGTACTTACAATTTAACCATTAATGCCTTAGGAAAACAACTTACTGCAAACACTCAAATTCCTCCTTTGGTAAGAATGGACAAATATTGGTATAAAGACCAACCGGGTTTTACCAACTTTGGTTATTTATGGTTTACCTTGTCCGACCCTCCCGCAACAGGAAATGCTTACCGAGTTTTTACACTACGTAAAGGAAAAGATGCCAGATTTATTCCCGTTTTTGGTTCTGTTTTTGACGATACATTTATCAACGGATTAACCTTTGATGGTTTCTTTTTTAGAGGACAAGAACCAAATTCTCAAGCACCAGACGATTTAGCCTCAACCTCAGAATATTACCAACAAGGCGATACCATTATTATTAAATTTTGTAGCATAGATAGACCACATTTTTTATTTTGGAATTCTTTTGAAACAGCAGCTTACAACAATGGAAATCCGTTTGCAGCTCCATCAACAATAAAAACAAATATTAATGGCGGATTAGGAATTTGGGGCGGTTATGGCGTTACTTATGATACACTAGTAGCTGTCGATTTATAATTACTATATCTTTTTGATAACTGTACGAATTAAACGTAATTTTGAAGCACTAAAAAAATGACAAAATGAAAGAAGAAATCGAAAAAATTAAATGTTTAATTATAGGCTCTGGTCCTTCGGGATATACCGCTGCAATTTATGCTGCACGAGCCAATATGAAACCTGTTTTATACCAAGGAATGCAGCCCGGAGGTCAGCTAACAACCACCAACGAAGTAGAAAATTTTCCTGGAAACCCCGTAGGAATTACTGGTCCAGAAATGATGATAGGTTTGCAACAACAAGCAGAAAGATTTGGTACAGATGTTAGAGATGGTTGGGTTGCTAAAGTAGATTTTTCAGGAAATATACACAAAGTTTGGGTTAACGAAACAACAGAAATTCATTGCGAAACAGTAATTATTTCTACAGGAGCTTCAGCCAAATATTTAGGCTTACCTTCCGAACAAAAATATTTAGCACTTGGTGGAGGTGTATCGGCATGTGCTGTTTGCGATGGGTTCTTTTACAAGGGACAAGAAACTGTTATTGTTGGAGCTGGAGATTCTGCCTGCGAAGAAGCACATTACCTTTCAAATATTTGTAAAAAAGTAACCATGATTGTACGTAGAGATGAATTTAGAGCATCTAAAATTATGGCAGAAAGAGTAAAAAATACACCAAATATCGAAATTATGTTTAACAACAATACCGTTGAAGTTTTAGGCGAAAATGATTTGGTAACAGGTGCAAAAGTAAAAAATAACAAAACAGGAGAGGAAACAATAATTCCTTGCACAGGATTTTTTGTAGCCATTGGTCATCAACCAAATACCGATATTTTTAAACCTTATATTGATATGGACGAGGTGGGTTACATTAAAAATGTTGCAGGAACAGCCAAAACAAATGTTGCAGGAGTTTTTGTTGCTGGCGATGCTGCCGATAAAACTTACCGACAAGCAATTACTGCCGCAGGAACTGGTTGTATGGCTGCATTAGATGCC
>CAZVEW010000167.1:2040-6258 GCA_964625955.1 uncultured Vicingus sp. | reverse complement strand
AGAAGAAGTTATTCCTGTTGAAGTACCTCAACGTAGGGGCGATGCCATAATTGTTGATACTGATGAAGAATTTACCAATGTTAAAATAGAAAAAATACCAGCACTACGTCCTGCATTCGATAAAGAAGGAACAGTTACCGCAGCAAATGCCTCTACTTTAAATGATGGTGCTTCTGCTTTAATTTTAATGAGTAAAGAAAAAATGGAAGCATTAGGTTTAAAAGCCATTGCAAAAGTAATAAGTTGTGCCGATGCAGCACAAGATTCTGAATGGTTTACAACAGCCCCTTCATTAGCAATTCCTAAAGCATTAAAAAAAGCCAACTTAACCATTGCCGATATTGATTATTGGGAATTAAATCAAGCATTTGCTGTAGTTGGTTTGGCAAATACAAAAGCACTCGGCTTAAATCCAGAAAAAGTAGATGTTAACGGTGGTGCGGTAGCATTAGGTCACCCATTAGGCAACTCTGGATCTAGAGTGGTGGTAACACTAATTAATGTTTTAAAACAAAATAATGGGAAATATGGCGGTGCTGCAATTTGTAACGGTGGTGGTGGTGCATCAGCTATAATAATTGAGAATATTGAGTGATGAATTCAGAAAGCTAAATTAGAAATAGGAACAAAAAAATACTTAGTAAAAAAATAATTCATAATTCTGCATCCATAATTCTACATTTGTAATATGAAATACGGTATTTGTCATTTAAGCGTTGTGCCTTGCAGATTAGAACCAGCTGATACTAGCGAGATGGTTACACAGCTGCTTTTTGGCGATATTATTAAAGTTTATGAAGAAAAAAAAGGCAATTGGTCAAGAATTAAAACAGTACCCGATAATTATGATTGTTGGATAGATACTAAACAATTTACAACTATTTTAGAAGAGGAGTTTAATGCCATTAACTCCTCTCCTTTAGTTTTATGTAACGATGTTGTAAGCGTTGTTAAAAATACCAAAACCAAAGAATTAACACCAATTGTTTTAGGCAGCAGCTTGCCTCATTTTAAAAAGAACAACTTTCATTTTGCAAATTTATCTTTTGGATATGAAGGAAGTGTTATTAAATCAAAACCAACCATTAATAAAAACAAAATTGCCGAAAATGCTTACCTATTTTTAAATGCCCCTTACCTTTGGGGGGGGCGTTCTCCTTTCGGAATAGATTGTTCAGGATTTACCCAAATTATATATAAATTAAACGGAATTAACTTACCTAGAAATGCGGCTCAACAAGCAGAAATTGGGCAAACACTTAGTTTTATTGAAGAATCGGAAAGTGGCGATTTGGCTTTTTTCGACAATGTCGAAGGAAACATTATTCATGTTGGTATTATGCTAGAAAATAACCGAATTATACACGCTTCAGGAAAAGTTAGGATTGATAAAATTGACCATCAAGGAATTTTTAATGTTGATAGTAACAATTATTCTCATCGATTACGATTAATTAAAAAGATTTTGTAACCACAACTAGAAAAACATCCACACAGGAAATTATAAAAAATATATACCTTATACCTTACATTATAAATTTTATTCGTACTATTGTACCATCAGATTCCTGATAGGTTGTTAAAACAAATTACAAACACTATAATAATTATTAATAAATAGCTACCTACACCTTAAAAGAGCATTGTTAAATATAAACTATTTACTATTCCTCATAAATCAATCTATAAAAATTAGATTAAAATAGATAAAAAATAAAATTTATACACGATACTATATGTACGACATTATTGAATTAAACAAAAAGTTAGTTGGAGAACTAAAAGAAATTGCAAAAAAATTAGAAATTAAGAAAGCAGAAAAACTCAAAAAAGAAGACTTGATTTATCAAATTTTAGATCAACAAGCTATTAATCCCCCAAAAGAAGTAGTAAAAGAAAAACCTCAAAAAAAGCGTATTCCTGCGGGATCCTCTAATGGAGCTACATCTAAACCTAAAAGAAAAAGAATGCCTGCTGCTAAGCCAGATTTATTTAGACAGCCAACAATGGAAAACCAACATACCAATAATGAAACTCAGCATGATAATGCTCAAGAAAAACCTGTAAACAAGCCTGTAAAAACTCAAAATAATCCAACTAAAAAAATAGCAACACCTCAAACAATAAACACAGAAAATAAAAATACCAACCATGCTACTCCTCCTAAATCTAAAGAAAACAAGCCAAAAAGACCTGTTCATGAAAATGTAGAAAAGCAACAAGTTAATAAACCCAATAACAATCAACAGCAGAATAAACCAGAAGACCATGGCTTTAATTTTGATGGAATTGTTGTTAGCGAAGGAGTTTTAGAGATTATGCCCGATGGTTATGGGTTTTTACGTTCTTCAGATTATAATTACTTAAACTCTCCTGATGACGTTTACGTATCTCAATCTCAAATTAAACTATTTGGCTTAAAAACAGGTGATACCGTTAGGGGAAGTGTTAGACCTCCAAAAGTTGGAGAGAAATTTTTCCCATTAATTAAGGTAGAATCGATAAATAACAGAGAACCTTCTGTGGTAAGAGATAGAGTTCCTTTTAAATATTTAACCCCAATTTTTCCTAGAGAAAAATTAAACCTTATTAGTAATTCAAAAAGTTTGTTATCAACAAGAGTTATAGATTTATTTACGCCAATTGGTAAGGGACAAAGAGGAATGATTGTTGCCCAGCCCAAAACAGGTAAAACTACTTTGTTAAAAGATATTGCTAATGCCATTGCTGAAAATCATCCTGAAGTATATATGATGATTTTATTAATTGATGAAAGGCCTGAAGAGGTTACCGACATGGCTCGTAATGTAGATGCAGAGGTTGTTGCATCTACCTTTGATGAACCTGCCGATAAACACGTTAAATTAGCTAATCTTGTTTTAGAAAAAGCCAAAAGAATGGTCGAATGCGGACATGATGTTGTTATTCTTTTAGATTCGATAACCCGTTTAGCTAGGGCTTATAACACTGTTTCTCCCTCATCTGGTAAGGTTCTTTCAGGTGGTGTTGATGCTAACGCTTTACATAAACCAAAAAGATTTTTTGGGGCAGCTCGTAAAATTGAAGGTGGAGGCTCTTTAACAATTATTGCAACAGCATTAACCGAAACAGGTTCTAAAATGGACGAAGTAATCTTTGAAGAATTTAAAGGTACGGGGAACATGGAACTTCAATTAGATAGAAAAATCTCTAACCGAAGAATTTACCCAGCCATAGATATTACCTCATCTAGCACACGTAGAGAAGATTTATTGTTAGGTAGCGATGTAACACAACGAATGTGGATTTTAAGAAATTATATTGCAGATATGAATCCTGTTGAAGCTATGGAATTCTTAAGAGATAGAATGGGACAAACACTGAATAATGAGGAGTTTTTAATGTCAATGAATAGTTAATAAAACTTTAATTCACTACTAAAATCGACTAGTGATGATATTATGTTAATGTCATGAAAAGAAATGTATTTCAAATAGCTGTTTTTTTTGCATTAATTGCACTAATAATTAAGTTGGTTGTGTTTTCTTTAGGTGTACAACATGGCGATATGGAAGAATACATAAGATATGCATACATGTTGCTTGTCTTAACTACTGTTTTTTTAGGAATTAGATTTAATAGAATTAATAAGCCTGAAATTAAACCCACTTTAACGATAGATTTTAAAACTGGAGCACGTTCTGCTGCTTATTTTGCTTTAATAGTAGGTGCTATAACTTACTTTTATTATGCAAATATCGATACAGAGTTTTTTAGTATTAAAAAAGCAGAGATTTTGAGGAAATATGCTGAAATGTTACCAGAATTAATAAAAGAAAAAGGAGTAGCTGAAGTAAA
The DNA here is from genome assembly GCA_964625955.1 of uncultured Vicingus sp. Lineage (GTDB taxonomy): Bacteria > Bacteroidota > Bacteroidia > Flavobacteriales_E > Vicingaceae. The sequence continues at coordinate 2,421 of CAZVEW010000167.1, read as the reverse complement.
AAAATCTATTATTAATAATATTCAGGGGATGAATGCTATGTACACTCCCTATTCTCAAGCATCATATACTTTTTTTGCTTTACTTTTTTTAGGAATGGTAAATTCTGCTGTTTTTTCTTTTATGATGAAGAAAATACCAGGTTTTAAGTAACTTTCTTTCAAGGTTAAAAATCATATAAAATAGAGGGACAAAAAATGTCCCTCTATTTTTATATTTGTATAGTCAAAAGTTTTAGCTAAACAGAAACGCATTTAGTAAAGAAATCTTTTATAAAAGAATAATAGCTTGTAATTAAGTGCAGTCAATAACGAAGAAACATAGATTCTTAAGCCAAAACTTCGCTTACTTTTTGTGCAGCTTCTTTTAATAAAACAGCAGAA
>CAZVEW010000167.1:0-1940 GCA_964625955.1 uncultured Vicingus sp. | reverse complement strand
TTAAGCCAAAACTTCGCTTACTTTTTGTGCAGCTTCTTTTAATAAAACAGCAGAATGAACTTTTAAACCAGATTCATCAATTAATTTTTTAGCTTCTTCTGCATTAGTTCCTTGTAAACGAACAATAATTGGTACAGGTATGTCCCCAATGTTTTTATAAGCATCAACTACTCCTTGAGCAACCCTATCGCACCTAACAATGCCGCCAAAGATATTCACCAAAATGGCCTTAACGTTAGGGTCTTTTAAAATCATTCTAAATGCTTTCTCAACTCTTTCCGCATCGGCAGTTCCTCCAACATCTAAAAAGTTAGCAGGTTCTCCACCAGAAAGTTTAATAATATCCATTGTTGCCATAGCCAATCCAGCACCGTTAACCATGCAGCCTACATTTCCATCTAAATCAACATAATTTAAACCAGCTTTTTTTGCTTCTAATTCAATTGGATTGTCTTCTGTTGGGTCGTGCATTGCGGCAATGTCTTTATGCCTAAACAAAGCACTATCATTAATATTTACTTTACAATCTACGGCAATAATTTTATTGTCAGATGTTTTTAAAACAGGGTTTATTTCAAACATAGCGGCATCTGTACCTTCATAAGCGGCATATAATGCAAAAACAAATTTTGTCATTTGTTTAAAAGCCATGCCTGATAAGCCCAAATTAAAGGCAATTCTTCGAGCTTGAAATCCTTGTAAACCAATTTTAGGGTCAATTTCTTCTTTAAAAATTAGTTCTGGTGTGTTTTCAGCTACGGATTCAATATCCATGCCTCCTTCTACAGAGTACATGATAATATTTCTGCTAGTTTCTCTGTTCATTAAAACAGACATATAAAATTCTTCCGTTTCTGCTTCTCCGGGATAGTAAACATCTTGACCTATTAAAACTTTGCTTACTTTTTTTCCTTTTTTTCCTGTTTGTTTGGTAACCAAAGTGCCGCCTAAAATGTCTTTGGCAATTGCTTCCACCTTGTCTAAACCTTTAGCCAAAACTACACCATGAGCACCTGTTTCTGTAATAGTTCCTTTACCTCTGCCTCCAGCATGAATTTGGGCCTTTACCACAAACCATTCCGTACCTGTTTCGGATTGTAATTGTTTAGCAACAACTATTGCTTGCTCAGGTGTATCAGCTACAAATCCTTCTTGAATAGCAACGCCATAGCCTTTTAATAATGATTTTCCTTGATATTCGTGTATGTTCATTTTTTATGTTTTTCTAAATTTCAATCAAAAGTAGTAGTTTTATTTGGTTTACCAACATCATCTTTTCAACAAATATTAACTATTTTAGCTTTTTATTTTTTTAGATGATTAAAATTGAAAATATACATAAATCTTTTGGAGACTTAGAAGTTTTAAAAGGGGTTGATTTACAAATAAATAAGGGAGAATTAATTTCTATTGTTGGTGCATCTGGCGTAGGAAAATCTACTTTATTGCAAATTATTGGTACTTTAGATAGAGCAAGTAAAGGCTGTGTTAAGATAAATAATATGGATACTTCTTTGTTAAATGATAAAGATTTATCGCTGTTTAGGAATAAAAATATCGGTTTTGTTTTTCAATTTCATCATTTGTTGCCCGAATTTACAGCTTTAGAAAACGTTTGTATCCCAGCATTTATTAATAAAATGCCAAAAGTTGAAGCAGAAAAAAAAGCCTTATCATTATTAACTTCTTTAGGGCTTAAAGATAGAATACATCATAAACCATCAGAACTTTCTGGTGGAGAGCAGCAAAGAGTAGCAGTTTGTAGGGCTTTAATTAATCACCCAGCAGTAATTTTGGCCGATGAACCTTCTGGTAATCTAGATTCAGATTCAGCTAAAGAACTTCATAAGTTGTTTTTTAAATTAAGAGACGAACTTAACCAAACTTTTGTAATTGTTACACACAACGAAGAATTAGCCAATATGGCAGATAGAAAATTA
>CAZVEW010000166.1:1288-6372 GCA_964625955.1 uncultured Vicingus sp. | reverse complement strand
ATAGATTCTCTAAAGATTTTAACTTAGACAAAGATTTACTAAAAATAGGTGTTGTAAACCAAACAACCATGTTGGCAACAGAAACCCAAGAAATAGCAGATTGCTTAAAAAACACCATGATTAAGAAATTTGGCATAGAAAATATAGAAAATCATTTTGCCGATACGCGAGATACTTTATGCTATGCTACCAACGACAACCAACAAGCAACTGTTGGATTATTAGAGGAAAATGCCGATTTAGCCATTGTTGTTGGTGGTTACAATAGTTCTAACACCTCTCATATTGTTGAGTTATGTGAAAAAAAATTACCTACTTATTTTATTAATTCTGCAGCCGAAATTGAATCAAAAAAAACGATAAACCATTATAATTTTCATAATAAAATCAAACTAAAAACTAAAAGTTATTTACCCAAGAAAAATCCTTTAAAAATTATATTAACCAGCGGAGCTTCTTGCCCCGACACAATGGTAGATGAAGTATTGGATAAAATATTAAGTTTTTATACTAACATTAAATCTAAAGAAGAAATTATTAATCAACTAACAAAGGATTAATTTTTACCATTGATTTGAGAAACTAATAACTTTTTTGCTATATTGAAAGTTTTCACCAACAATTGATAACATATATATACCACTAGCGATACTAAAGCCAGATATATCAATATTGTTAATACCTACTGTAATATTCTTGTCTTTTTGAAAAATTAGTTTACCACTAGAATTAAACAAACGAAATACTAAAAGTTTATTTGCTGATGAATTAACTACAATATTTGCTTTATTGGATGATAAAAAGACAGCATCTACATTGATATTATTTGAAATGCAGGTTTTTGAAACAGGGTTAAAAACTTCACTATTTCCGTCAAAATCAACTTGTTTTAACCTATAATAATTATTTTCGTTGGAAGAAGGTTGATAGGTAACTGCATAACTTTGTAGGTTATTACTATTTCCTGCACCTTTAATTGTCTTTATATCCAAGTAATTGATAGCATCAGTACTTTTCTGAATAATAAAATAGTCATTATTAATTTCTGATGCTGTTGTCCATTTAATAAGTGAACCAGATCTTTCACATAACACTTTAAATTCCAGCAATTTAACTGGAAGTGGTGCTATTGCATCTACCAAAGTCCAATCATTAAAAAAATCAGACGAAGGTACAACAATAGAGATAACTCTATTATTTAAAGCATCATTTACACCAAATAATTTACTTGCTTCCCATTGATTTATTACTGTATTAAATCTTTGTGCTAGTAAATTTGAAGGTGTAATCGTATTTGTTCCTCCAATTTCATTTGCTGCAGAATTATAGTTTATGGTTAGTGTTACATCTGGTTTGGTAGTATAATTAGTCGCGGCAATATGCCAAAATCGGTCGACAACAAATAATGGACCACCAGAAACAGAGTTTAAATTTGTAACCCCTGCTGGTAGTGGTGTATTTAAATCTGTTGTTTCATAGGTTGATAAGAGTAAGTTACCTAATCCAGCACCTGCAGATGTTTTATTTATTGTTAACGGTATTTTCACCTTGCTATTTGTTGTCCAAGGTATTGTTAATACACCTGTTGCTGTAGAAATATTCCATTTTAATAAATTATTTTCTCCCTCAGATATAATATTACCCCCTGTGCCTGATGTTATTAGTGCATTAGCATTGTCGTTATCTATAACGTAATAAGCACTATTACTTATATTTATAAAAGCATTGTTACTAATATTTGTAATGGCTTGAGCGTTAAACGATTTTACGATTAGTAGAAAGTAAATAAATGTAGCATATTTGATATATTTAATCATAATAAAAGAATTAATTTATTGATACTACCGTAACACTTCCATGTGTCGCCACAAAATCACTACTTGTAACATCGGATTTTACGGCTATTGTAACAACATCTCCTTTATTTAAAAGCATAAGACACTGACCTGCTGTAGATGATTCTTTCTGAGATTCATCAGCAAATCTTTGTTCTATTTCAGATGAAAGATTGGGCACGCCATTTACCACAAAAGCCGTTTCAAAATTTTCTTGCGTATTTGTAGAATACCCACTAAGCGCATATGTCATTAAATAATATCCTTTTTTTTCTATAATCAGACTACCAGAGGAATAGAAAACATGTTGCAAAACTCCAGCAGATAATTGAGGAATTTTATAAAATGTACCCACAGCAGATATAATAACAGTATCCGCCATACTCGTATGGTAATCCATTTGACCAAATGCATTATCAGATGTACCCATTTTTTCCCAAATAATACCATTCCAAAACCAATACCCAGTATCAACATTTTCTTGAAAAACCATTAAGCCTTGATCCGTAGTAGTTAAGGCCATGGCTGTTCTTTGTGCTTCGGTAATTCTAGGAATTAATATTCCCTTGGTGTTGGTGGTATCATCTATATCTAACATCGCGTTAGTATTTGCTGCTGCTCCTGTATTGTTAATAGAAACATTTTGTGTAAACACATTAGAAATTGTTATAAAAAAAACACTCATTAGAAAAAAATACTTAGTAGCCATCCTATTCAATTTTAGTTATTAAAAGAATTTATGTAAAGCTATTATTATATTGAAGTACCTAAAAGAGTAAAAACAAGTAAATATGTATAAGTATTTAGCTGGTCTTCTCCTAAGTATAAATACTTAAAAAAAAAGTTAACCCCAAATTATTTCCAATGTCCTTGAAAAGCAATTTCACCTACCTTTTTTCTTTCTTTTACGCCATCATTTCCCTCATAATAACCTAAAGCTATTGCTGTTACTGGTTCAAATCCTGTTGGTATTTTTAATTTATTGATGGCATTTTGGGGTATAATTCCTGCCATTTGATGCAAATGAATGCCCATCGCTGAAGCCTGAACCGTTAAATTGCCTACTGCCAATCCTAAATCGTGTTTTCGAACTGTATTTTTATTGCCGTTTTTAGCAAATTTTTTACTTACCACTGTTATTATTAAAGCTGCGGCATTTGCTGTCCACTCTTTATTTCCTGCTACCAAACATTCGTGTATTGTTTTAAACTGTTGTTCATCTTCGCGTAAAGCATAAATAAACCGCCAAGGTTGTTCGTTAAATGCCGAAGCTGCTTTTCCTGCTGCTTCAAATAAAGTATTTAAATCTTTTGCTGTAATTTTTTGGTCTGTAAATTTATACGGACTAAAACGTTCTTTAATTAAATTGATTACTTCCATTTTTTTTATTTTAATGATTGTTTAATGCTAAATATGTTTTATAAGATAGTTTTTGTGGAACAGTAATACAAAACAATGTTGTTTTTGATGCTACCTCAAAATTAAGTTCTTTTTCATCTTCAATTTTAATAAAATCGTCTGCTAAAATTTTGGTTTTATTTAATGTTACATCTCCTTTTATTAAGTAAAAAGAATAAATTTTATTTTCCTTTAATTTTAATTGATGTTTTCCTTTTGGAAAGATATATTCATTAATTTCTACCCCTTCGCTAAGCATTTTTACGGGGCCTCCATTTCCGATATAATTTTTTATTGAAATGTCATTTTCTTTGTAATATTTCATATCAGCAGATTTATAATCGTTGTATGTAGCTGGCTGATTCATGGTTTTGCTAATATTGGGATCAAACCAAATTTGAAACATCCTTCCTCCTTTCATTAATCGTTCGGCATGCGTTATTCCGTTTCCTGCACGAATAATTTGTGCATCGCCTTTACTTAAAGATAGCCACCTATCAAATTTACTGTCGTAATGCTGAATTTCTCCTGCAATTACAAACGACATAATTTCAAACATTTTGTGTGAATGTTCTGCAATTAATCCGCCATTATCCGACCAAGCATTTGCCCAATAAAATAAATTAGCGTAAGGTTTTTGTTCTCCTCCATCTTGAGGAAAACCAATAGGTTTATTTTCTAAAATTGCTCCACCAGCAAATGCTCCTTTTGCTTGCTGCTTTTTAGGTGTAATTTTTATAGCCATTATTTACCTCCTCCTAATAAAAATAATAATTTTTCTTTATTCATTATAATAATAACGATGTGCAAAATAGCAACTAATACTGCCCCACCTATTCCTGCAATATCTAAAGCAATATGGAATAATAAAATATTAATGGTAATTGGGGCTAACATTACTATTGCCAATAGCTTTGTTTTTTTAACGATAAATAATAATCCTATTACCATTTCTGATATGGCTAAAAAAGGAAAAAAATACCCTGTTGCCATTAAAGCCATCATAAATGCACTCGCTTGTGCTGGCATTGGAGGCATTGGCATAAATTGTAAAAATTTGTTTAATCCAAATACTACCAATAATAATCCTAATAAAATTCTTGTAATCATTTCTACTTTTGTTTTCATTATCTTAAATTTTAGTTTATAATTAATTGTTATTACATTATATGTATATACATATATTTGTTTAAAAAATTTTATTTTTATATCTTATCTTCTTAAATTACATTCATTTTTGTCCGATAAATCTTATTACACTCCCTACTCCATTATGAAATCTACCTTCGTTTAACTGAATTTGGGTTTCTGCTATTTCAATAATTTTTAAGGCTTTAAAATCGTTAAGAATGTCAGTTTTAGAAAATAACATTTCTAAGCTATCAGGACCTCCAACATTTGGATTTTTAGCTCTGTATGCCAAATGATTTTTACTAAATCCTTCTAAAATTAAGTAACCATTCGGTTTAAGCAATTCGACTAGTTGTTGATGTAGTTGTGGTCTTACTTTTGTAGGAAAATGTGCATAAATTAAAGCAATGGCATCGAAACTGTTTTTTGCTAAATTTAAACTATCCAATTCGCCTACTTTGTATTTAATTTTTACATGCTCATTTTTTGCTAATGTTAATGCTTTATTTTTCCCTTCTTTACTGGTATCAAAAGCCAATACTTGCCATCCTTTTTTTGCGGCATAAATTGCATTTCTGCCTTCACCTTCGGCAGGCAGTAATATTTTACCCGATAAATTTAATTTAGCTATGGCATTTTTAAAATACACATTCGGCTCTTTGCCATAAGCAAATTCATCTTGTTTATATCTTAAATTCCAAAAATTTTCCATTATTTTTA
>CAZVEW010000166.1:0-1188 GCA_964625955.1 uncultured Vicingus sp. | reverse complement strand
TCTATTAATTTTTTTTGTCTCAATTTTTCCACCAACCTACTTGCGTTCGACATCTTATCCATCATTCTGCTCATAATATTATTTACAGAAATGGCTTTATCTCCCTGTCCTTTTAATATTCGTAATACGTTGTATTGCTGCTGACTAATTTTAAAGGGTTTTAGAAATTTAGCGTTTTCTGCTGCTAACCAATGGCTGGTATATAAAATATTAATTACGGCTTTCTGAAACTCAGACGAGAATTTTGCTTGCTTTATTTCTTCTTCTATTTTCATTGTAATAATTTGACAATGCAAATATATACAAAAACATTTAATGTATATACATTTATTATTAAAAGAATTACAAATTAAATATAAATAGCTCATAATCAATATGGTAGATTATCTATGAAAATGTAAAAAAAATAATACTTTTACAATCCATGACATTAACAGAAAAATACATGCAGCATTGCCTTACTTTAGCAAAAAAAGGGTTAAGAAATGTTGCCCCCAATCCAATGGTAGGTTGTGTTATTGTTTATAAAAATGAAGTTATTGGCAAAGGGTATCATCAAAAATACGGCAAAGCCCATGCAGAGGTAAATGCTATAAATGCAGTAAAAAACAAAGCTTTGTTAATAAAAAGCACACTTTATGTAAATTTAGAACCTTGTGCACATTTTGGTAAAACCCCACCTTGCTCCAATTTAATTATTAAACATCAAATACCAAAAGTTGTTATTGGTTGCATTGATACTTTTAGCCAAGTGGCAGGAAAAGGTGTGCAAAAAATGAGAAATGCAGGCATTGAAGTTATTGTTGGTGTTTTAGCAAAAGAATCGTTAGCTTTAAATAAACGTTTTTTTACTTTTCATAATAAAAAAAGACCTTACATTATTTTAAAATGGGCTGCCACAAAAGATGGTTTTATTGATGTAGCACGCAACAATAAAGCATACAATAATAAAGTAGATAATTGGATAACATCTGCCGAATCAAAAAAACTGGTACACCAATGGCGAAGCGAAGAACAAGCCATTTTAGTGGGCACAAATACAGCTCTAAACGACAACCCTGCACTAACGGTTAGATTGATAAAAGGGAAAAATCCTTTACGTTTGGTATTAGATTTAAATTTAAGGCTACCAAAGCAGCTTCAAGTATTCGATAAAACTACACCAACACTTATTTTTAATACCAAAAA
>CAZVEW010000165.1:0-6376 GCA_964625955.1 uncultured Vicingus sp. | reverse complement strand
TTCGAGCATCGAGCTGCGTGTTGAGAGCGACGAGGCCAGGCATGGCGCTGCGGCGGGCCAGGGCGCAGCAGCGGCGCAGCGACGCGAGGCGAACCTGGGGCTTGCAGAGGGCAACGGCGGTGACGCGGCGGGGCTACTGGTGGAGGCCAAGGTCACCGGCGCGGCGCAGGTAACGGAGGTATATTTCAAGCAATATGTATGGCAACTATTATTTTTGGTTTAATAATAGCAATATTGTTATTTAATAAAGAAAGTAGAGAGGAATCGCATTAGTATTTTATTCCTTAACTATTTTTTGAATCTTTATTACTTCATGATTTTTATTTAATATCTGAATAAAGTAAAGACCACTTGTTAAATTATTAAATTTCTGTAGTTCGTAAGTATTTGTTCCTTTACTTATTTCAACCTGCTCTTTAAACATATTGCCTAACACATTTGAATATAAAATCGTGTAAGTTTCATTGTAACTATCACTTACGTCAAAAAATAATTTATTTATTGCTGGGTTAGGATATATTTTAATATCGAAATCATTATTAGCTTTAAGTGCTATAATTTTAGAGTATTGATAAGCTCCATCAAAATCGAATTGTTTTAAACGATAGTAAGTAATATTTGAGAAAGGTGAATAATCAAAATATTCATAATTATTAACTACATTAGAGTTACCATGACCATCAATAATACCAACATCTACATAGTTTTTAGCATTAGCCGATTTTTGTAAAATAAAAAAATCATTGTTTATTTCACTTGCGGTTGTCCAAACTAATTTATTGCCTCCTTTATACTTATAACCACTAAAATTAGTTAAAGTAACAGGAAGCACACCAGTTGCAGTCCAATTACTTACATTAAAATTACATGTTGCACCAGCAAAACCATCAACCATTAAAATATAAGTATTACCTACTGTAAGACCTGTAGCAGAAACACTTCCTGTACTCGTGTTACCAGGACTATAACAATTAGACACAGGTGTAAATCCAACACAACATCCACTAGCATTAGTAGTAACACTAAATACCTGAGCTTGTACACCATCTGTACAACCAGTAATTGAATTGAAGTTGAAAGTTGCTGTTGTTGAAGTTGCGGTAAACTGATACCAAGAGTTATTCTCGATTGAGCCACAAAATACACCAAAATAATCACTACCTAATTGAGTTTGATCGGGTGTGAATATAGATGTTGTAGAGCTAGACCACCCTAGACCTCCCGAAGTTAACACAGCAGGATCCGAACAATAATCATTATTTTGTGGATTCCCGCAGGGACCAACTGCTGGGCAAGCCGCACAACTAATGGTTGCATTCCAGCCTGATGAGGTTGTACTCCCATCAGAAGTAAAAAGTAAAGTTAAACAGCCTGTTAAAGATGTGAAAGTAACTCCGTTTAATGAGGTTCCTGTATAATCTCCCATACTAGCACTCGTCATGCCTGGTCCATCATAAATAGTTAAAAAATCATAACCATATTCTACATCAAAGCTATTAAAAGTAATAGAAATACAATTCCCAGCATTAGAGCAGTACGTTTTTAGATAATTTTCATTATTACTGTAATTACCTCCTGCACCACCAGTATCATAAATTGTTCCTGAACAAGCATTTGTAGGTATGGGGCAAGCACCAACACCATTCCAAGTACCACTAGAGTTGGGAAAATAACCAGAAGCTATGGCTACGCCATTTCCTTCAAAAATATCAAAGTAATTTTCTCCTGGATAAGAACCTGCTGAGAATGTTACTTGAATAGCATCACCTGTTGAGGCTAAAAAAGAAAAGGCATCAGGTCCTGTAGAAGCACAAGTAATATTTGTTAAGACAGGAACACCATTTACAGTTACGGTTACACTTCCTCCTGTCCAACCATCTCCCCATGTATCATATAAATTTATATAATGTATGCATTGTGAGTAGCCACTTTTACTTATAAATAAAAACAAAAAAAAGAGTACAATAATTTTTATTATATACCTATTAAACCTATTAATCATAATTAATATAATGTTTTTCGTTTTTTTTATTCAAATAATTAATTCTGCACCTTCTAAAACTTCAATCAATCGATTATATAGTACGAAAAAACACAAATAAAGTTGCCTTAAGCAACAAATATACGAAACTTTATTTTATTGATTAACAACAAAATAACATATAATTACAGCTATTATTGAATTTCTAGTTATAGATTACATTTTTAATACTGATTAAATATTAAACCATGCTCAACAAATTAATTTTGTTGTTTTAGAAATCATATATATGAAAAAACACTATTCGTGTCTCAAAACACTCAAATTGACAGTTTCTCTCTTTCCAACCAATTTGGTATTTTCATAAAAAAGTGTGAGTTTGCCCTGAAAAATGAATTAAAATAATTGATTATGGTAATTTAAAACTAATTTTACCGTTAAAACGGATTTATATGATACCTTTTTCTCCACCAAAAATTTACAATGAATTAATTGAAGAGGTTATAGATACACTGAAATCTGGTTGGATTACTACAGGTCCAAAAACAAAATTATTTGAGCAACAACTCACTAAATTTAATGGTAATAAAAAAACATTATGTCTTAACTCGGCTACTGCAGGATTAGAAATTATGTTAAGATGGTTTGGGATTAAATCAGCAGACGAAGTGATTATTCCTGTTTACACCTATTGTGCCACTGCTAATGTTGTAATTCATTGTGGTGCAACCCCTGTTTTTGTTGATGTAAATGATGATTTTAATATAAATATTGAAAATATAAAGAAAGCTATTACAGCCAAAACTAAAGTAATTATGCCTGTAGATTTTGGAGGTTTGCCGTGTAATTATAATGAAATAAATGAATTAGTTAATTCTTCTGAAATAAAAAAATTGTTTAATCCTCAAAACGATATTCAAAAAAAATTAGGTAGAATTTTAATCTTATCAGATGCGGCTCATTCCATTGGAGCAAGCTATTACGGCAATAAAACAGGTAGTCTAACAGATGTTGCTGTATTTTCTTTTCACGCAGTAAAAAACTTAACGACTGCCGAAGGAGGAGCAGTTGCATTAAACCTACCTAAACCTTTCGATAATGAAGCTATTTATAACGAGTTATGCACAAAAACATTACACGGACAAACTAAAGATGCTTTGGCTAAAACAAAAAAAGGGGCTTGGAAATATGATGTTGTAGAAGCTGGTTTTAAAGCAAACATGACAGATATACAAGCAAGCTTAGGTATAGTTGAATTAAAACACTACGAAAAAGAAACTTTACTAAAACGTAAACATATTTTTGAAACTTATACCAAAGCTTTTCAACAATATAATTGGGCTCAATTACCAATTTATCAAACCAAAAACAAAACATCTTCATTTCATCTTTATGCTTTAAGAATAAAAGGAATATCAGAGGTTCAACGAGACACAATTATTCAACATATTTTTGACAAAGATGTATCGGTTAATGTGCATTTTCAACCTTTACCGATGTTATCTTTGTATAAAAAAATGAACTATAATATCAAAGATTACCCTGTTGCTTACGATAATTTTTCTCGCGAAATAAGCTTGCCTGTTTATTTTGATTTATCGGATAACGACATTAAAATTATCGTAAAAGCTGTAATTGATTCTGTAGAAAAAGTAATAAATGCCTAAAAGAGTTTTCGATATTATTTTTTCACTTTTTGGCATATTACTTTTGCTTCCTTTTTTTATTATTATTGCTTTAATTATTATTTTAAACTCAAAAGGTGGTGTTTTTTATTCTCAACAAAGAGTTGGTAAAAACAACAAAGATTTTAAACTCTTTAAGTTTAGAACTATGTCTGTTAATGCAGATAAAAAGGGCTTATTAACCATTGGATTTAACGATAGTAGAATTACCAAAGTTGGCTATTATTTAAGGAAATTTAAAATTGATGAGTTACCTCAATTATTTAATGTTTTTATTGGAAACATGAGTTTTGTTGGCCCACGGCCAGAGGTAAGAAAATACGTTGATTTATATACCAACGAACAAAAACAGATTTTAAAAGTTAAACCAGGAATTACGGATTTAGCTTCTTTAACTTACATTAATGAAAATGAGCTATTAAAACACTCTGGAAATCCAGAGAGAACCTATATTGAAGAAGTTTTACCCGCGAAAATTGAACTTAATAAAGCTTATTTATCTCACCCTACTTTAATTAATGATATTGTTATTATCTTGAAAACAATTTACGCTATTTTCAGGTAACAAAAAGATTAACAAAATTAATTTTGTTCTATATTATAAATGGTTTGCGTTGGGAAAGCCATATCTAAACCATTTTCATTAAAGTTCTTTAATATTTCTAGGTTTATATCCGTTTGTGTGGTTAAAATATCGCTTTCTTTTTTAATGTAATAGATAAAAAGAATTCCTAAAGAAAAATCGCCAAAGGAGTTAAAAGAAACTAAAATATTATCCTCAATATCTTTGTTGTTAGCTGCTATTTCTTTTAAAACATTTATGGCTTTTTCCATTTTTTCAGCACTCATTTCGTAGGTTAAACCTAAGTTTAAAACTACTTTCCGATTAGGTTCTGCACTAACATTCTCGACCATATTTCCTATAAATTGAGAATTTGGTATGGTTACCAACCTTCCTTCCAACGTTCTCATTCTACTGGTTCTGATACCTACTTCCGTAATTATACCATCAAAACCTCCTAATTTAATTCTATCCCCAACTTTAAAAGGCTTATCTGTAAAAATCATTATTCCTCCAAAAATATTAGAAACAGAATCTTTTGCTGCCATAGCCAGTGCTAATCCTCCAATTCCTAATCCAGCAATTAAGGCACCTACATCGTATCCAGCATTATTTAAAGCAACAATAATTCCTAAAATCCATATAACAGAACGCAAACCTTTTCTTACAACAGGAATAACTTGATTATCTAAATTACTTTCCGTTTTCTCGGTAAGAGGCACTACATACTCTTCAATAACAGCATCGATTAAACGAGCTATTAACCAAGTTACATTTACAGTAAGTAAAATATGGTAAACTTTTCCCATCCATAAATACCAAGCATCAGTAAAATTTAATCGATGTAAGCCATACCAAAAGCCCAAAATTGTTAATGCTAAAACAATAGGTTCTTCAATCATGTCAACTATTATATCATCAATTTTAGTTTTAGTTTTAGCAGTTATTTTTTTTACTATATTCCCGAAAAACCAATAAACAATTTTGCCAATAATTACAGAAAAAAGTATAATTAAAAGGGATATTGCCCATTCACCAACGGTATTGTGGTAAAATTCTTTTGCTAAAAAATCATTCATATTTTTAATTTTTTGCTAAATTAGTGAAAATCAAAAGGCTAAACCAAACAATTTTATTAAAAGAATCGTTGTGTTTGTAAATAATTTATCTTATCTTTATTTCTGAGTTATTCACTTAAAATAAGAGTTATGGGAATGAAAGAAAATGATTATTTATGTCCGAAATGCAAGGGGCATTTAAATGTTAGTGAATCGTTAGTATTTGCCACAAAAACATCACGTAAACATAAAGGGATATTACTACTTAGCCCTAAAGTTGGGGAGTACAAATACAAACACCATCCCAAATTTCATTTAGAAAATGGAGAGATGGTTGAGTTTTTCTGTCCTCTTTGCCAAAAAGATTTAACATCAGATAAAAGCAAAGATCATGCAATGATTTATATGATTGGTGCAGAAGATAATTTTGAATACGAATTATTTTTCTCTAAAAAAGCAGGAAAACAAAGTACTTATGTTGTGGCTCACGATAATATAGAAACTTTTGGTGAAGATGCTTTAGATTTCGAAGATTTATATTACGAAGATTAATTCTACTTAAGCAGCACTATTTTTTGAGTCCTTTTTGAGTTTTCAGTCGTTACTTCTACAAAATAAATTCCATCAGGAAATTTGGTAATATTTATTTTATTGGAGGTGGAAATTTGAAGTGTTTCTCCCAACATGTTTCTAAATTTTATTGTGCTTATTTTATTAGCACTATTAATATAAATAATGCCTCTGCTAGGGTTGGGATAAATAGTTATATCATTATTAATGCTTAAATTATTAACATTTAAAGCATCGCTATTGTAGCGAACTTGGGCTGCAGCTGCACTAGCCTGCATATCAGCTAAACTATCGCCAGCAATAATTGCAAAAGCAATTCGTTCGTGTTGTCTAGCATTTAAATTAAAACTGCCAGCACTAACTACATCTGCCACATCTCCACCTGTAATACCTCCTGCTGTATTTTTTGAGGTACTTAATGTGGTATATTTTTCGGCAGTTGTAAATCCTCCGCCATTTGCATCTACACCTGCACTGCCATCTAAATCTAAAGCATAATTGTTTACATTTTGTTGTGTTA
>CAZVEW010000164.1:0-6462 GCA_964625955.1 uncultured Vicingus sp. | reverse complement strand
TTTTTGCTCAAAACAATAATACCTTTTTTGAAGATACCATTCAACGCCTAAATGTTTCTGCTTTAGCTGAGTATAGTTATGGGTCTAACGCCATAAATGGTGCATTTTTTAATAAATTTATTTTTGGAGGAAAAATTGATAAAAATTTAAAAAATGATGTTTACAAAAAATTAGCTCGTCAAAATAGACTTGGCGGAGATTTAAACTATAATTTTAATGTGGAAATTCCTGTTGATACCATTTTAGGTAAAACGAATATCTCGTTAGTTTTTGGAGCAGGAAACGTAGCACATTTAGATGCCAACTTCTCTAACGATTTATTTAAATTTACATTTGATGGAAATAAACAATTTGCAGGAAAAACAATTGATATTAGTAACTTTAACTACAACTATTATCGCTACCAACAAATACATTTAGGCTTTATAAAAAACACAAAAAAATCAGGCAAACTAGCCAAAGAAGGTGTTATTTTATCCTTAATAAAAGCCGAAGAATTTCAGGCAATAACAATTCCTAGAGGTAGCATTTTTACCAATTCATTAGGCAGCGAAATTCAGTTAGATTTAAATTATATTTACAATGCCAGTGACTCTGCTAACACAGGATTGTCTGCCTTCAACGGCTTGGGAATTTCCTCTAAATTATTTACAGAATTTTTCTTAAAAAATGGCGATAAAATTTATTTAGGTGTTTATGATTTAGGCTTTATTAGTTGGAATAACAATTCGCTAGCATACCGAACAGACAGCTCTTACAACTACCAAGGCATAGTGGTAAACGATGTTTTTAATTTAAACGACAGCTTATTATCCGATATATCTAAAGATTCTTTAAAAAATAGCATTACCACTCTTAGGCAAAAAAATAGCTATGCTACGGCATTGCCCACAGCAATAAATATTAATTACACTAAATATTTTAGCAAAAAAATAAAATTTAATATGGGAATTTATTATAAAATTCTTTCTAATTACTATCCTTTAATTTACACAAATACTTACTATTATTTTAATAAATCACTTGCCATAAAAGCCCACGTTTCGTATGGCGGATATGGAAAAATAAACACAGGATTAGCCCTAGCAGCATCTTTTAAAAATACCTATAAAATATTTATTGGCAGTAATAATTTAGGCGCATTTATTCTGCCTAAATCATCTTACGCAAACAGTGGTTATATTGGCTTAAAGGCTTATTTTTGATAAAATTTTTATAATGATTAATAACGTTCCAAATATTAAAAACACCGATGCAGGCAACTTTTTTTTAATTGCAGGTCCTTGTGTTGTAGAAAGCGAAGAAAATGTTTTTGAGGTAGCTTGTACCATAAAAACAATTACCGATAAATTAAAAATACCGTTTATTTTTAAAGCTTCTTACCGAAAAGCAAACCGTTCAAGATTAGATTCTTTTACTGGTATTGGTGATGAAAAAGCACTTCAAATTATTAAAAGTGTTAAAGATAGATTGCAAATCCCTGTATTAACAGATGTGCACACAGCAGAAGAATGTATGTTAGCCGCAAAATATGTTGATGTATTGCAAATTCCTGCCTTTTTGTGCCGACAAACAGATTTATTAATTGCAGCCGCCAAAACAGGAAAAATTATAAACATAAAAAAAGGACAGTTTTTAGGTGCCGAAGCCATGCAATTTGCCGTAAATAAAGTAATAGCATCGGGCAACAAAAATGTTTGGATAACAGAACGAGGAACAACCTTTGGTTACCAAGATTTGGTGGTAGATTTTAGAAGTATTCCCATCATGAGAACCTATGCTCCAACCGTTTTAGATGTTACACACTCCTTACAACAACCCAATCAAATAAGTGGTGTTACGGGTGGTAAACCCGAATTAATAACAACCATTGCAAAAGCAGGAATTGCCGTAGGTGTTGATGGCATTTTTATTGAAACACACCCAAAACCTAGCGAAGCAAAAAGTGATGGAGCAAACATGCTAAAGTTAGATTTATTAGCAAATTTATTAACCAAGCTCGTTAAAATTAGACAAGCAATAAATGAATAAATTTTTTCAAATATTATTTTTAATGCTGCCAACCTTGCTTTTGGCACAAAAAGATACCATTGCTCACCTGTACACTTTTGGTGGATTGGCTAACGATAATGCAGAAGATATTGAGGCAACAAGCGATGGCGGATATATTGTAGTTGGTGCAACAGCATCTAATAGTTACGGAAATACCGATGTTTATTTACTTAAAGTAGATTCTAATTGCGGTTACCAGTGGAGCAAAGCCATTGGCGGAACAAACAACGATTGGGGATATGCTGTAAAACAAACCACAGATAAAGGCTTTATTATTGCAGCAAGTTCAGATAGTTATGGCAACGGAGGTTATGATGCAGTATTAATAAAACGTGATAGTTTAGGCAATTATCAATGGCGAAAAACCTATGGCGGAAATGATTGGGATTTTGCTTATGATGTGATTCAAACACATGACGGTGGCTTTGCTTTTTGCGGTTTAACTTTTAATAATACTGCAGGACTATCTGATGTTTACATTGTTAAAACAAATAATTTAGGCGATACTGTTTGGACAAAAACCATTGGAGGCACATTGTCAGACCAAGGAAATTCAATAATAGAAACTGCTGATTCTAATCTTGTTGTTGCAGGATTAAAAACCACCATATCTGATTCTGCTCAAGCATATATTGTAAAATTAAATTTTAATGGTACTTTATTGTGGGACAGTATTTATGGCGGAACAAAATACGAAACGGCTAACGCTATTATTGAAACTAATAGTGGTGATTATGTATTAACAGGAACAAGCACAAGTGCCAATACCACAAATGATAAAGATTTTTATGAGCTAAAAACAAATAAAAATGGCACAAAAATTTGGGAAAACATTTTTGGTAATGTGGGAGATGAAGAAAGCTATGATGTTGTTGAAGATTATTTAGGCAACCTAATTATTGTAGGCAATACCAAGGCCAATGGAGGGGGAGGGAAAGATGCCGAACTTTTTTATATTAACTTGTCGGGAGCTTGGATGGGAATAAGTCCAACTTACGGAACAACTCAAAATGAAGGTTTTAAAAGTTTTGCCATAGGTAAAAATGGTGATTTTTGCATGGCAGGTTACACCAATTCTTACGGAAATGGAGCTAATGATGTTTTTTTAGTGAGAGTAGATACTATATTTGCCAATCAACCTACAATTCTTACTGTTTTTAATGATACTATTCCATTAAAGATAAATACTTACAATAAAAAATCAGCTATTTTAGTTTATCCTATTCCCGCAACTCAATTTTTAACAATAGCAATTCATGATTTTGTACCTAATAGTACCTACTTTTTTGAATTATACGATTTGAAAGGAAGAAAGATAATGAAAAAAGGAATGAATACACCAACAACAAAATTTGACCTAAGCTCTTTTCCTAAACAATTTTACCTCTTTAAAATTTATCAGAATAAAAGTATTATTTATACTAGCAAGTTAATCATAGATTAATATTTCTATTGTTTTGAAGAAGATTTTTTTTATATTCAATAATTCAAGGAAACAAGATATCTTTTTTGTTATTTTCTTACTCATCATTTTTTATGTATATAATTTTCAAGAAATATTATTTCTTAAACCTCAAGGAGTTCATTTTATTCGGCAAACCGATTCTCTTTCATTTGTTATTGGATATTTTAAATATAGTATGAATTTTTTTGAACCAAGAAACTTAAATCTTACCAGTATAGATGGGAAAGGAGTGAGCGAATTTCCTATTTTATATTATTTAACCGCTTGTTTGTATTTTGTGTTTGGAGAACATGAATATATCTTACGATTACTCAATATTAGCATTGTTTCTGTTGGTTTCTTTTACCTTTTTCGATTATTAATTATCATTATACAAAACGTTTTTTATGCTTTTATATTTACTTTCCTTTTTTTATCATCTACTGTTTTAATCTATTACACAAATAATTTTTTACCAGATGCACCAGCCTTGGGGTTAGCACTAATAGGGTGGTATTTTTTTTATACTTACCTCCTACAAAAGAAACGAAGTACTTTAATTACTTCATTCGTGTTTTTCACCCTATCATCTTTGTTAAAAGTTACTTTTTTTATTAACCCTATTGCCGCTTTTCTAACAGTTAGTTACTTATTTATAAAACAAAAAAATAGGCTCATAATGGTTGTTTTAACTTTTTTAACGAGTTGTTGCATTGTCCTTTCATGGGTTCTTTTTGTTTTCTATTACAATAAAATAAATCAAAGTAATTATTATTCAACAAGCATACACCCAATTTGGAAATTACCTGCTCAATACATTAAAACTATTTGGGGTTATATTACCGAATATTGGTACACAAAGTATTATTTTCAATCTACATTTCACATTTTCTTTTTATTAATTATTGGTGGAATAATAAGTGTTAAAAAAATAAAAAAAGAATTATTAATTATATCATCTTTATTATTAATAGGTAGTATTTTTTATTTTTTATTATTCTATGAGATGTTTAAAGATCATGACTATTATTTTATTACTTTACTAACCCCTATATTTTTTTTAATAATAGCCTCATTTCAAGGGTTAAAAACTAAGTTTCCAAAATTTGTAAATCATTTTTCAATTAAATTAATGCTATTGGTAATTTGCCTCTTAAGTATAAATTATTCAAGAAAAAAATTAGCCCAACGATACACTAATAATATAGATGCAATTTCTATCATTGGCGATAAACTTAATAATATAGAATCATGTTTAACATCTTTAGCTATTAATAAAAGTGCTAAATTTATTGTAGCTAACGATTTATCTGAAAATGGGGGACTGTATTTTTTAAAACGGCAAGGTTGGACAATTAAAAAAATATCGGATACAACACCATTAACAATACAAAGATTAATTAAAAAAGGTGCGAATTACCTTTTAATTACAGGTAAATTTCCATCATATCTTGCTAATAAATATAAGTTAGAAACCAATAAAAATGGCATAGCAATATTTAAGCTAAATTAATAGACATGCTAAGAAATAAAAAGGAATATTCTTTTTCTATTAAAGAAAGGTTATTTTTATACAAAATTTTAATAGATAAAAAAGTTAAACCCGAATATGCACTAGAACTTTGTAATGAGGATTGAAACAGCAATAAAATATGACTTTTTCTAGTTTTCAGCATAGCACCGCTATGGTTAAAACTAAAAAGATAATGAAATGGTATATTTTGCAGTTGTTTTAAGACGTAATAAATTTTCTAATGTATATTCGGGTTAAAGTTTTACTGGTAGAATATCAATCTAAAGCAAGCAATAGATAAAATACAGATGGCATTGAAAAGTTTTATAAGAACAGGATTAAATTTTTTACACTTAGATTTAACAAAAAATTTAGCCTACGACAGATTAACAAAAAAAGTAATTAAAAAAGCAGTAAAAACAACTTATAACACCATTGATGTTGGGTGCCATAAAGGCGAAATTTTAGATGAGTTGCTCAAATGTTCGCCACAAGGAAAGCATTTTGGCTTTGAACCAATTCCTCAACTTTTTGAGGATTTAGTAATTAAATACAAAAATAAAGCAACTATTTTTCCTTTTGCACTGTCGGATAAAGAAGGAAAAACTACTTTTAATTTCGTGAAAAATGCACCTGCTTATAGTGGTATTAATAAAAGAAAATATGCCATTGAAAATCCTGATATTGAGGAAATTGAAGTAGAATTAAAAAAATTAGATGATGTGATACCTAAAGATTTACCCATACATTTTATAAAAATTGATGTAGAAGGAGCTGAATTGGGTGTTTTAAAAGGAGCAACAAAACTTTTAAAAAAAAATAAACCAGTAGTGATATTTGAATGTGGCTTAGGAGCAAGCGAATATTATAATACTACTCCTGAAAA
This sequence comes from uncultured Vicingus sp., assembly GCA_964625955.1. Taxonomy (GTDB): domain Bacteria; phylum Bacteroidota; class Bacteroidia; order Flavobacteriales_E; family Vicingaceae. The sequence continues at coordinate 567 of CAZVEW010000164.1, read as the reverse complement.
AGTTTTTGATTTCTTTGATGGAATATCAATGAAATTGTTCTTAATTAACGATTGGCTTAAAGAAAATAAACCCTTATCTAAAAATAGTTTTGTAAATTTATACACTGCTAACAAAGAATATTATTTTATCGCTAATTAAAAACTAATACAATGATTTACGTTAATACAGAAAAAATTGAAGGTAGAGAAATTGCTGAATCTTTAGGATTGGTAAGAGGCAGTACTGTTAGGGCAAGAAATATTGGTAGAGATATTTTTGCAGGTTTAAAAAACATTGTAGGTGGCGAAATTTCTGAATATACCCAATTGCTAGCCGATTCTAGAGAGCAAGCCTTAAAAAGAATGATTGATGATGCCATTATATTAGGTGCAGATGCCATTGTTAATGTTAGGTTTACCACCTCTCAAGTAATGCAAGGTGCAGCAGAAATGTTGGCTTATGGCACTGCCGTAAAATTGAAATAATTTATCTCATTTTACTAATTGTGATTATGGACTTTATCATTATAGGTGAAGACCGTTGCATAATTACCTATTTCTCTTTTTAGGTTCTATTTTCATTTTTTC
>CAZVEW010000163.1:0-6509 GCA_964625955.1 uncultured Vicingus sp. | reverse complement strand
CATATAATGTTCAACTAATAGTTACTAATACTTTTGGTTGTGCTGATACCATTGTAAATAATATTATTGTTAACCCAAATCCATTTGCTGCTTTTACAACCGATACCGTTTGTTTTGGAGTACCAACCACATTCACAGATAATTCTACAGGAACACCAATTTCTTGGAATTGGACTTTTGGCGATGGAAACACAGCAAACACACAAAATACAAGCAATACTTATCCAATAGATAGTACCTACACAGCACAGTTAATTATATCAAATATGTTTAGTTGTAGTGATACTATAAGCAACCTTGTAGTCGTTTTGCCTATGCCGACAGCTGCTTTTTCATCTATCTTATCCTGTGCCAAACAGCCATCTATTTTTGCAGATACCAGCCTAGGTTCGCCAAATATGTGGCAATGGGATTTTGGCGATGGAAATACATCAACTCAACAAAACCCTTCTAATATTTATTTGTTGGGAGGAACGTATAATGTTCAATTAATTGTAGGAAATGGTGCGGGTTGTTCTGATACGATAATAACACCTATTGCTGTGAGTACAGTTCCTACTCCAAATTTTATTGCAGATACGGTGTGTTTTGGCAGTACTACACATTTTACTAATACATCAACAGATAGTGTTGGTTTTGCCTCTTATTATTGGGATTTCGGGGATAGTATAAACATTTCTAGTATTGCAAGCCCAATATATACCTATCAATCTCCTGGAACATATACAGTAACATTAACAGTTACTAATGTGAATGGTTGTGATAGTACTATTACCTATCCTGTGGTGGTAAATGCTATACCTGTAGCCAGTTACACAGTAGATACTGTTTGTTTGGGATTTACTACTACATTTACGGATATATCCACAGGATCTCCAAATAGTTGGATATGGGATTTTGGTGATGGAACAAATGCTACAACAGGGCCAATAATAACTCATACTTACGCAACATCTGGCTCTTTTTTAACCTCGTTAGTTGTAGCAAGTGGCACAGCGGGATGTTCAGACCAAATTTATAATACCGTAGTAGTTATAGATAATGTTGTCGCTGGTATTTCTGTAAATACGCCAGTTTGTGATGGCGATGTGTTTAATTTTACAGATAATTCTATATTAAATTCAGGTTCTATTGTTTCTTGGAATTGGGATTTTGGAGATGGAAATACTTCCACCCAACAAAATCCTAATTATACTTATGCTAGTGCAGGAACTTATACAGTTACATTAAATGTATTGTCTAATGGTTCTTGTTACGACAGCAGTATTGTTAACGTAGTAGTCAATCCTTTACCTGTAATAAACACCAATAATGATACTACTATTTATATTAATGCAACAGTTCCTTTAACGGCAACAGGTGGAGGAAGTTATCTTTGGTCTCCTGCATATAACCTTAGTTGTACACAGTGTCCTAGCCCAGAGGCTTCTCCGTTAGAAACCACGACTTATTATATAACGGTAACGGATAGTAACAGTTGTGTTTCTACTGATTCAATAATGGTAACTGTAGATATAAATTGTGGAGGAGCTTTTGTGCCAAATATCTTTTCTCCGAATGGAGATGGCGAAAATGATGTGCTATATGTTTATGGAAATTGTATAAGCTCTATGACTTTCTTTATTTATGATAGGTGGGGAAATAAAATATTTGAGAGTACAGATAAAATGGTTGGTTGGGATGGAACATATAATAATAAGGATTTAAATATGAGCGTATTTGCTTATTACTTAAAGGCCAATTTGTTAAATGGAGATACAGTAGAGAAAAAAGGTACCATAACAATTGTTAAATAAGAACTAATTAGCAGAAATTATGAAGAAGAAGATTTTAAATAAAAACATAAGTGTGTTAATCGTTATCGTGTCGTTATTTTATGTCAATAGCGTATATTCTCAAGACATACATTTTACACAATTTAATCAAGCACCATTATTAATAAACCCTGCGTTAGCTGGTAATTTTAAAGGAGGTCAACGTGTCTTTTTACACTATAAAAATCAATGGCAAAGTATTGGTGTTCCTTACAAATCTTATTCTTTTTCTTTAGATGCTCAGTTAATGAAAAAAAGGAAAGCAGATAGAAAAGCATATCTTGGTGTAGGGCTGTATTTATATTCAGACAAATCAGGAGAGGTTAGTATTTCAACCACACAAGCAAATATTGCTTTATCTGCGCATGTGCCTTTAAATAGAAAAAATTTCTTTTCGGCAGGAATACAAGGAGGCTTTGCTCAAAAAAGTTTAAAAAATGGAAATCAACAATGGGGTTCCCAGTTTAATGGATTTAACTATGATTCTAATATACCAGGAGAGAATATAGCTTTTACTTCAAATGGATTTGGAGATTTTACAACAGGTGTAACATGGACATACCAAGATCATGCACCTACAACAAATTCAAATGATAATACATGGTTAAAAACGGGAGTTTCGTATAGTCATTTTACAAAACCTCAAGTAGTGCTATATAGTGTGAAAGACCAACTCAACACAAAGTTTTTAGCTCATGCACAAGGACAAATTGGGTTAAAAAATACAAAAATCGCCATTCGTCCTTCGTTGTTGTGGATGAAACAAGAAAAACAACAAGAAATTGATGCATCGTTACTTTTTAGATATATGCTAAATAATACGCAAAAGTTTAATGGAGCAATACAAGAAACAGCAATATCCTTAGGGGTTTACTACAGAGTTGGCGATGCAATTGCTCCAGTAGTATTTATGGAATTTTCAAATATAGGAATAGGCGTTAGTTATGATATTAATTTATCAAAATTAAAAGCGGCAACCTCAGGTATGGGTGGGTTAGAAGTGGTGCTTAGGTATATCCATACAAGTATAAATCACAAAAAACCTAATGTTAAATTTAAGTAAAATGCTATCAATGAAAGGTAATACAAAACATTATTTATTAAAGTTCTCTATTTTTATATTTTTTTTAATTGCTTTTACTACAGTTAGTTATTCGCAAAACGATATTCCTTTTAATGATACTGGAATTCAGCATAAAAAACAATTGAAAATAGCAGTAAAAGCGATAAAAGAAGGAAATCGATTTTATGAAAATAATTACTTTAAAGAAGCTTTAATTAGGTATTTAAAGGCTTATGAAGTAAACTCGAATAATGCTGATTTAGATTTGAAAATAGGAATTTGTTATTTTCAAGCATCTCAAAAAGATACAGCATTATTTTTAATCGACAAGGCTTATCAATTAAATAAAAACATTGATAAGGAAGCGTATTATTATCTAGGAAGGCTATATCATTTAAAAAGTGAATGGGATAAGGCAATTAATAATTATAATACCTATTTACAACAGAATGCTACTACAGAAGAAAGAAAAAAAGAAGTAACAAAAGCCATTGCTGATTGTCAATATGCAAAAGAGTTGGTTAAACATCCTGTAGATGTTGAAATTACTAACTTAGGAGACAATATCAACACCAAAAACCCAGAATATGCTCCTATAATAGCCGCAGACGAATCTGTTATAATGTTTACTTCAAGAAGACCAGAAACAACAGGAAGACAGAGAGATAATCAAATAGATGATTGGATGGAAGATGTTTATGTTTCGACAAAAAATATGGGTAATTGGCAAAAAAATGAAAATATAGGTTTTCCTGTTAATTCAAACAATCATGATGGAACAGTTGCTTTATCTAATGATGGACAAACACTTTTTATATATAGAGATGCTATAGGAACAGGAGGAGATATTTTTATGTGTAAATTAAATGGTAAACAATGGAGTGAACCTATTCCTCTAAATACACCTATTAATACCAAGTATCAAGAACCATCAGCATCTCTTTCGCCAGATGAACATACATTGTATTTTGTAAGTGATAGACCTGGAGGTTTGGGAGGAAAGGATATTTATGTGGCTAAAAAACAGGAAGATGGGACTTGGGGTGATGTTAAAAACATTGGAACGCCAATTAATACAACTGGGAATGAAGATGCGGTGTTTATGCACCCTGATGGAAAAACAATGTATTTCAGTTCTACAGGTCATAAAGGTATGGGAGGATATGATATTTATAAAAGTGTATATACCGATGATGGTGTGTGGTCAGCACCAGAAAATATAGGATATCCCATCAATACTCCAGATGATGATGTCTTTTATGTGCTTTCTGCTAGTGGAAAACATGCTTATTATTCATCTTTTAAGAAAGAAGGAAAGGGAGAAAAAGATATTTACTTGATTACTTTTCCTGATGGTAGTAAAAATCAATCAGGATTAACTTTGCTAAAAGGAATTGTTTATGATGAAAAAACAAACGAGAAATTAGAAGCCAGCATAGAAATTGTTGATAATGAAACAAATAAGGTGATGGCAACTTTTAGGTCGAATAGCGAAACAGGAAAATATATAGTGCCTTTACCAGCAGGAAAAGATTATGGTATTTCTGTTAATTCAGATGGCTATTTGTTTCATTCTGAGAACATTAATATTCCAGCAAATAGTGGTTTCCAAGAGATAGAAAAAGATATTCCGATGAAACCAATAGCTGTAGGGGAAATAATGGTGTTAAGAAACATCTTTTTTGATTACGATAAAGCAACGCTAAGAGATAAATCAATAAATGAGTTAGAAAGAGTAGTCAAATTGTTAAATAGATATCCAACCATTAAAGTAGAAATATCTGGTCATACAGATAGTATTGGTTCTAACTTGTATAATGAAAAGTTATCTAGATTAAGAGCAAAATCAGTGGTTACGTATTTAATTTCTAGGGGAATATTAACTGATAGGTTGGTGTTTAAAGGATATGGAGAAAGTAAACCAATGGCTCCTAACAGTAACCCTGATGGCAGCGATAATCCAGCAGGTAGGCAACTAAATAGGAGGGTAGAATTAAAAATTTTAAGCAAGTAGTGTTTTTTGAAATAACGCTCTTATTTTAATAGGATGGAGATGATACTTGATATTTCATTTCTTATTATGAAAGCAACTAGATAAAGTGATTTACGTATTACTATTATAAATAATACTTACCAAATATGAAGATTAATTGAAAAATGTAAAAAACATATCTGTTACTTTTCTTTTGGGGTGGGTATTTGCAATAACCAATAGTTTTGCATCCTGTCCATCAATTAATACCTCATTTACAACATCTGTAACAGATATTTGTGGTTCAGGAGCAACAACAATAAGTTTTGTTAATACAAGTACAGGCACAAATGCATCAACGGCATCATATATTTGGTTTTTAAATGGCACACAGTTCGATTCTACTTACGCATTATCTACACCAATTACAAGTAGTATTTCTGCTGTAGGAACCTATACATACATGGTAGTAGCCCACGATAGTAGTGGAACATGTACAGATACATCAACGTTAAATGTAACAATTCATCCAGTTCCAGTACCTTCCTTTACTTTTACGCCCGACAATGCTTGTGCAGGCACTAGTGTTTCTTTTACAAATACCTCAACAGGCAGTGATGGATCTACGGCTTATAGTTGGGATTTTGGAGATGCTAGTACGAGCACATCATCTAATCCAACCCATTCTTATGCTGCAGGAGGTGTTTATAATGTAGTGCTAACCATGACTAATACAGCAGGTTGTACAGCAACTTTTAATCTAAATGTTACGGTAAAAGCTATTCCAATTGTAAATATCTCAGGAGACGATGGTAGTGGAACATTATTCCATTGTTTATTACCCACAGATACTACTTCCCAAGAAACGGTAACATTTTTTAACACGACAACGGGAGCAACTTCTTATACTTGGGATTATGGCGATGGATCACCAATTTTTAATACAACTTCAACAGCCTCTCATACGCATGTTTATACTAGTTATGGAACATATACCGTAACTTTTACAGCAACAAGTACAGGAGGATGTTCTGTTACACAAACCTTAACAGTAGTGTTTGAGAAGTTTGTGGCAGCATCATTTAGTGTGCCAGTTACAGAAACTTCTGGTTGTTTGCCTCATACTGTAAATGCAGTAAATGGCTCAGTAAATGCCAATACATATACATGGGATTTTGGAGATGGAAGTCCAATTATAACAACAACAAACTTCACACCTCCAGCTCACACCTATACTACGGGAGGAATGTTTACTATTTCAGTTACGGCAGCAAATAGTTGTAATTCATCTATTGCAACTGTTGGTCCTATAATTATCTCAGGACCTCCAATTGTAGATTTTGGGCACACATTAGGAAATACTGTGAGTACGACTCCTGGCTGTGCCCCTCAGTTAATGACATTTAGCAATTCTTCTACAGGAGCTGTTCCTGCAAATAATTACACTTGGGATATGGGCAATGGAAATGTTTATACAAGTACAATAGTTCCTCCGAGTCAGACGTATAATTCTGGGCAATATACCATTACCTTAATAGGTTCTAATGCATGTGGAAGCGATACAATCACTAGCATAATTACTATCGATACAGTTCCTCGAGTTGTCATGAATGTTAATCCTCTAGAGGGCTGTACCCCTCTAACAGTAAATGCTTTTGAT
>CAZVEW010000162.1:0-6520 GCA_964625955.1 uncultured Vicingus sp. | reverse complement strand
CTAAGGGCAACTACTACCGAGTAACGGTAATAACCGCATAATGTAGAGCTTGGCAGCGTTTTTGTGTATGCTTTTCAGAAATATTATAGCTTAGTCATGCCTACGGCAGATAAATATTTAAAAAGCCCGCCAACAATCCACACGAGTAAAACTAAAGAAGTTCAGTTTTTATTGTAATACCCGACATTTCAATACAGTCTAATTTTTAGGCCAAGGAGGTGTAATCATAATATGAGCTTTATGCGTACCGGGTAACATTAGCCAAGGACCACCGGGTACCATAGGTTTTGTGGGTAGCCCTGTAGATTTTGCCGTTGCCCAAGGAAGGTAAACCACCCATCGGTAATTTACATTATTTACTTTTCCTGTTTTTACATTGAATTTCGAGTTTTCATCTTTACCATATAAAATAGTTAAAGTAGTTGCGTGATTTGGCATTTTTAACTTACCGCTTTTGGCTTCTTTTTCTCTTATCGCAAAAACTTCACTTTGTTTTTTTCCTTCAGCCCTTAATGCTCGTCCACGAGCCATAAAAGGGTCTAAATCTTTGTGGTAACAGGCAACACTAAACGAATTATCGTTTGGGTCATCGGTAAGGCAAATCAATTCGTTGGAGCCTTTTTTTAGTGTTATTATTTTACCCTCTTTGTTGTAACCTAAAACTGTAGCTTCGGCTCTTTTGTTTGCTGGTGCAGCTAGCAAAGCTTCTGTAATTTGAATATTTTTACTTGGAATGCTGTTTTGTGCATAGGTATTTGAAAAATACATTACCGCACAAATTAAAATTAATTTAGTTTTCATTATTTTTTTTTGAAGTAAATATACGAACAGCGTCTTAAACTATTCCTAAAATCGTTCTAAAAGCAACAAACTTACCTTGGTAACGATTTACATGTTCTTGTTGTAATTTTTTACCACACTTTTTTTGATACTCATTTATTTAAATGCGTCAATATAAATCAACACGCCTTTTTTACACAACCCTTTTCGAGGTGCTCGAATGGGGTGGAATTTAAATTTAAATTGTTTGCCATCGTGTTTTAAACTTTCATCTAAATTAATGGCAGCATAAGTCATCTCCCTTCCTTTTACTGTTGCTTCTATTAAAAAATCACAGCCATCTGCTTTGTATTTAGTAGTAATTGTTCCAACAACAAATTCATAGTTTGCAGGTTTATCTTTTACTGTTATTATATTTGTTGTAGTGTTTGCACATCCAAGCACAAAAAATAGTGGACAAACAATAATATAATTTAACCATTTATTTTTCATAGGTTATTAGTTAGAGATAGCTACTTTTTCAACTACTTGAAAATTAACATTTCCATATCTTACCAAATATACACCAGCAGAATAGGAAGCTATATTAATGGTGGCATTAAATTGATTATTTATTGGAGAAATATTTTTATGCGTAATTAATTTTCCTGTAATATCAAATACATCTAATGTTAACTCATTATTGTTTTTTAGTCCTTTAACGTTTATATTAAGTTTGCCATATTGATTTACAATCTTCGTGTCTAAATTTTTATAATAAGGATTGTCTGATATTCCTGTAGCTGTTGCTAATTTAAATGAATAAACACGTGTTCTCGGAAAACCATCAGCAGCAACGTATTCAGCTGTATGCCAAAATGTTTGTCCATCAGGGTCTAATGACAAGTGAGAATAATCTCCATACCTATCGCCAGCTGTTAAAGATGTTTGAGATCCTAACCCTGTAAATGCCGTTTGTTCAGTAAAACTCATTTGACCTAGTGGATCAGAAGGTTTTCTACCTGTATATCTAATAGAAGGAAAAGTATTAGCACCAGACACACTATACGCTAATCCAATATTTCCTTGGTCATCCATAGCTATACTTCCGATAAAGCGATGATCTGTATCGGTAGTTGGTGCATAGGTTCCTTCTTGATACAAAGTCCAACTTCCTGTTCCTATTTGTCTTAATTCATACCAACGTATTCCTGCATGATCATTTCCATCAACATCTACTACATTACATAATACCACAGAGTTATATCCTGTCCATACTCGGTGTTGTGCTCTGAAATAAAATATTTCTGCAATAGCATCTATTTTCTGTGTTGTATTTTTTTGAGGTATCATATCATAAGAAATACCTGTTGTTGTAAAGTGTGTATCAAAAGGGGATGTAGTAATTAGTCCATCGCTAACAATAGTTGTATTACTAGGCGTATTCCAATCGGTAGTCATTTTGTACACGTTAATACCATCTGCACCATTTCCCCATGCATCATCTTGTAAATTAAAGAAATAACAAGGAGAGCCGTTAGGTGGTAGCGTACCATCAGCATCTGTTGGCAACAAAGATGTAAATCCATTAGTTGCATACCCTGGGGCAGTTAATATTTGCATAGTAGCACTTGGATTTCCTGCAAGCATTTTTGTTCTATCCATTACACCAGATGTGCCTTGAGTACTATTAATTGAGAAATAGTAACCATCCCACCAAATAGCATATTTAGGATAATCTGGCAAAGCTGTCATGGTATATAAGTAAGTGTAATAACTGCCAGAAGGATTATTAGTTTGAGAAACTGCAACTAATAATTTGTTGGTTCCTGAACTATACTGAAATTGTGAAATAAACCATCTATCAGCATGTTTGTCGTATAAAACAATGGGGTCTCCATCATCTGCAGCACCCGTCCATAGTGACGATAAATTGGCAACTGTAGTAATTGTACCTCCATTTTTATCATATACCTTAAATGAAGTGTTAATGGCTTGCACATAGTAATTAGTACTTGCTGCTCCTGTTGGATCTAGAGGGACACCCATGGCAGGATTGGCTCCAGGAAGTCCTTCAAAATTAACCAAAGGAGCTCCTGATTTGTTGTTGCCTTGAAATTTTTGCCAAACAGGGTCATCTCCATTAGGTAATGGATTCTGATTTACAATGTCATGCTTTTTAAAATGATTTTCAACCTCTTTAATCTTAGATTTAGTAAAGTTCAGTTCTTCTTTAGCAATCTCTCTTAATGGTTTTGAAATTTTAAAGCTAGAGGGGTGTAAAACTGTTACTTTTTGACCTTGATGATTAAAATAGACTTGTTTTTTTGTTGTTTGAGAAAAGCTAGATAAACAGATGCCTATCATGATAGCAGATAGAATTTTTTTCATGATGTTTAATTTTTAGATACTTCAAAAATGCTACTTTTTTTTATCCTTTCTATTCTCATTTCGGACTTTCTATTTCTCATTTCAGACAAAAAGCTACTTTTATCCCATTTTTAATTATTTTTGATAGTTAAAGCATTAATATGAGATATTTTCTTGTACTTCTTTAGGTTTTATGAAAACTCTTTTTAAATATGGGTTAATTGCTTGTTTCATTTTTATGACTTACATAGTAGGGGCACAGAATGAAATAAATTCTCCGACAACACTTAAAACTGTCATTAAAAAGTTTAACTTTTTCTTTGATAAATCCAAAAAAGAAAGTTCTTCTAATTTAGATTCAGCTATCTTTTATGCTAAAGTGGCAAATAAATACGCACAAAAAAGCAATATAGATTCTATCATATTAAAGGGACTATTTAACCTTACTTATTACCAATTTGCTAAAGGAGATTATACGAACTCAATTCAAAATAATAATAAAGCTATAAAATTAGCTACAAAGCTTAATAATGAACCTTATCTACTTAAATTATATTTTGTTTCAGGAGCAATTAATTGCATACAAGATAAAAAGGATGTTGGAATTAATTACTTTGATAAAGCATTACAAATAGCAATTAAAACTAAAGATTCCTTACATATTGCAACATCTTATATGAATATAGGACGAGCCTATTTAGGATTATCTGATGAGCAAAACCCAAATGCTAAAAAATTCTTATTAAAAGCCTTAGAGGTATATCAATCAATAAATGTAGATGAAACAGAATTAATCCACGTCTATAGAAATTTATCGGAAGCAGTTACTGAAATAAATGATAGAATTAATTATGTTGATAAGGCTATTAATATCGCTCAACGAAAAAACGAACCTTATCTTTTAGCTGATTTATATCTTGTTAAAGGTAGAGTGTTTAATGCAGAAAAAAGCTATCAAAATGCTAATATATGGTTCGAGAAGTCTCTATCCATTTCGAAAGAAATAAATTTTGAAGCTAATATTGAAGCTACGTTGTTAGCATTAAGTAATACTTACAGAAAGCTAAAAGAGTTCAACAAATCCTATTATTATTTAAAAGAGTATAATCAATTATTTGATTATAAAAAAGATAACATTTCTAATCAGAGAAGCTATTTAAAAACGGCTTTTCAGGTTTATGCTTTTAAAAATGAACATAAAAAAGCCTATAACTTTGCACAACAATATATAATGTTGTCAGATTCTTTAGAAGCACTAAAGCTTAATGATCAATTTATAAAATACAATAAAGCGTTTGAACTAGAGCAAAAAAACAAAAAAATTGCTCAACAACATCTTGAGGTTTTAGAACAAAAAACAAAGAGAAATCAACTAATCTTTATTAGCATTACACTGCTATTACTTGCTATTGGGTTTTATCAATGGTACTTATTTAAACAAAAAAAGAAAAAGCAGTTTGCCGAATATGAACTGAAAAAAGAAAAAGAAATTAACAGTTTAAGAGCTAATTTCTTAGAAAATATTGCCCATGAAATTAGAACGCCTATCACATTAATAAACGGACACCTAACGTTAGCAAAAGAGCAATTAAACGATAAAAAGGCTTTAATTAAAAATATTAATTCTGCAATTACTAACAGTAACAAAGTACACTCTAATGCTAACGAAATACTCGAATTACTTAAACTAGAAAAAGGAAAATTACCCATTAGGAAATCCGTAATAATAATCATTCCTTTTTTTAAACGAATTTTTTATTCTTTTGAATCTTTAGCTGAAATTAAAAAAATAGAATTAATATTTCATTCTAATATCCCAATAAATTTAGCAATAAATTCGGATAAAAATAGAATAGAAAAAATACTTAATAACCTAATTGCTAACGCTATTAAGTTTACACCTAATAATTCTAAAATTATTTTTGATGCCAATATCTATAATAATAGGCTATCTATAAAAGTTACTGATTTTGGCCCGGGCATAGCAATAGAAGAACAAAAGAAAATTTTTAAACGATTCTACCAAACTCCAAATTCCAATAATGTTGGAGGGGTAGGTGTTGGGCTTTCTTTAGTCAAAGAGTTTGCTGAATCATTAAAAGGAGAAATTTCAGTACAAAGTGAACCCGATAATGGAGCTACATTTATTTTTAATTTACCCATTGAACCTTTTGTTGTTGAGGAACAAACAGAACCAATAAAAAATGAGAAGATTTCAATACAACAAGATATTCCCATTAACAATAAAGAAAATATATTAATTATTGAAGATAACCCCGAAATGAACGCCTATCTTTCAGAAATACTTTCTAATCAATTTAATTGCGATACTGCTTTTAACGGTGTTGAAGGCTTGCAAAAAGTTCAGACAAAAAGGTATAGTTTAATTATTTCTGATGTAATGATGCCTCAAATGGATGGATTTGAATTAAAACAAAAAATAAATACTCTTGTAAACTATAAAAACACTCCTTTTATTTTTATTACTGCTAAAGCACAATTATCTAACAAAATTGAAGGTTATAATTTAGGGATTGATGATTACATTACTAAACCTTTTGCAAAAGAAGAATTGCAAGTTAGAATTAAAAATATTTTACTAAATAAAGCTGAACGCGAATTATGGGTTAAAGATAATCTCGATTTTATCGGTAATGATAAAAATGCCGAAGAGCAATTATTAGATAAAATAAAAACAATTGTTCAAAATAATATAGCTAACGAAAACTTTAAGGTAACCCATTTAGCAGAAGGTGTTGCTTACAGTCCACGACAACTTGCAAGGTTATTGAAAAAATCAACAGGACTATCTCCTGTCCAATTCATCTTAGAAATACGACTGCAAAAAGCCTACCTTTGTTTGATTAATAGGAAGTTTACTACCATCGCTGAAGTTAGAAATTATGTAGGAATGCCAAGTGCAGCACATTTTAATAAAAAATTTACTGAACGATTTGGTATTAAACCAAGTGAGATTTAATGCTAATAAAAGAGATTATTTTAGAACTTTTACTGTTGCCACGGTTAATATACGAATTTCAGCGTCTTAAACTATTCCTAAAATCGTTCTAAAAGCAACAAACTTACCTTGGTAACGATTGGCATGTTCTTGCTGTAATTTTTTACCACACTTTTTTTGATACTCATTTAAAGCATTCATAGAAGTACAAGTATATTGTATTGCGTAGGTATGTCCTGTTTCATCTTCTTGCATGGTTAATACTTTGGCAATTTTATTTTCTAAAAAATAACCCGTATTCATTACATCAGGAATGTGTTTGTTTTTCATCCATGCCAACCAATCTTTATGAATTTCTTCTACTACATTTATTGTTACATTGTAAATAATCATACAGCAAAATTAAACAGAATAGTATTTAGTTTGTTATAA
>CAZVEW010000161.1:3913-6595 GCA_964625955.1 uncultured Vicingus sp. | reverse complement strand
GGTGTTTCTCATCCAAATGATTTAAAACGAGAACACATTAACAGAAGAGTAGGAATGAATAAGGTAATGAAGTATTCCGAAATATACCCAAATGTTGAAGAAGGCTCTTATTTAAAAAATTAGTAAATTTGGCTTTATGAGGAGGTCTATTCTTTTTATATTAACCATTTTTATTTCAAGTATTGCTTTTTCTCAAGAGGAAGATAGCTACGTATTAGGTGATAAAACTAGTAGTACTAGCAATACTACGGAATGGAAAATTACCGATAAATTTGATTGGCATCGTGTTACTGTTGGCGGTGGATTAGGTGCCACCTTTGGCACAATTACTTATATAGAAATTGCACCAACTTTTGGCTATTACCTCACTAAAAATATTGTGGCAGGTGTGGGTGCTAATTACACTTATTATAGTGATAACGATTACAATTACAGCACCAGTATATATGGTGGAAGAATTTTTGGAGAATATGTTTTTCCTGATTTACCCCTTTTAGCCCATGTGGAAGGCGAGGTAATTAACTTAGCAGGATTTGCTAACAAAAGAATAAATATTTATAATGTTTATGTTGGCGGAGGTATAAAACAAAGTTTAGGACCAAATTCTTATATCTTTATTCTCGGTTTATGGAATTTAAACGAGACCAAAGAATCGTCTTACTACCTACAACCAAACCCAATAATTAGAGGGGGCATAGCAATAGGTATATAAATTTTCGTTAAATTTGTTTGGTCAATTTTAGCTAACTTTTAAATATTACCTACAATGAAATATTATTTACTTGCCTCTTTATTGGTAATTTCACTTTGCTCGTTTTCACAAAATAATCAATTACCTCCAAATAATTTTCAACAAGAATTTACATTCGCCTACCAACAATACCCCGATGTGCCAAAAGGAGTTTTAGAAGCTGTATCCTTTACAATGACTAGGTTTCATAACATTAAAAACCCCATAGGAAGTTGCATGGGATTACCCAAAACCTATGGCGTAATGGGTTTAACCCTAGATGGAAAAAATTATTTTAGAAACAACCTTTTGTACGTTGCTCAGGTTTCAGGAATTTCAATAAATGATATTTTAAATAGTCCGCAGCAAAATATATTAGCTTTTGCAGCAGCCTATCATCACGAGCTTACCCTTGTTAGCCCCAACCAATACCAAAGTAAAAATATAGCCACTATTTTAACCAAATTATCTGAATTACCCGATAACGGTTTACAACAAGATTTTGCCTTAAATTCACACTTATATTCGGTATTATCATTTTTAAATGATGTTAAAATGCAGCAACAATATAATTTTCCAAATCATCACTTAAATTTAGCAAAAGTTTTTGGAGTAGAAAATCTAAAAGTATTACAATCTTCCAAAATTAAAATTTCTAAAAAAAGAATTATTGGCGATAATGGTACCAACTATAAAAAAGGTCCTCATAACAAATCGGCAGATTATCCTCCAGCAATATGGAGTGCTGCCGACCCGTCAAACTATTCTTCTCGTGGAGGAACCCCTATTTCTGCCATCACCATTCATGATATTGAAGGAAGCTACGCTGGAGCAATTTCTTGGTTTAAAAACCCTAGTGCCAACGTTTCTGCCCATTACGTATTGCGTTCGTCTGACGGACAAGTAACGCAAATGGTGTTAGAAAGTGATAAAGCATGGCATGTAGGCACAGAAAATCCTTACTGTATTGGTTTTGAACATGAAGGCTATGCCAGTCAAACAGGTTGGTACACCATAGCCATGTACCAATCTTCTGCCGATTTAGTAAGAGACATCACGCAAAGTGGCTACGGAATTAATCCTTTAAGAGTGGCTTATTTTCCGTGGGCGGCAACAACCAATTATAACGCATCAAGTATCCCGGGTAGTTGCGTAACCATAAAAGGACATCAACATTATCCTAACCAAACACATACCGACCCCGGAGCAAATTGGGATTGGAAATTGTACGATGATTTAATCAATAACTCAACACCATTTACCGTAATTACCAACAGTTCGGGGACAATAACAGATAATGGCGGAAGCACAGGAAATTATAGCAATGACGAACGCCAATTAATAAGAATTAAACCTGCGGGAGCCTCACAAATAACACTAACAACCATTCAATTTAATGTAGAAAACACTTGGGATTATTTGTATGTTTATGATGGGGATTCTTTAAATGCTCCTTTAATTGGTATGTACACTGGCACAACCATTCCTGCAACAATTACCTCTACAGGAGGAAGTATTGCCTTAGAATTTCGTTCCGATTGTGCCACCACTGCTCTAGGATTTGAGTTTAATTATACTGCCACAACACCCGACATAATTCCTCCTACAACTACCGTAAATGCTCCAACAAGCTGGGTAACAGGAAATTTTACAACTAATTTTACCGATGCAGACAATACGGGAGGAAGTGGTTTAGCAAAAAGCTATTATCAAGTAATTGATTTTAATGGAACAGAATGGAGAGCTAATGCCAATAATGGATTTTTCTCAGACAACTTTAATGTAACCATTCACCCCGATTGGAAAACCGTAACTGGCAATTGGAGCATTAATGCCAATGCTCTTTACCAGTCAGACGAAGTGGCAGGAAATACCAATATCTCCACTTTCTTAAATCAAAGTTTAGCTAACCGTTACCTCTATCATTTTCAAGCAAAAATTGGTGGAACAGG
>CAZVEW010000161.1:0-3813 GCA_964625955.1 uncultured Vicingus sp. | reverse complement strand
AACGATATTCGTTATCAAAATCCTAACCCAAGCACACCTGCAGGAAAAGTAAAATCTATTGTTACCGATAATGCCAACAATATTTCTGCTATTGCTGCACAATTCATCAACGTAGATTGGACTCCTCCAACTAATTTTACAGTGAACGATGGCACAGCAACCGATGTTGATACTACTTTTAGTACCACGCAATTAGCTGCCAATTGGAATGCTGCCACCGACCCCAACTCTTTGCTTGCTAACTATTCGTACGCTATTGGCACAACCCCAGGCGATTCTAATGTGGTTGCATGGACAAATAATGCTACTGCTACTACTTTTACGCAAACAGGCTTAAGTCTTAGCTATAATCAAGATTATTATGTGAGTGTGAAAGCCAAAAATGGTGCAGGCTTAATTACCAATGTTACTGCAGATGGAATATGGGTAATTTTAGTTACTTCCGTAGCTAACAAAAAGTTACTCACTTCATCGGTGTATCCCAACCCTTTTAACCAAAGCATTACCATTAATTTAAAAAATAAAGCAACCGTTAATTTAAAATTATTTGATGTAAATGGGAAACTTATTTTTACTAAAACCTCATTAAATAAGCAAAATATTACACTCAATATAGCACCTTTTAACCTTAAAGCAGGAAATTATTTTCTTATTATTAAAGGACAAAATACAACCGAAACAGTACGTTTAATTAAAAAATAATTATGATTAATACTAGATTTTCACTTTTTACTTTTGGATTATTATTTTCAATAATTGCAAATGCACAATTTACCTCTATCCATCAAGAACAAGATGATCAGTATAAAATCCATAGTAATTTTACCGAAGCACAGTGGGATTCGTTAAACGGAGGAATTGCCAAAACTTCTTTTAATCATAACAAAACCAATTGTAATTTAACGTATAGTGTTTATGGCTGGCATCCTTACTGGGTAGGTTCTGCCTATAACAATTACGATTTTAATTTGCTTTCTACTTTTTCTTATTTTTCTTACGAATTAGTTCCATCAACAGGAAATTATAGTACCATCCACAGTTGGAAAACCACTAATGCCATTAATTTAGCTCAGGCAGCAGGAACAAGGGTAGAATTATGCGTAACCAATTTCGGTTCAAGCAACAACAATACTTTTTTAACCAATTCAACCGCTCGCCAAACCTTAATTGATAGTTTAATTGTATTATTAAATGACAGAAATGCCGATGGTGTAAATATTGATTTTGAAGGCGTTTCGGGTAGCAACCGTAATGATTTAACTAGTTTTATGACCGATTTATCTAACCAACTTAAAGCAGCAATTCCGGGAGCAACCGTAACCATGGCAACTTATTCGGTAGATTGGAGTAATGTGTTTGATTTGCCTGCTTTAAATAATGTGGTGGATAAATTTATTATTATGGGTTACGGTTATTATTATAGCGGAAGTAGTACTGCCGGTCCAACAGACCCTTTGTATAGCGGCTCTATTTGGAGCTCTTACAACTTAATTCGTTCCATAGATTATTATGTAAATAATGGCGTAACACCTGCTAAATTATTAATCGGATTGCCATATTATGGCAGAGAATGGGAAACCGTTGCAAGCACTATTCCATCTTCAACAACAGGGGCTTACACTTCTGCCAAATTTTACAATACCATCAAAAATAACACATCAGGAAATTATAGTAACAGACAATACGACTACCAATCAGAAACTTCTTACTGGGTTTATCAATCGGGTGGTAATTGGCGACAAGCATTTGTTGATGATGAACAAAGTTTAGGCAAACGTTATGATATTGTTAAACAACTTAAAATTGGTGGCATTGGCATTTGGGCTTTGGGTTATGATGATGGTTATAACCAGTTGTGGAACTTATTATCACAAAAATTTACCGATTGTTCCGTTATTGCTTGCACAGATACCATTTACGACAAAGGAGGTCCTTTTGGAAAATATAAAAACAATGAAGCCTACACCATGACCATTGCCCCAACAGGTGCAAGTTTCGTTAACCTTAATTTTTTAGCCTTCGATGTAGAACTAGGTTTCGATTCTTTATGGATTTATGATGGAAGCACTACCTCCGACCCATTAATTGGAGGCTATTCTGGCACAAGTTTACCACCCAACATTACCTCATCAGGCAACGCCTTAACCCTAAAATTTTATTCAGATAACGCCACACGAGGCAACGGTTGGGAAATAGTTTATGCATGCCTAACAGACACCATAAAACCAACAACAGCAATTTCGGCATCGCCAACACCCTATGCCACAGGCAACTTTACAAGCACCTTTACCGATGCCGATAATATAGGCGGAAGTGGCGTGATGCACCAATTTTACCAAGTAGCCGATTTTAACAATGTAGAATGGCGAGCAAACAACAACAATGGCTTTTTTAACGATAATTTTAATACCGCTATTCACTCCGATTGGACAGATTCTTCGGGCATTTGGAGTATTACAAGTGCCTATTTACATCAAGCAGACGAAACCAACGGAAACACTAATTTGTTTGCCGCCTTTAATCAAAACAATAACAACAAATTTTTATACCATTATAAAGCAAAAATTAGCGGAACAGGAACAAATAAACGAGCAGGTTTCCATTACATGAGCGATGATGCTACACAAACAAACAGAGGAAACTCCTATTTTGTTTGGTTTAGACAAGACAATGGTAAAATTCAATACTACAAAGTGGTTAACAACTCATTTTCATTGCAAAAAGAAGTTATTTACCCTTTTAATGCCAACCAATGGTACGATTATAAAATTGTTTATGATAAAACAACAGGAACAACAGAAATTTATATAAACGATAAATTTGTTGATTCGTGGACAGATGCCTCACCCATTACTGTTGGTAACTACGTTTCTTTTAGAAGTGGAAATTGTATTTATGATGTAGATGATTTTAGCATTTACCACAACAGAACAAACTCAGCAACCATAAAAGTAGGATTGGCAGCCACCAACGATATTCGCTACACCAACCCAACGCCCACCACACCAAGCGGACGGATAAATTCCATTGTTATTGACACAGCACACAATATATCCGCAATTGCCACCGAAATGGTTGATGTAGATTTAATCTCTGGCATTAATAAACTAACCCAACATAACTTTAAAGCTTTCCCCAACCCTAGCAACAAAAATGTCACCATTGAGTTTGCACAAGCCCAAACAGGACAAGTTATTATTAGAGATATTGCTGGAAGAACAGTAATGACAAAAAACATACGCCAACACAAAAAACTTGTTTTCTCAATTAACCCCTTACCTAGTGGTGTTTATTTTATTAGCTACAAAAACAAAGTGGTAAAATTAATTAAACAATAATGCCTTGTCGTAAACAATATTACACTTGTATTAATGACTACCGTTGGCAATTTAATGGGAAAGAAGCTGATAATGAGATAAAAGGAGCAGGTAACTCTTACAATTACGGTTTTAGAATGTACGACCCAAGATTGGGGAGATTTTTTGCTGTTGACCCGTTGGCAGGTTCGTTCCCATGGAACAGCCCTTATGCGTTTAGTGAGAATCAAGTAATCAATGCTGTAGAGTTAGAAGGGCTTGAAAAATCAGAATTAAATGGTTCAGGAGGTAAACCTTCGGAAAAGAAAAAAGATGGTTCTAGTTCTACTACTGCACAAGACAATACTTTTCTTCCTGCCGTTCTTCCAAAAATGGAAATGAACACTACAATTCCACAGAAAAAAGCGGTTATTAAGCCTGGAGATTTGGTGTTAAAACCAAAATTTCAATCTATACCCCTAACACCTCGCCATCTTCCGAATAAGAAATAATGCAG
>CAZVEW010000160.1:0-6606 GCA_964625955.1 uncultured Vicingus sp. | reverse complement strand
ATGTTAATAATTCGCAATTAAAAGATATTATAAATAAAGATTTTAATGTTGATATTAACATTGCCCCTAGCGTGGAATGGGCAATTGGCAAGGGTTTTTATGCTAACTCTTCAGTCGATGATGAAAAAATAGTGCTTCAGTCTAATTATAACAAAGTTTACCATACCATTATTAAAAAAGAAGACTGGGTGGTAGTTAAAGAATTTAATGAAAAAATGCTTGAGATGGGTATTTATTGCGTTTGCCCGGGATATTATAAAAACAAATTAATTAAAAGTTATTATTATTTTTATCGAGGATTAGTATCTCCCACAATAATAAACACTATTCCAAAACTAATGACAGCGTTAAAATAATAAATTTATTTTTGATACCGCATTTAAAACCTTTAAACAACTTCAATAAATATAATTTAAAATGGATAGTTCTGTAACAAAAAATTATTTAAACATCATACAAAAAAATATTCAACAAATAGAAGGTGTTAACGAAGATGATTTTAAGCAATTACTTATAAATTCTAGTTTATTTTCGTTAACGCAACCAGTATTTTTTAAAGAGTTAAAATCTATCTTTAATAACATTAGCTCTAATAAAATAAAAGGAATTGTAATAGAATCAGGAGTGTGGTGTGGAGCAACAGCTATTTATTTACATGCTTTGAATAATTATTTTAATTTAAAAAAGAAGCTTTATTTATTAGATAATTTTGGGGAAGAACTTAATCATACCCTATATAAACATGAAAAAGATAAGAAAGCAGTTGCTAAGTTTTTAAGTTGGAATAACGTAAAAACGCCAACACTTAATGATGTTAAAAATAATTTTAAAAAGTTTAACTTATTAGATAAAAATGTTGTTTTTATTAAAGGAGATGTTTATAAAACTTATCATCAAATATTAGAACACCCTATTGCTTTATTGCGGATTGATTTAGATTTTTATGAACCAACATATTTTATGCTACAAAAATTTTATTCAAATGTTAGTCGTGGAGGGTATGTAATTATTGATGATTATGGTGTTGAGGAGTTTAATTGCAAAGATGCTGTAGATAAATTTAGAGCAGAAAATAATATTTTAAGCAAATTAATAAGAGTAGGCAATTTTGTTGCTTATTGGAAAAAAGAAACTTAATTACTTTGTTATTTTTTTTGAAATATTGTATTGAGGTTCTTTATTCATTATTCTCATTATTTTTCCAATATACAAGCCTAAATATCCCATGCCCCACATTAATGCTCCGGTAGAAAACAAAATAACAACAATTAAAGAGGTGTAACCTTGTAAAGGATGCCCAAAAAATTTCTTATACAAATAATAAATAATTAATAAAAAAGAAAAAGTCGACACTATTTCACCAACATACATCATTAGTTGTAGCATGGATGAATCATAGCTCATACTAATATCGTGGTGTAAAAAGATTAATTTTTTTGAAGAATAATTAGATTGACCATATTTTCTTTTCTCAAAATTAATTTTTTGATGCCCTATGTTTTTTGTGTACCAAAAAAGAACCGCTTCTAAAAAAATAAAAGGTTCATTGTGGGTTAATAATTTTTGGCACAAAGTTTTATGTATCAGTCTAAACGAAGAAGCTTCTCCAACATTTTTTTTAGATGCTTTAGAGATAACTCCCCATAAATTACTACCTCCGTTTCTTATCCAGTTTTTTTGTCTTTTTATAGGCGTTGCATATAATAAATCTCTTTTTTCTTCGATAAATTGCTTATAAAGTTGAGGAATAATTTCAGGTGGGTGTTCTAAATCATCATCTATTGTTACAACTATATCGCCTTTAGATTCAGCAATTCCACACATGGTAGCATTATGTTGCCCATAATTTTTCGATAATTGAATAATCGTAATTTCTTTTAATTTTCTTTTGATTTTTTTGAGTATCTCCCATGAATTATCTTTAGAAAAATCATCAATAAAAATAAGTTCATAATTGATACACATGGCATTTAACGTATTTATCAATCTATTGGCTAGTTCGGGTAAAGATTCGGCAGCATTAAAAACAGGAATAATTATAGATAAATCACATTTTTCTATGTTAGATAATTGCATTTCTGTTTGTTTCAATTAATAAAATTGTGTTAAATACCCAAAAATAGGTATTATTTAGCATTATAATTAATGTATTCTTTCCAAAAGGAGGAAAGTTTGAAAATTATTTTTTGATTAATAAAAAACTTAATATTTAGCGGTAATGCATACATTAATCGGATAAAAGGAATATAGCTTTTGCCGTAAATAATGCCAAAAATTACCCAAGGAACAATAAAATAATTTGTTTTATACATTTTTTTATACCCAAATTTTTTGCCATAATTTCCAGCCACCATTTCGCATATTTTAATTTGCATAATAGAAAGCTCTGTTTTCCACTCATTAATATGTTTTGTATTTATTTTTTCGTTTAAACTTTGATGATGTTTTGGATAAAATTCAAAGTTATGTTTATCGGTTCTTAAAATGGTTGGTTCGTAATTTGTGGCTAAAAAGGTGCAAATTTTTTGGTAATTTTTTTCGGGAAGGCTTACCAAATCCTCATACTTAATTAATAAAACTTGTGTAGGATTATTATTCTTTAGGGTTTCAATTCTTTTATTAAAATCAACCCACCTGGCAGCGAGCGAACTAATTATTTTTTTTTCGAAGTTTACTTTTAGCATAGAATTTATTTGTGCATGATAATCTCTAATAATCCAAATAAATTTTGCATTAGGAAAAACTTTTATTAACTTATCTCCAAATAAAGAATTAACAGGGTTTTTGTCGCCTAATATTACTTTGTTAGGTTGGTAATAATTTATAAGTGCTTTACAAAAGTTAGCAAAACTAGCTGTCGATATTTTTTCAAGTGCATCTATGATTGGAGCATAATCTAACTTTTGCAAAAACAATAAATTTTCTTTTTTTAAATCGTTAATAAATTCTAGTATATTAATAGCTTTTTGATGATGATATTTTTGATAAAGGTGCATAATAAAAGGGCATTCTGGAGGTAGGTTAATGCACGAATGATTGTTTAAAGTAACACGTAGCATTGTTGTTCCAGAGCGTTCTCTACCAAGAATAAAAAATATAGGAAAATTTGTTGTATTCAATCGTTTTGTATTGTATTTTAGTAATTTATAACTCAAAAATAGTTATATTTTAATATTTAAAAGATGAATAAGCAATCTAAAATATGGTACTCCTTTAAAGGAGGGCAATCTGATGATGATGATATTGGATTTTATAACAATAATGATTTCCCTTGGGTAAAATTATTAGAGGATAATTATAAAATAATTCAGCAAGAGGTTAAGCAATATATTAATAAAAATGAAGAAAATATACAGCCATATTTTAATAATAGTTTGGTTACAAAACAAAAAAGTTGGAGAACTTTTGCCTTTTGTTTTTGGAATTTAAAAGTGAAAAATAACTTAAAAGAATGTCCAGAAACTAGTAAAATCTTAGACCAAATACCAAATCTAGTGTCAGCATCAATAAGCATCTTAGAGCCAGAGGTTCAAATTAAACGACATAGAGGGGATACTAATGCAGTGGTTCGTTCTCATTTATCATTATTTTCTCCTGTTGGATTGCCAGCTTGTGGCTTTGAAGTAAACGATAAACAAATTAGTTGGCAAGAAGGTAAATGCTTTGTGTTTAATGATGCAGCAATACATACCGCATGGAATCATTCAAAACAAAGAAGATATGTGCTTTTAATAGATGTAATGAAGTCAGTATATACGCATAAAAAATATACGGTTTGTAGCATGGTTTTAGGAGGATTATTAAAACAAGCTGTTTTTCAGTCTATGCCTTTTTTAAGGTATTTGCCAAACGCTTTTACTCAACTGATGTTATTTTTACATGCAGCTTGTATTAATTTGATATTACGAGTTGAAGCACAATCGAATTAACCTACTTAAGGTTAGTTGTCTTATTTTAATAAAGTTACTCTACCGACATAGGTGTGTTTAACATTATTTATGTCTTTACAATTAAATTTATATACGTAAACACCTTCAGGAGCAAGTTTGTTTTTGTAAGTTCCGTCCCAAGGCTTAAAACTTTGTGTGTAATAGATTTTCTCTCCCCATCTATCAAAAATATAAAATTCAAAATCTGTTTCTAAAATACCATATCCAACAAAGAAGAAAGTTTCATTTCTACCGTCTTGATCAGGGGTAAAAGTGTTAGGTATGTAAAAACTAGATATAGGATCTATTCTTAACCATTGACTAGTAGAATCATGACAGCCATACTCATTCCAAACATTTAGGAAGACTAAATAATTTCCAGAATCGGCATAGTTGTGTAGCGGAGAATATGTACTTGCATCAGATATGCCATCACCAAAATCCCAGAGCCAAGTGTTTGCCCCCGAAGAAAGGTTGTCGAAAGTAATCTCTGGAGAGTATATATCTGTATTGCCAGGACTAAAGTTAAAGTCAGCAACAGGTAAAGGAAAAGCATGAATATAGTCAACTCTTTTAAGTGTGTCGTAGCAATTTAAGTCGTTTTGTACAATTAAAGAAATAGAATAATTGCCTGAAACAGCATAGCAATTTAATGCAGGATTTTGGTTACTTGAAGTATTGTTTCCTAAATCCCATTGCCAAGAAGTAATACTGGAAGCGTTTGATTGGCTAGAGTCGGTAAAGTTTATACATAAAGGAATACAACCATTTGTTGTGTCAGCAGTAAAATTAACATTTGGTTTTGCCTTAACTACAGCATCTTTGGTAACAGTATCTACACAGCCAACACTATTTGTAATTGATAAAGTAACAGAATAGGTGCCATTATTAACAAAATTATATGTAGGGCTCTGAGTTGTAGCAGATCCTATACCAAAGTTCCAATTCCAAGTAATAATGTTACCAGAATTTCCAACACTCAAATCGGTAAACTGAGTAGGTGGTGTGTTTTCACATATTGTAGAAGAAGTGAAGTCTGCTACAGGTAATTCGTAAACCTGCGTACTTATTGTTGTGTCGTCTATACAATTATGGTTAGAGCTTACAATTAAAGTAATATTGTAAGTGCCAAAAGTAGTGTAGGTGTGACATTCATTTTGGTTGGTTTGCAGTGGCGAACCATCTCCAAAATTCCAAATATAACTAACATTGGTATCCGAAGGATTGATGGAACTGGCATCTACAAAACAACTAGAATCACCTAAACAAACGTTTGTAGTGGTAAAACTAGCTAAAGGTTTAGGGTAACGTTCAATTACTTTTGTTATAGTGTCAGTACATCCACTATCTGAAGTAGCAATTAATGTAACACTATAAACTCCAGCACTAGTATAGGTATGGTTTGGGTTAAACGTAGAGCTTAAATTTCCATCACCAAAATCCCAAAGAGAAGCAGCTATGCTACCCGGAGTAACGGAAGACAAGTTCATAGGAGAGAAGATGTTATAAAAACAATCGTTAGTGAACGAAAAGTCAGCTATTGGTTTTGGATTGATAAGGGTAGGTAAGCTAATAGAATCAGTACAACCACTGTCTGAAACAACTGTTAATTGCACATTAAAAGTGCCAGAACTAGCATAACTATTAGTTGGGTTTTGAGTAGTACTAGTATTTCCATCACCAAAGTTCCAACTCCATGAGGCTATATTTCCTGCATTACCAATGCTTAAATCGGTAAACTGTGTTGGAGGAGTGTTTTCGCATACAGTTGTAGAAACAAAGTTTGGTGTAGGTAATTGAAAAACCTTTACAGGCATAATGGTATCATCTACACAATTGTGATTAGACGTAACTGTTAATGTAACATTGTAAGAACCAAAAGCAGAGTAGAGATGACATATATTTTGATTATTATTAGTAGGAGATCCATCACCAAAATTCCAACTATAACTAACATTGGTGTCTGATGGATTAATAGAACTATTATCAATTAAGCAGTTAGAGTCTCCCAAGCAAGCACTAGGATTAATAAAGCTTGCTAGCGGTTTAGGGTAACGTTCAATTACTTTTGTTAGTGTATCAGAACAACCACTATCCGAAACAGCAATTAAATTCACATTAAACAAACCATCGGTTGTATAGGTATGAGAAGGAGAGAAATTGGTGGAGGTATTTCCATCACCAAAATCCCAAAGAGACGCAGCTATGCTACCCGGAGTTACACTAGACAAGTTCGTTGGTGTAAAAACATTATAAAAACAATCGTTAGTAAAAGAAAAATCTGCTGTAGGTTTTGGATTAATAATAATAGGTACAATTACTGAATCAACACAACCACTATCTGAAACAAGGTTTAATTGCACATTAAAATTTCCTGATGTTGAATACAGATGGGTTGGATTTTGTAATGTGGAGGAACTTCCATCGCCAAAATTCCAATTCCATGAAGTTACATTTCCAGTATTTATGCTACTGTTATCATTAAAATTAACATTATCAAACAGGCAAATACCCTTGGGTACACCCAATGTTGTTGTAGGCGTTGTAAAATTGCCAATCGTAAATCCCGTTGATGGGTTTGGAAAAACATTGATTGGAATTGAAATGGTGTCTTTACAATTATTGTCGCCTGTAATAATTAAGGTAGGTACAAAAGTTCCATCTGTTGCATACGTAT
>CAZVEW010000159.1:0-6623 GCA_964625955.1 uncultured Vicingus sp. | reverse complement strand
TACGGCTTTTTCCATTCTTAACCAAGAGCGTGAACCAGCATACGATTCGTCTCCTTCCATTATTCCTGCCCATTGTTGCGCACTCATTGCAGAAGTTCCGCTATCGGTTAATAAATCGATGATTACATGTTCTGATCTGAGTAAAAAAGTATTGTAATTTGCCTTTTTTAAATACGTAATTCGTTCTTCTTCCGTATCTTACGATGGAATGACCGACCCTTTGGGGCAAAGTCAGGTTTTACCCTATATTATTGGCTTATCGACAAAAGGATATGAATTTACCTTGGTTTCATGTGAAAAGAAAGAACGATTTTTAAAAAACAAAAGCATTATACAGCATATTTGTAAAGAACATGGTATTGATTGGCAACCTATCTTTTACACTAAAAACCCTCCAATTATTTCTACCATTTGGGATATCTTTCAGTTAAATAGGAAAGTGAAAAATTTATATCAACAAAAACATTTCTCTTTAATCCATTGTCGCAGTTATGTTCCTTCCTTAATTGGTTTAGGATTTAAGAAAAAGTACCATGTAAAATTTATTTTTGATATGCGTGGTTTTTGGGCAGACGAAAGAGTTGACGGAAACCTATGGGACTTAAATAAATTTTACTTTAAATGGATTTACAACTATTTTAAGAAGAAAGAAAAAAAGTTTATTCAATATGCTGATAAAATTGTTTCACTAACCCAAAACGGGAAAGAAGAGATGCTTACGTGGAACATCCTAGATTTATCAATCAAAAAAATTGAGGTAATTCCTTGTGCAGCAGATTATAAGGTTTTTGATTTGGTTTCCCCAAAAAAAAGAGAACAGGCAAAATTAAACTTAGGTTTAAATCCTTCTCAATTTGTATTGTCTTATATAGGTTCATTAGGCACTTGGTACATGGCAGATGAAATGTTGCAATTTTTTAGCATCTTAAAACAAAAAATACCCTCTGCCAAATTTTTATTTTTAACACCAGATGACAAAGCAATCATTATTCGAAAAGCAAAAAAATACAATTTAAGTGAAAATGATTTTATCATAAAATTTTCAAACAGAAAAGACATTCCTAAATATGCCCATGCTTCAAACTTTAGCATCTTTTTTATTAAACCAGCTTATTCCAAAAAATCAAGTTCTCCAACAAAAATGGGAGAACTAATGGCAATGGGAATTCCTTTAATTTGCAATAGTAATGTTGGTGATGTAGCACTAATTATGAATAAAGTTAATGCAGGCTTTTGTTTGGACAAATTAGCACTACCATCTTTTAAAGAAATAATACCAAAATTAAAAAGTTGGCAAGAAAATACACCTGAAAATATTAGAGAAAATTCCAAACAATTTTATGATTTACAAAATGGATTAAATTTATACATTGATATTTATCAAAAGATACTATAAACTTAACTCCCATTTTTAGCCAAAGCATATTCAGTTGTAGGGTTTGTTCACTCCTATAATTCTCTCAAGGGGATATTTTGATAGCATGCCTTTTCCAAAACAAAGCAATTCCTACAAAAATAATTTTTGCACCATATAAAATGGAGTATATTTGCAAGCCTTTACTTATAAATTAATTTAATGGATTTCATTAAGTACAACCAGCAAGCATTATCTCAAATTACAGTGTTAGACAACGAAAAGATAAACTCTTTTGTTTCAGAAAAGGATAGCAATTTAGATAAAGAAACGGTTAACTCTTTTGGAGAAGAATGGTTAAAGTTTAATGAATTTACCAAAGAGGAAATTAACATTGCAGGCAACCAGTATTTTGACATTATAAACGATACTGTTTTAAACAAAAATACAGTGGTGCTAGATTTAGGTTGTGGCACAGGAAGATGGACGAAATTTATAGCAAAAAAAGTAAAATTAGTAGAAGCCATAGACCCAAGCAATGCCATTTATTCGGCAGCAAAATTAAATAGGGAAGAGTTAAATGTTCGTGTTAGCAAAGCGAGTGTAAGCAATATTCCTTTTAGTGATAATACTTTTGATTTTGTAGTTTGTTTAGGGGTGCTGCACCACATACCAAACACACAACAAGCTTTAATTGATGTGGTAACAAAAATTAAAAAAGGAGGCACTATTTTATTATACCTTTATTACAGTTTAGATAACAGAGGATTTTTATATAAGCTATTATTTAAAATTTCTACTCTTTTCAGATTAATTATTAGTAAATTACCACAACCAATAAAAAAAATAAAATGCGATTTTATTGCGATTTTTATTTACCTCCCTTTTGTGTTAACTTGTCGGTTTTTACAATTTATTTTTGGACAAAAAGATTGGATAAAAAAAATGCCTCTTTCTTATTATACTGATAAATCGTTTAATATTATACGCAATGATGCTTTAGATAGGTTTGGCACACCTTTAGAACAACGATTTTCTAAACAAGCAATTACCAACATGATGCAACAGGCAGGATTAACAAATATTATATTTTCCAATAATGAACCCTATTGGCACGTAACAGGAATAAAATTATGAGGAAAGGAAGGGTATTATTCATAGCTAATCATAGAAAGAATAGGTCTCCTGGTCAACGGTTTAGATTTGAACAGTACATTGATTATTTGAGTCAAAGTGGATTTGAATGTGAGATATCATTTTTACTTTCAGCAAAAGATGATAGATTCTTTTACAGTACGGGAAATTTAATTCCTAAAATAGTTATTTATTTTAAATGCTTATACAAACGATTTAAGGATATAAAAAAAGCAAAAAACTACGATGTTATTTTTATTTTTAGAGAAGCTTTTTTTACAGGAACTACATTTTTTGAAAGAAGGGTGAGAAGATTGCCTATTAAAATTATTTTTGACTTTGATGATTCTATATGGTTACCTAACGTTTCTCCAGCTAACAAGAACTTAGCATGGCTAAAAAATTATGCTAAAACAAGTAAAATAATAAAACTATCTAATTTAGTTATTACAGGAAATCAATACTTAGCTAATTATGCTATGCAATATAATGCTAATGTAAAAATAATACCTACAACTATTGATACCTCATATCACAAGCAAAAAAAGCAAAAGAGTAAAAGTGATAAAATATGTATTGGTTGGACAGGCACTTCTACCACTCTTAAACATTTTGAATATATTCTGCCTGTGTTGATTAAAATAAAAGAAAAATATAGCAATAAAGTATATTTTAAAATGATAGGAGAAGAAAAATATAGCAACAATACTTTAGCAATAACAAGTGTTAAATGGGATATTGCTACGGAAATAGAAGACCTTTCTGAACTTGATATTGGTATTATGCCACTTCCAAATGATGAATGGGCTAAAGGAAAATGTGGATTTAAAGGTTTACAATATATGTCCTTAGAAATTCCAGCTATTTTGTCGCCTGTTGGTGTTAATGCTGAGATTATTCAAGATGGAATAAATGGATATTTGGCAGATACAGAGGAGGAATGGATAAGGAAAATATCAATACTAATAGAATCTGAGGAGTTAAGAGAAAAACTAGGAAAAGCAGGGCGACAAACAGTTATCGAAAAATATTCAGTTGAAGCAAATAGGCAAAAATATTTGGATATATTTAATGATTTGTAGTATGTTTATCTTTTTGTGCCAAATAATTTATGATTACCAAACCTAAAATAAAAAACATTACGGCAGGTATTTTATACCTCGATAAAGCACCAAAATTATAAGAACTAA
This sequence comes from uncultured Vicingus sp., assembly GCA_964625955.1. Classification (GTDB taxonomy): domain Bacteria; phylum Bacteroidota; class Bacteroidia; order Flavobacteriales_E; family Vicingaceae. Next base: position 2,945 of record CAZVEW010000159.1, on the reverse strand, counting down.
CCCCCACCATTACACCAAATACTACTGCAAATAGCATTAAAAAAAATACTTCTTTATTGATAAAAATGTATTTAAAAAACTTAACCCTAAGTTTAAACAATAAGTAAATAAAAAAAATGAACAAGATAATGCTTTCAATAGCTCCTAATACCATTGGTGCATTTCTAACTTCCCAAATATAAGGTCTAAAAAAAGTAACGTTTAAAGCTGCTGGCGATTTTTTAAATATCCCTAAAGGAGTTAATTTCATATCGCCCAAAGAATAACCCGATTGGTCTCGATGCTCTGCCAAATATTCGTGCCAAGATTGAAACCCTTGTAAAGTATCTTCTAACTTATCTAAGCTATATTTATCGGTATCTGCTGAAAATTTTTGAATTAAAAAGTAGCCTGAGAATACCAATAAAATAACAATAAATGGTTTTACCAACATCCTAATTAAATTATTGGTAATTAGGTTTTTAATGTTGGATTGAACCCAAATAAATAGGCATGGTAGTAAAATATATAAGATATATGGTTTTAGTAAAAATAAAATCCATCCCCCTAAAATAATAAGAAAAATACTAAATAGTTGTTTTCTATTAAGAATAAATAAGTTCGAGAAAGCATAAAGCAGCCAGCCTATAATCCCTTGTGTAACGGTATCTTTTAAAACTCCAGAACTCCATAATAAAGCAGAAGGAATAAACAAAAAAGCCACAAACATGTATTTAGATAAATGGGGGAAAAGTTTACAAAAATTACTATACCCAAACCATAATCCTAAAAAAGAGAAAAAAGCAAAAAAGATGGATGCTACAAGGTAAGACCCAAAAGTAGCAAGATTAATGATAGCTGTAATTTTAACGATACTCAAAACATCTGTGGCATCTAAAATATAATTGTAATTAGGGGCAAAATTATAACGGTTTAAATTTAAATGATGAGCAGAAGTAAAAAACACCTTTACCGCTTTCCCAAAATCAGAAAAGAAATAATTTTTTAATCCTTCTCCAGCATTAAAAAAAACAAATGTATCGCCTCCTTTGTAGTAATAAACAGAAATGATAGCAAAAAAGATTCCTCCAAGCAATTTGGCAGTAAGTCCTAAAATAAAATATTTATATTCGGGATTGGTTTTAATTTTTTTGTTTTTGTATAAAAAAGCAAAAAAATAGATAAAAAAGAGGTAAATAAATCCCAATACCCAATCAAACAAACCTATATTTGGAATCATAATTTACTTTAAGATGAAACTTGTTTTTGCTACCAATAATAAAAATAAAATTAAAGAAATAAAAAATCTTATTGGCAATTCTATCGAATTATTAAGTTTAGCAGCTATTGGTTGTGATGTAGAATTACCAGAAACATCATCAACCTTAAAGGGTAATGCTTTACAAAAAGCACAATATGTTTATGATAATTTTGGCTATAATTGCTTTGCCGATGATACAGGATTGCAAATAGATGCTTTAAATGGAAATCCAGGTGTTTACTCGGCTCGTTATGCAGGATTAAACTGCAATTCAGACAATAATATGGATAAAGTGCTTCTTGAACTTAAGCATAAAACTAACAGAAATGCACAATTTAAAACAGTTATTGCTTTAATAATTGATGGAAAAAAATCTTTTTTTGAGGGAAGTGTAAAAGGCAAGATAATAACTAAAAAATGTGGTGTTGATGGTTTTGGTTATGACCCTATTTTTAAACCTGATGGGTATGATATTACCTTTTCTGAAATGGATTTAGATGAAAAAAACAAAATTAGTCATCGAGCCAAGGCTGTAAAACAATTAGCTAATTGGCTAATTAAATAATCAGTTAATTAAAGAAACCTCAATTACTTCGGTAAACAATTGTTTTAGGGAGATATTTTCGTAAGCCGCCATTTGCGGAATTAAGCTTTCTTGAGATAATCCGGGAACGGTGTTAATTTCTATTAAATACGGCTTGTTGTTTTTAACAATATAATCTGCCCTGCAAATACCAGCTAAACCTAAAATTTCATATACTTTTTTGGTTATATTTTTTATTTTTTGTGTCATTTCTTGTGTTAAGTTGGCAGGCGTAATTTCTTGCGATTCTCCTTTGTATTTTGCATCAAAATCGAAAAAATCGTTGCTAGTAATTATTTCTGTAATTGGTAAAATTTTAATCTCTTTTTTGTTTTTATAAACCCCATTGGTTAATTCTCTACCGCTTATAAAACTTTCTATAATTGCCTGTGTACCATGCTTTAAAGCCAATAAAATTGCTTGTTCTAACCCTGCCTCTTTTTTTACTTTAGTTATGCCAAAACTACTTCCTCCATCATTAGGTTTTACAAAACAAGGTAAGCCAATTTTTGCTATAATTTCTTTGGTATTTATTGCTTCATTTCTTCGAATTAGCATAGCTTTTGCCACATTTATCCCAAAATTTTTTAAATATTGATTACAAACAAATTTATTAAACGTTAAGGTTGCTGCAAACTGGCTACAAGTGGTGTATTTAATATTTTGCATGTCAAAGTAAGCTTGTAATTTTCCATCTTCTCCGGGGGTGCCATGAATTACAATAAAAGCAACATCAAAATTAATTTTATTATGCTCTTTTTTAAATGAAAAATCATTGCGGTTTATTTCAAATTGCTCATCACCATTAAAAGCAAACCAACCATTTTCGTCTATCCTTACTTTTATAGGATGATACTTTTTTTTATCAATATTTTGAAATACAACTTCGGCACTTTTTAATGAAATTATTTTTTCATGACTGTAACCTCCTTCAATAATGGCAATATTTTTCATTTTTAACTGTTTTGTAATCCAAATGTAAATGGAAACGATTAACTTTTATGTATATTATAAAATAAATATTCATACTTCAATGTTAACTAAATCTACTTAAGGGGAGTTCTACAAATTCATTCGCATCAAAATTTTCATCAGCCAAACCTACAGGCTGGCTCATTCGCT
>CAZVEW010000158.1:0-6624 GCA_964625955.1 uncultured Vicingus sp. | reverse complement strand
GCTTTATTTTAATAGGAATATTTACTATTGGTTTAATCTTATCATACACTAGAGCAGCTTGGTTAAGTTTAATTATTGCTCTAATAGTTTATTTTATTTATAAATATAAAATCAAATTTAAATGGTTGTTGAGTATTGCTGTTGTTGTGCTGATAATGATAGTGCTAAGTTGGAATAATTTATTGTTAAATATGGAGAGAAATAACAAAGAATCTTCAGATAATTTAACCGAACATGTCGAATCTATTTCAAATATATCTTCAGATGCTTCGAATTTAGAACGCTTAAATAGATGGAGCTCTGCTTGGCGAATGTTTTTAGAAAGACCATTTTTTGGTTGGGGGCCGGGAACTTATGTCTTTCAATATGCTCCTTTTCAATTATCATCAGAAAAAACAATTATTAGCACCAATACAGGCTCTAACGGAAATGCCCACAGCGAATACATTGGACCATTAGCCGAGTCTGGTTTTATGGGTATATTAACATTTTTACTAGTGGTGATAATGGTTTTTTATAGGGGGTCTAAACTTTATCATCATCTGCCTAAAGGCGAAATAAAAAATGTTGTACTAGCTACTTTATTAGGTATATTAACATATGTAGTACACGGTATGCTTAATAATTATTTAGATACAGACAAAGCCTCCGTACCATTTTGGGGATTTATTGCCTTAATTGTTGCCATTGATATTTATCATCAAAAATCACTTAAAGTGGATTCCTAATATTGCAATATCATCACTATACGCTTTTTCTCCTCTATATTCATCTAACTCGTCAATGATGGCATCTATGTTTGTAGCTATATTACTTGTTTTTAGCTTTAACAGATTATTTTTAAGCTTCCCTTCTCCAAATTCATTACCATTTTTATCGGTTTGCTCCGTAATGCCATCGGTATAACATACTAATTTTGAGTTCTTTGCAATGAGTATATTGTTTTCGGTAATAGATGGTAAATTACTAAACATTCCTAAAATGGTGCAGCCATTATTTAATTGCTTAAATTGACTATCAACAAGCAATAAGGGAGGGTTATGCCCCGCATTGATAAACTGTAAATGATGTGTTTTACAATTGTATTTTCCAATAAAGGCAGTTATAAATTTTTCGCTTTTTGCAATATTTAATATTTTATTATTCAGTTCAATAACCAGTTCGGTAAGAGAGGATGTTCTTTGTATTAATGCATGTAAACTAGCATGAAAATTTGACATTAATAACGCAGCAGGAATACCTTTTCCAGAAACATCGGCAATGCAAAATGCACATTCATCGCTATTTAACTGAATAAAATCGTAATAATCGCCACCAATTAAATGATGAGGAATATATTTTGCCACAACAGTTAAAAAATTATTATTGGGCAAAATACTCGGAAAAAGCATATTTTGCATTTCAGAAGCTAATTCCATTTCTTTTTTTATCGCAACTTGATTCATGTTATCCTTAAACAATCTTTTATTTTCGATGGCAACAATAATAATGTTGGTAATTGTTTGGATAAATGAAAGGTGTTTAATAATTGGACTAACCTCTATCTTTTCGCCATCAAAATCACCTAAAAGCAAAAATGCTAACGGTTGTGATTTATGAAAAACTGGAATAATAACATCAAATTGAGCCAATTTTTTATTTGTTGAATTAGTTAAGACTGTAATTTCTTTAAAACCCAATAAATCTTTATTTACATTGATACTTGAACATGCTCCACCAATACACAATTCCTGATTCCAAACTTCACCAGAATTGCTATATAAAATAAGTTTTCCAATTTTTAACTCATCAATTAAAACACGCTTGTAAATGCTGCTTAGTTCTTTTTTAGATAGGTTGTTATTAATGCCTTTGGTTATTTCTAAAAGGGTGTCAAGCTTTAACTTGCCTAACGCTAATCTCTTTCTTATATTTTTAGATTGGTTTTTCAAATAAAAAGGTTAAAAAATAAGCACTAAGTTAAAAGTATTTTAATAGTATTCAAATATTGGAAACATTATTTTTATCACACCCAATAAAAAGTTATAATATTGCAACAGTAAATTTAGCTTATGGAGTACAGATGTTTAACAGATATTGAACTAAAAGAACTTGAACATGAATTTAAACAATTTTTAATTGCCAACAATGTTTACAATGAAGAATGGTTGCTGCTTAACAAAAAAAAAGATAAAAAAGTTATTCAATTAATAGAAATGTTTAGCGACATTGTGATGGAGAAAGCCTTACAAAAAATATTTTTTTTAGAATATGTAGATAAAACAAGCATTAAAGTCTTTTATTGTAAAAAAGATGAAATAACCTTAATAGGAATTTCTTCTACCAATAAAAAAAATGATTTTACAACAAATAATTTTAATGTAGCTAATAAAGACTTAAGCATTTTTAAGGTAGATAAGAAATATACTAAAAAAAGAGAAAAAGAGGTTTTTGAGCTTTTAAATTCAGGCTGTTCTATCATTAACGAAGAAAAATATAAAAAAATTGAATTAATTTATTCTTATTCTATTAAAACAAGTAAAAACTAATGAAAAACGTTTTCATTATAATATCTTTTTTTTCATCTCTTTTGTCTTTTTCTCAAACAATAAATGATTTAAAAGGTGAATTGTATAAATGGCACTACGATAAGGATTTAACTAATGCTTCTATTAGTTTTTTTGCTTACAATTTAGATTCAAACAAAATAATTGCAAATTATGATGAGAATAGAGTGTTAGTCCCCGCTTCTACTATGAAGCTAGTTACAACATCTACAGTTTTAGAATTATTAGGAAAAAACAAACGCTTTAAAACTACCATACAATATACAGGAAAAATAGATTCGAATGCTGTTTTAAATGGTAACATTTATATTAAAGGAGGTGGTGACCCAAGTTTAGGCTCAAAACGTTTTGCTAATTATTATGGAGATTTTATGCACCAATGGGCAAAAGCCATTATTAATTTAGGTATAGATTCCATTAATGGTAGCGTAATAGCTGATGCAACTATTTTTAATAAAGAAACAATTCCTGCTACATGGATTTGGGGAGATTTAGGAAACTATTATGGCGCAGGAGCTTACGGATTATCTATTTATGAGAATATTTACACGATAGAACTTGAGTCTGGCAGAAACAAGGGAGATAGTACTCGTATTAAAAGTATAACACCTTATATACCTAATTTAAAATTACAAAATAATGTTAAAAGTATGCTTACCAACAAAGATAATTCATACATCTTGGGTGCACCTTATCAAAACAAAAGAACAATTACAGGGGGGATTCCTCTAAATAGGACAAAATTTAGTGTTAAAGGCTCAATTCCAGACCCTCCTCTTTTAGCAGCCTACCAGTTAAATTCAGCATTAAAAAATTTAGGTGTTAAAGTAGCAAATTCTCCGTCAACCATTAGGTTGCAAAGGAGTAATAGTTTATTTAATAATGAAAAAAGAGTAAAAATTATGACTACTTATTCACCAACATTAATTTCTTTAATTCAACAAACAAACACTTACAGTATAAATTTGTATGCTGAACATTTTATGGATATGATTGGCTTAAATAAATATAAAAGTGCTGATACTGAATCTGGTACACTAGCTACAATCAACTTTTTAAAATCAAAAGGTATAGATATTAGTGGCTTGTCTATTTACGATGGAAGTGGTCTATCGAGATTTAATGCAATAAGCTCTAAACAATTAGTAATGATTTTAAATAATATGTACCAAAGTGCTAATTTTAAGATATTTAAAAAAACTTTACCTATTGCGGGGAAAACGGGCACACTTAAAAACATAGGAAAAGGCACAGTTGCACAGGGCAATGTATTTGCTAAAAGTGGCTACATGACAAAGGTAAGGAGCTACGCAGGTTACGTAAAAACACAAAACAAAAAAAACATAGCATTTGCGTTAATTGTAAATAATTACAACTGCACAGCTTCTCAAATGAAAAGGAAAATGGAAAAAATAATAATTAAATTAGCTGAAATAAATAACTAGGCAACGTGTTTACCGTTTTTAAATTCACCTAAAACATTTACTTCTTTAACTTTTTCATATTCTTTTACAGCTAATAGCATAGCTTCTTTTGTTTCTCTTCTAATTTTTATACCAGATCTGCTCCCTTTGTTTCTAACTTCAATATAAAATCCATCTTTGAGCTTTGTTGGTTTTGTTGCGGGTCTTCCCATCTTATCTAAAATTTGTTGAAATACTAAATTACAATTTATTCGCACTTTATCAAGTTTTAAAGTGTTTATTTTTCAAAAGAACTGAAAGTTTTAACATTTTTTATGAAATAACTGTAAACGATACTTTTATTTATTCTTCCCGATAAGGTAGTTTTTATAATTTTAGATTGCTTTGCTTTGTTTTGTTTTAAGGCTTTGTAAAATGAAAAATGAGCTTTTATAATAGCAATGGTGTGTTGTGGCTTGCCTGCTATTAAAAACTTTAATCCCGCTAAACCATCTAGCAATAACCTTGTTAAAATTATTTTAAAACGTTCTTTTTTAGCTAAGTTTTTATGTAATGTTAAAAGACTATTCCTAAAATTTAAAAAAGTTTTTTTAGGATTTAATTTGTTTAAAGTTCCTCCACCAACATGAAAAACTTCGGCTTGTGGGCATACCATAATTTTATAGCCAATATTTTTTAATCGCCAACACAAATCTATTTCTTCCATGTGAGCAAAAAAATATTCATCTAAGCCTCCAATTTTATGGTATAGCTCTGATTTAATAAATAAACAGGCTCCACTTGCCCAAAAAATCTCTTTTACATCGTTGTATTGGTGATGGTCTTTTTCTAGGTTATCAAAAATTCTACCTCTGCATAAAGGATAACCGTATTTATCTATAAAACCACCCGCAGCTCCAGCGTATTCAAAATATTCTTTGTTATTGTAATCTTTAATTTTTGGTTGGCAAGCGGCAATTTTCTCATCGGTTTCCATTAACTTAATGATGGGATTAATCCAATTTTTGGTGACTTCTACATCAGAATTTAATAGCACATAATATTTGGCAGAAACTTGTTGTAAAGCCTTGTTGTAACCACCTGCAAAGCCATAATTTTTATCGTTTATAATAATATTAACAGTAGGAAAATTAGTTTTAATAAAATCAACAGAATTATCTGTAGAACCATTATCAGCAACTATAATTTGGGCATTTAAACTGTATTGAACAACCGATGGTAAAAACTTTGCTAAAAAATCTTTACCATTCCAATTTAAAATTACAACTGCAACTTTGTTCAAAGCATCAAATTATCGCGGATTAGTATAATAGTCGTTACTTCTATCTCCCCATTGTTCGGTATTTTGTGTTTCGTTAATATTGATGGGTTGCTCGGTTCGTCTGTGCAATTGAACTTTCCATTGAGGGTTGTTAATTTCGCTAGGTAAATTAGAGTGCAACAATGGATAATCGTTGGCAGCACCACCATCAGGATTATAAAAAACAAATTTAATATTGTTAAAATTTTCTACCCTGTAATAATGCCATATTTCGTAAGGATAAGCACTTGGTTCGTTTTTGTGTTCTGATAGGCTGTTGGGTCTTCCATATTTTAAAAATATTCTACCTCGGTCTGTTTCGTAGCCTCTTTTTATTAAGGTGCTAAATTCGTTGTTGGCAATTTGAACTCTTTCTAAGTAATCGTCCCATTCTTTTTTAGGATTTTCTTGATTTCGTGTTAACCAAAAATTATAGAAATATTGTTGCATCAACTTTTTATCTTTACCTTTTAATTGATTTCTGGCAAAGTTTAATTCTACAGCAGTAGAAATAGGTTCAACACTTTTAATGTAGTCATCTAACTGCTTAACAGTCATGTTAGAAACAAAGGTATTGCTATAATCTGCAACTACCAATAAAGGTGTTACAGATGGATTGCTTCGTTGAAAAAACATTTTTTTATCAATTAATAGCTTATTTTTTTTATTCCTTGCTTCTATTGTTAAATAATAATTTCCAGAATGTAGTTTTTCTATGTCAAACGATTTTAGCACAACAGTTGCAGCTTGGGCTTTGGCTCTAATAAAACCGCTATAATTTCCAATTATTTTACTGCTTTCGGCAGATTGAATACTGTATTTTATTAAATAACTTTCGTCAGTTCCTAATAGCTTATCAGCATTATAAATTTCGGCATAAAAAGCAATGTTATCAAAATTTTCTGGATAAAAATCAGAGGTGTAAGGAAAAACATCGTATCCACTTTTTGTTAAAATAGTTTCTTTTGTTGATTTTTTTATCGACTCAACTAACTCAATATCAGAAATACTAATGGTATCTTTTTGATAATTGATGGTAAGAATTTGGTTAGATTTAAAAGGAGGAGAACTAGCATTAATGTCTTTTATTTGTATTTCAAATTCGTATTTTCCGTTGGGTAAAGAGATGCGTTGTTGGTCAACAAAATTTTGCTTAATAGTTGTAGAATCTGCATTTTCAGGGCTTAATAAATTATATTTTTTAAATTTTTTAATTTCATCTCCTTGTTTAAATACATAGGTAACTTCTATGGTTCCTTGGTATTTGTTATTATTGTTGAGTTTGTATATTACCGAATTACCAACAACACTTAAATAAGTTTCGATGTAGGGACCATTAACTGGCGAATTAAAT
>CAZVEW010000157.1:3844-6657 GCA_964625955.1 uncultured Vicingus sp. | reverse complement strand
TTTTGATGTTAAACTGGTATTAAATAAATTTCAACAAAAAATACCCAACCTTTTTTATTTGGTCTCGTCAATATATCGCACGCAGTTAGGAAACGTATTTTTGTACATTGCGGATTTTAAATAAATGGAAAGACAGCTTCATAAATTTGATGAAATTTCTCTTTTGGTAGAACAATGCCGAAAACAAAATTCTTTTGCCCAACGGTTTTTGTTTGATAAGTATTATGAAAAAATGTATGCTGTTTGTTTACGATATTTTAGAAATGAAGAGGAAGCCTCAGATGTAATCAACCGAGCATTTTTAAAGGTTTTTGATAAAATTAAACAATATAAAGCAGAAGGCAGTTTAGGAGCATGGATTAAACGAATCGTTATCAATACGGCCATAGATTACATAAGAAGCAATAAAGAATACAAAAAACGATTTATAGCTGTTGAAGAGTTTTCTCTTTATGGTTTTCCTAAAGAAAATGATGCCGACAACGATGTTTTTGCGGTTATGGGCGAACACTTTAGCAAAGAAGACCTATTTAATTTTGTAAGCGATTTACCCCCTGCAACCCGTGCTGTATTTAACCTTTATGCCATTGATGAGTTTAAGCATAAAGAAATTGCTCAACAATTAAAAATAAGTGAAGGTACCTCTAAGTGGCATCTTGCAAATGCCAGAAAACTATTAAGCGAACGGATAAAAAAAGAGTGGTCAAAAAAAAAGAATTATGGAAAAAGGGGTTTCACCAATAGATAAGCTCTTTAATGAAAAATTGAGCGATTATGAAATTTCCGGCAAGAAAGGAAACTGGGAATTGCTGCGTTATTTAATTAAAGAAGAGCAAAAAAAAGCAATGTTTTTTCGTAGGCTGAAATTAATGATTTTTAGTGGTATTGGGTTCGTATTCATTTTTTCTATGACTTTTTTTATATATAATAACAGTAAAAAAACCACCAATCCATTAGCGAACAAAAAAAAGAATACTATTGAAAATCAAGAACATACATTTCCTAACACCCATCAAAAGCAATCGTTAAACGAGCCAAAAATTATCCATTCAACTAACAGCAATGATGCCGTACAATCGAAAATAAACCAGCCTACAAATCATGCGAATTTACCTTATGAAAGACTCCCTCCAACAGCAAAGAAAGATAACACAATAAAAGAGAATACCTTGCATAACCAAAACTACTCGAAAAATTACATTTACAACAATATATATCCAACAAATAAAGGCAAAACTTCCTCTGATTGGCAAGCACAAAATAATAATGGTGAAGATGCCTATTATTCGGTTACCCCAATAGAACATCATTTTAATATAAATAAAGATTCCATTAAAGTAGCAATTACCAATTTGGGCAGCGGAATAAATTCTGCTTTTATTGATTATGGACCAGTTGTTACGGCCGATGGAGAAATCATGTACTTTACCTCTTTGAGACCAGATTCAGAAACCAAAAAAAAGAGAAATAAAAAAGACTTTGAGAATATTTACAGTAGTGTGTTTAATCAAAAAACTAAAAAATGGGGAAACACCCAATTATTGCCTTTTCCTATCAATGTAAAAGATAGAAATAACTCTGTAATAGGATTATCGAATGACGGACAGCGGATGTTTTTGTATCGTGACAATGACCAAGGAATTGGCGACATCTATGAATCTACTTTAAATGGCACACAATGGAGCGACCCTGTTATGTTGCCTGAACCTATTAACAGTAAATATCACGAATCTTCTGCTACAGTTTCACCTGACGGACATACCATTTATTTTGTGAGCGAACGCCCCGGAGGATTAGGAAAAAAAGATATTTGGTACGCTACGCAAGATAAAAACGGGATTTGGGGCAATGCCGTAAATATGCAAAGTATTAATACAGCTGAGGATGAGGATGGTGTTTTTATCCATCCCGATGGGAAAACACTCTATTTTTCTTCCAAAAGAGCTGGCGGTTTTGGCGGTTATGATATTTACAAGTCAGTTTTTGAAAAAGGCAAATGGGGTAACCCTAAAAATCTAGGACAACCCTTAAATACCGAAGGAAATGACATCTATTTTGTGATGGAAGCCAATGGAAGGGTGGGCTATTATGCCTCAGGAAAAACGGGAGGATTAGGAGGGGCTGATATTTATAAAGTAGCTTTTATTCCGGTAAAAGTTAGAAAAGAATATACCGCCAAATTGACGCTTTTTAAAGGCAAAGTAGTGGATAAGCAAACTAGACAACCCATAAAAGCTGCAATAGAGATTACCGACTTAACAAAAAATGAAGTCGTTTCTAAAACCAAATCCAATAGTACTACCGGAAAATTTTTAATCTCCCTGCCTTTTGGAATTAATTATGGCATAAGTGTAAAAAAAGAAGGGTATTTATTTTATTCCGATAATGTTTCGGTAGATACTGGAGCTTATAAAGAAGTAGTTAAATGGATTGAATTAGAGAAACTTAAAATAGGCGAAAGTATTGTATTACGGAACATCTTTTACGATTATGACAAAGCCAATTTAAGGGAAGAATCTATTTCGGAATTGGATCAATTAGTGGCAGTATTAAAAAAACGACCTTCCCTCAAAATAGAAATAGGAGCACACACCGATAATATAGGATCAGCTATTTATAATAATAAATTATCGCAAGCTAGGGCTCAAAGTGTGGTAGATTATCTAATTGCTAAAGGCATCAATAAAGAACGTTTGGTAGCTAAAGGTTACGGAGAAACACACTCTATTGCTTCCAACCAATATGCTGATGGCAGTGATAACCCCGAAGGACGACAATTGAACAGAAGAACCGAATTTAAAATTTTGGAAATG
>CAZVEW010000157.1:0-3744 GCA_964625955.1 uncultured Vicingus sp. | reverse complement strand
ACACCAAACACTAACAATTATAAAACAAATAAAATCAATTAAAAACCAAAAATTATGAAAAAAATAAAAACAGCATTAGTAATAACTTTACACTTCTTACTTTTCACTTTTCACTCCTCTGCCCAAAACATAGGGATTAACAGTACTGGAGCAATACCCAATAGTTCGGCATTATTAGATATAGATGCTTCGCCAACTAACAACAAAGGCTTATTAATACCACGATTGACCACAGCAGAAAGAAATGCTATAACAGCACCTATACCAGAGTCTTTATTAATATACAACACCACCACACAATGTTACGAAGGCTATAATGCAAGCACTAACACATGGGTAGCTTTTGGTTGTATCGGTTGCACCCCAGCAGCTCAACCAAGTGTAATTACAGGAACAACACCCGTTTTACAAGGTGCTACGGGGGTAGCTTATTCGGTTACTAATGTAGTGGGAGTAAGCTATACTTGGAGTTACTCAGGAACAGGCTTTAGTTGTGTTAGTGGTTGCACTACCAATGCCATTACCGCTAATTTTTCGTCATCAGCAACTTCGGGTACATTAACAGTAACCCCAATAAATGCTTGTGGTGCAGGTGCTCCACAAACTTTTGCCATTACGGTAACCCCTCCAACCTTTCCTTGTGGAGGTACGGTAATACCAATAGTAGATGTAACTAGCCCAACGGGTAAAGTTTGGATGGATAGGAATCTCGGGGCAAGCCAAGTAGCAACAAGTAGTACCGATGCAGCCGCTTATGGCGATTTATACCAATGGGGGAGGTGTTCTGATGGGCACGAAAAACGAACTAGTGGAACAACAGCTACCTTAAGCAGTAGCAATACACCCGGTAATGGTTTGTTTATTATAACATCTTCAACTCCTTATGATTGGAGAAGTCCACAAAACAATGGTTTGTGGCAGGGGATAGGCAGTGTAAACAACCCTTGTCCAACGGGGTATCATATTCCTACCAGTGCTGAATTAGATGCCGAGCGATTAACATGGTCAAGTAACAATGCCGCAGGTGCTTATGCTTCGCCTTTAAAATTAACCACAGCGGGTAACCGTTTCATCACTAATGGTACGCTTAACGGTGTGGGTAGTAACGGGTACTATTGGTCTAGTACGGTTAATGGGACAAGTGCTAACTTCCTCTTCTTCCTCAGTAGTAACGCCTACATTAGCAACTTCTACCGGGCTTACGGCTTCTCAGTTCGTTGCATTAAGGATTAAAAGCCTCCCCTAGCCCCTCCAAAGGAAGGGGGGCTCCTCTTGAGAGGAGATAATTTTCTCCAAACCCATTTTTGTGGTTTGCTTAGAAAATTAGAGGTGTGTGTTTTGAAGTGAAGAATGACAACAAATTAGAGATTAGAAATAAATTAAAAACGATGAATTACAAAATATAAATTATTACCGTCATTGCGAGGGAGGTACGACCGAAGCAATCTCAACCTAAAGAGCAGATTGCTTCACATTCGTTCCTCATTCTTCGCAATGACAAACAGAAAGTAAAAAAACGATGAAAAACAATTTATTATTCATATTACTACTGATAACGAGTTTTGGTTATGCCCAACTATCGGGGACATTAAAATACCAAAGGGGGCAAGAAATTAAATTGTTAGGTTATAACGGTTTTAAAACCATTGTATTAGCAATAACTAAAATAGATACTGCCGGCAATTTCACATTAAATTACGATACCAACTACAAAGGAATGGGCTACTTAGAAACAGCCGATAAAAGCCAGTTGTTTATTGTGCTAAATGAAGCACAAATTATAGTGAAAGGCACACATTTAAAAGAACCCGATAGTACCATTTTTATAAAAAGCAAAGAAAACCAACTTTTTACGAAATATGCGGTAGAGCATAATCAAAGAGAAAAAGCACTAGCAGGATGGAAATACCTTTTACCACAATATAAAGAGGTGGCATTGTTAAACCAACAAAGAGAACACGTAAATGTAATTCAAAAAGAAATTGCCCGATTAGAAAAACAAGATGCCGATTTTCTTAACCACCTTGATCAATCTTCTTATGTTTCATGGTATTTGCCTTTGCGTAAGTTATTAGACGCTATGCCGTTATCAGCACAACGTTATACAGAGCGTATCCCAAAACATATTGCTGATTTTCGGCAACTTAATTTTAACGATAAACGACTTTATCACAGTGGCATTCTAGATGATTTGGTAGAAGGACACTATTTGTTGTTGGAAAATAGTGGTATGACCTTGGATAGTATGTATGCTCAAATGAATACCTCTACTGATTATTTAATTGCTAATTTACAAGGAAATGACACCTTGTTGAATGCTGTGAGCGATTTTTTATTTGGATTGTTAGAAAAACGCAGCCTTTTTAAGGCATCTGAACATTTGGCTTTAAAATTACTCACACAAAGCAGTTGCACCTTAGAAGATAACTTAGCCAAACAATTAGAAACTTACAGAACAATGAAAGTGGGGAATATTGCTCCTGATATTGTTTTTACTGGTGAGAATAGGATGAGAGGAATAAAAATCTCTGGCAATCTTATTTTAAGTGAAATGAATACCGATTATACGCTGATAGTTTTTGGTGCGAGTTGGTGTCCAAAATGTGCCGAAGAAATTCCTAAAATAAAATTGTATTATGAACATTGGAAGCAAAAAGGAGTAGAAGTGGCATTTGTATCCTTAGACACACAAGAAAAAGAATTTACCCTTTTTGTAAAAGATTTCCCCTTTCTTTCTTCCTGCGATTTTAAAAGTTGGGAAACCAAAGCAGCCAAAAATTATTATGTTTTTTCTACCCCAACCTTATTTTTATTAGATAAGGATAGAAAAATAGTATTAAGACCAAGTTCTGTATCGCAAGTTGATGCTTGGGTAAATTATAAATTAACCACTAACAATAAAAAATTATGAAAAAGAGAGTAATTATTTCAATCTTTACGTTGATTAATTTATTAATCAGTTTAACCTCTTTTTCCCAAAATAATTCTGTTGTACTAAATGGGGCTTACATTGTACTAGATGGGGGTACTGCTACCAACAACATAAATATTGTAATAGATCAAGCCAACCCATTGGGGATAGTTCGTTCACCATCAGGAGGTTATATTCATTCAGAAAATCAATATAACTTTATAAAATGGGTTACAGGTACAAGTACTGGAAGCTATGTTTTTCCATTTGGAGTTGTGGGTAATCCAACAGATTCCATCCCTTTTACATTTAATAAAACAGCAGGTAACAACAGTGTTAGTATTTCAACATGGGCTACAAGTATTCCGAACAATCCCAAACCAGTAGCATCCAATGTTGGGGCTGTAACCAATATGAGTGGAATAACCGATTCTGTTGTATATGCAATAGACCGATTTTGGGATATTCAAGCAACGGCTACCACAGCCGACTTAACATTTTCTTATAGAGGCATTGAAAATACTACTGCATCGCCAACCAATTTGGTGCAAACACAACATTGGAACGGCACAACATGGGATGTTCCGGTAGGGGCAGGAAATGCAGGAGTTACCACAGGCATAGGAACAGCTGGACCATTTATTGGGCAAAACACCTTTTCGCCATGGGTGTTAATAACCACCTGTATTACAGACACATTGACCCAAAATCTTATTATTTGCCAAGGCTCAAGTATTACAGTAGGAGTAAATACTTATACTACAACAGGAACATTTATAGACACCTTAACCAACATACAAGGCTGTGATAGTATTGTTACTACAAATTTAACG
>CAZVEW010000156.1:0-6659 GCA_964625955.1 uncultured Vicingus sp. | reverse complement strand
CTGTATAAAGGGTAGCCATGTTTAGTATAAAACTCTTCTCCAGCACTTAGTAAACCATCTATCCAAGGCAGTAATTTTTTTGCACAATGGTCGGTATGTAAAATAACGGGGATATTATAAGCCTCAGCTAATGTGTGAATATGACGTGCAGCAGCAATACCTCCAGCAATTGCTGCCTGTTGATTTTCATTGTTTAAACCTTTTCCTGCATTAAAATAGCAGCCACCATTAGAAAGCTGAATAATTACAGGACTATTTAATTCTTTTGCTGTTTCTAAAACAGTGTTTATTGTATTTGAGCCAGTAACATTTACGGCTGGTAGTGCAAAATTTCTTTGTTTTGCTATTTTAAAAATTTCCTGAACCGTATCAGCAGATGCTACGCCACTTTTTAATGTTTTAATCATGCTATTCACTTTTATAATGCAAAGTTAATACAAAAATGAATTGGATTGAGATTTTATGATGTTTTTTAGTAATTAACGCTACCTATTATCTCCTTAAAAAGGATAACCGATACCTAAATTAAGTGTTGGTGTTTTCCATTGCAATTGAAATTTTTCTGGTTGAAAGGAAGATGGGTCTTTTAATTTCGCTGCTAAATCGAATCTAATTAAAAAGAAGTTAAAATCTAACCGTAAGCCAATGCCAACGCCAACAGCAATATCTTGCCAAAGTTTATTAAATTTAATTTCTCCGTTTGGTCGTTGTGGGTCAGGTTTTAAAATCCAGATATTTCCTGCATCAGTAAAAATAGCACCTTTAATTAATTTTGTTAATCCAAAGCGATATTCTAAATTGCCTTCAATTTTTAATTCTCCGATTTGATTAATATAAGCACCAGAGATAAGAGAGTCAGGCATAGACCCAGGACCTAAAGTTCTGGCCTGCCATGCTCTAATTCCGTTTGCACCTCCGCCATAATAACTTTCTTCGAAAGGTAATACATTTAAATTATCATAAGGTTTCCCCAGTCCTAAGGAAATTCTACTTACCAACGTAGTAAAAGGGGTTTTGTTATAATACCTATAGTCTAAATCAATTTTTACAAATTGAGAATATTGAATACCAAGCACTTCGTAACCATTGTTTGCATTTTTTTTAGCATTGCTTAAGTTTTTAAATAAGGTTAAAGTGTTTCCTGCAATTTCGGTATTAAATCTAAAAAATATAAAATCTCTAACTCTGTTTATTCCTTGGTTAGAATAGATAAAAGTATAAGTTGATGAGTTGATGAAATGATCGGTAAAACTATTTACGATAAAAGGGTTATTTTCTAATAAAATTTTATCTCTAAAATCAGGGGTTAATTTTAGTTTTATTGTACTAATATTTATAGGGTTTAAAAAGTGCTTTTTATATTTTCCTTCGTTCCAAAAATAACCAAAAGATAGGGTGGTTAGGTTTCTAATGTATTCAGGTCTTTCTTGGAGGTTTAAAAGGTATTTTATGGTGGTTCGTGGATTTACGTTGTTTGAAAATTTTTCTAAGCTAACGGGAAGTAAAAATCTTGGGAATTCTAAATTTACTTCTGGTCCAAATTCAAAGGTGTTAAATGGTAAGCCTAAAAAATTAATTCTATTTTTTGTTGTTCCCGATTCGTTAATTAGTTGTTGTACCTCTACCCCTCCTTTTAATTTTGCTGTTAATCTTTCGCCACCCTTAAATAAGTTTTTGTGTAAATAAACAAAATTTCCCTCTAGCCCTAGGTTCCCGCCACTATTGGTTCCTATTGCTTCGAAAGAAAGGGATTGACTTTTTTGAGGAGTGACATAAATACTGGTGTTTAATTGATGATTTCCAATGTCTTTAAATTGAACAGAAACAGTTTTAAATAATCTTAATTCAGCTAAATGTTTGTATGTGTTTTGTTGATTTTTTAAAAGGTACAAATCTTTTGGATTAAGCATAATAGAATGTTTTAGCATTCTCGGTCTAAAGTTTAACCTCTTTGTGTCTGAATAAATAGTTAAACCTTTGTAAGATACAGTATCAAAATTATTAATGTTTTTATTAGTAAAATCGTTACTTAAATATAGGCTAACAGTATTAAGATAAAATTTATGGTGTTTTAAACTGTCGGTATTTTGTGTGCTAGATTTTTTATTTAAAACAATGGTTTTGATATTAATGTTTTTATTACCAATGGTACTATCAATCTTAAATTTTATACAATCTTTGGTAAAATAGTAGTAGCCTTCATTTTTAAGCACATCTTTAATTCTATCTCTTTCGGCATCAAGTTTATCTATATCTAATGGTTTTTCTTTTTTTATCAGAGAGTTATAATTTTTTAAGATTACTTTTTCGGTTAATTCTTTATCTTTAACATCATAATCTACCCATTTTACAATATATGGCGAACCGCTTTTTATTTTGTATTTAATACTTACTTTATTCCCATTATTTTTTATTGATGCATTTACTTTATTATCGTAATAACCTTTATTTTTAAGGTATAAGTTTAATTGTTTAATACTTTTTTTTGTTAATAAAGAGTCGTAAATAACAGGTGCTTCACCAATATTATCTCTAAACTTTTCTTTTTTATAAAAAAGATTATAAATACCTAAATGAAATCTAAATATGCCTAATATTTTTTTGTTGGGATGTTGTTTAATTATATTATGTATTTCTTCTATATCAAGTTTTCTGTTATCAGTTTTAACTTTAAGGGCTTTTAAAAAAAGTTGGTTAGGTTGTATGTGTTTTGTTGGATTACAACTGGTATAAAAGAATAAAATAGTTGTAAAAAGTAGAAATACTGATAAAGTAGATTTTATATAACTTGTAAAAAATGACAATAGCCTTATAATTATTAAACTAATAATGAATTGCTTATGTTTGCAACATAATTAATTAATTTGCAAAATAACAATTATTAACCTTTTAAAATGAAAACAAATTTAAGAATATTAACCATTTTGTTGTTATTAATTTCTTTTACAGAAATAAAAGCTCAAGAAAACGAGAAATTAACAAAAAAAGAAGCAAAAGAGCTTTTAGATAAAGCAGAATTTAATTTTGATGGAAAGAATTATTTAGACGCATTAGCAGAATTTACTCAATTATATAACTACAAACCTAGCGATTTATATTATAAATTAATGATGGGTATTTGTTTAACCTACGATCCAGATCAAAAACAAAAAGCAATTGAAATTATAGAACAAGTTAAAGTAACCAACCCAAAATATAACTTAGTAAACTTTTATTTAGGAAAGGCATATGCCGTAAATTACCAATTTGATAAAGCGGTTAACTATTTTAACATGTTTTTAGCTTCAGCTACAAGTGAAGATGCTTCGCAAAAAGGATTAGCTATGCAAATGCTTGATAATTGTAAAAATGCCAAAGAAATTTTGGCAGATACGATTACCCAAAATACTGTTAAAAATATAGGTTACCCTATAAATTCTCAATATTCAGAGTACGTTCCAGTAATTTCAGCCGATGGTTCTGTTTTGATTTTTACGTACAGAGGAATAAAAAGCAAAGGTGCAGAAAATGTAGAACAATCAATGGGCTCTGAAGCATATAACGAAGATGTGTTTATATCTTACAAAAAAGATGGTGAATGGACGGAACCCAAAAGTATCGGAGATAATATTAATACCAATAATCATGATGCGGCAATAGCTCTTTCTGTAGATGGGCAATCCTTATTTATTTATAAAAGTGAAAACAATAACCTTGGTGACATTTATTTAAGTAGATTAATTGGTAAAAATTGGTCTAAACCTCAGCCTCTTAAAGGTGATATCAATAAAAAAGATAGCTGGGAAGGTAGCTGTAGTTTATCTCCTAATGGTAAAATATTATATTTCTCCAGCGATAGAGACGGAGGTTTTGGTGGTAGAGATATTTATAAAGCCGAATTACAACCCGATGGTAGTTGGAGAAAAGTTCAAAACCTTGGTCCACACATTAACACAATTTATAATGACGATGCACCTTTTATTCATCCAGACGGGAAAACATTATATTTTAGCTCTGAGGGGCATTCTAGTATTGGTGGCTACGATATATTTTCTGCAGTTTTAAATAGATTTGGAAGTTTTGGTGTGTCTAAAAATTTAGGATACCCTATTAATACTGTTGATGATAATAGATATTTTGTGCTTGCTGCAGATGGTAAAACAGGTTATTATTCTGGTGGGGGAGAAAAAAGTATTGGAGAACAAGATATTTTTAAAATTACAACTGGTAAAATCGAAAAACCTGTGTTAGCATTATTACTAGGAAAGGTATATTTTAATGATGTGGTAACAGGTTCTTCAATGAATTTGTATAAACAAACAGAGGGTGAATTAGAAGGCACTTTTAAATCGAATGTAGAAACAGGTAAATATGTAATGGCCTTAACACCAGGAACCTATGAGATAGAAGTGCAGATAGAGTCTGGTGAAATGGTAATGGATTCTATTAGTTTAGATTCTATTACAAGCTATGTTGTAATTCATAAAGATTTTAGAATTTACAGTGATTCTAACTTAATTACTTTAAATAGTACTTCATTACAAGATGCGTTGAATAATGAAATGAGTAAAAAAGGAAGAACTATTGATACGCTCTTCACAGAAAATATAGATCAAGATATAGAATTGAAGCCAATGGAAGAAGGACGAAAGTTTACTTTAAATAATATTGAATATGATTTTGATAAATCCACATTAAGATCTAAATCTAAAATTGAATTAAATAGGTTAGTAATTATTTTAAAAGAACAAGCAAAAATTAAAGTAGAAATTTCTAGCCATACTGATGCAACAAGAAATGTAGCAATGGCAAAAAAAATATTTAAACGAAAAGGCATTCCGTATAGTAAAGAAGCGCACGATAAAATGAGCAAAACATATAACCAAAAACTTTCGCAGCGAAGGGCTCAGGCAGTAGTTAATTACTTAATTAAACATGGTATTACAAAAAGCAGATTAGTGGCAAAAGGTTATGGCGAAGAAAAACCAATTGCAACTAACGATACTGAAGACGGACGTCAAAAAAATAGACGTACAGAATTTAAAGTGTTAGGCAAGTAAAATGTATTTAAGGAGAAGACTACTAAATGTTAAGTGCTAGCCAAAAGAAATATGTAAATACACTAAAACAGAAAAAGTTTAGAGATTTAAACCAATGCTTTGTAGTAGAAGGCATTAAAATAGGAGAAGAGCTTTTATCTTCTGGTTTTAAAACAGAAATAATATATGCAACAAGTAGCTGGATAAAAAACAATCCCAATATCAAAGTACAAGAAGTTACAGCAAAAGAATTAAAAAGTATTTCTTCACTTAAAACGCCCAACGAAATTTTAGCAGTTGTTAAATATCCACAACCCAAAGCAATAAAACCAACAAGCAATTTAACTATTGCTTTAGATAAAATTCAAGACCCAGGTAATTTTGGTGCAATTATTAGAACTGCAGATTGGTTTGGTGTTAAGCAAATTATTTGCTCTAACGACACGGTAGATTGCTATAATTATAAAGTAATACAAGCAACAATGGGCTCATTTTTTCGTGTAAGAATTCAATATTGTAATTTAAAAAATTTCTTTGCTAGTCAAAAAAATAGTAAAATTTATGGCGCTTTACTAAATGGTGAAAATGTTTTAAAAAAAAATTTGAGACAAAAAAATGCAATTCTTTTAATGGGAAACGAATCTAATGGGATTTCCGAAGAATTATTTCCTTTTATACACGAAAAAATAACCATCCCTAAATTTGGTAAGGCCGAATCATTAAATGTAGCAATAGCAACAGCCATTTTATGTGCAGAGTTCAACAAGTGATAATAAGCAAAATTTGTGCTGAGAAAGTAAATTTCAAAAGGATGTAAAATCTATACTTTTTGGCGTAAGATTAAATATTAATCGATCTCCACGAGGCAGAGCCTCGAGAAATCGATAGATTAAGTTAAATAGACACTCCCCCAAACATTACTAAAAAGGCAAATATCATTCCTGGAAACCAAAAAAGAAGACTTAAAATTAAATCAACCCAAAAATTATTAGTGATAGATCCTTCGTACAGAAAAACAGCCAAAGGCGGAATAAAAATCCCTAAAATTATCAATACAACATCATCTACTCTTGATGCTTGTGTTTTTGATTGGTGTTTTAAAAATTTATTATTGGATAAACTTTTAGTAAAATCAACTAAATTCAATTTCCTATTATATTTACGCCAATTAACATTAATTTTTGGCAAAACATTATGTTTTTTAGTCTGTGTTAATCCTAAATTAGCATCTAAAACTAAATTAGCATCATCATTGGCTTCAATCTCATTCATTTTAAAACTAGCCAACTTTAAATTGTTATTGGTATTAGCTGCTAATTCATAATTAGCTAGTTTACTATCATATTTAACATTTGTTTTTTTGAATTTTTTTAAATATTTTCTTTTAGAAAATTGACTTAAAACAGTGTTATTAGAAGTACATGAAACCATTAGTTGACTTCCCACAAAAAGAATAATTAATCCAAATAATACTTTTCTCATATTTTATAAATTTTAAATTTTATTTGTTAAAATTACTTTAATTATCTGAAAAAATAAATAAATTCTAATAATTACTTATTAAGGGGAGTTCTAATAATTCATTCGCATCAAAATTTTCATCATTTTTTATAGACAAGGAAAATTTATGAAACACTATCG
>CAZVEW010000155.1:0-6676 GCA_964625955.1 uncultured Vicingus sp. | reverse complement strand
TGTTGTCGTAATTAGATATAATAATTAGTGAATTATGTTAAGATGTATGTTCTTCCAATATGAGAAATGTTGTTTGATAAAATGAAGAATTAAAATATATATTTAATTTTTTTTCATATTTGATTATTTAGTTTAGGTACTAATTTCAAAAATTGTTCCACTTTCTAAAAGTATCATTTAATTTTAAATAAAAAACAAGCACCTTAAAAAAATTTAAGGTGCTTGTTATTAAAATTTACAAGAAAAACCTGTCATCCAGGACAAACTTTCACCACCTTTAATTTTTTCCATTGAAAATAGCCATAAACTGCAATAATGGAATAAGCAAACATTAATAAGGCATAAATTTCTAGCCCTCTACTAAAATAAAGGTAGGTGGTAACTGCATCTATCACTACCCAATAAATCCAATTTTCTATCCATTTTTTTGTAGTTAAGTAAGTTGCTATAAAGCTAAAAATGGTGGTAAACGAATCGGTTAAGGGTTTTTTTGCTCCATTAAAAAAGTAAATCATCGAATAGTAAAAAAGAAAAGTAATAGCGGTTCCTCCAACTATAATAAACAAATGTGTAGTCCATTTGTTTTGATAAACCACCTCCTCATTTTTTTGATTCTTCCAATTTATCCAACCATAAACTCCTGCAACTACGTAAAATAAATACAACACCGACTCGGCATAAAGGTGTGCATAAAACAGAAACAAATAAATGCTTACTAAAGAGCCAAAAATACCAAATATCCAACAAGAAATTTTGTTTTTTGCGGCTAAAACAACATAGATAATTCCGAGAATTACTGCTACAATTTCGAGTAATAAACTAATATTTTCAGATACCCAAATCACCCCAAAGTACTTTCATTACAAAAATGGCTTTACCATATTTTTCAAAAGAAGTTTTTATTTCTTTTTGAAGAATTCCCATTACTTCATCATAATCACCCGTAATTTGAGTACTAGTGGCATTGGTTTTTATAATTAGATTTTCATTTGCATTTAACCTACCAATAAAATCTAAAATTGGTGGTTCATAATCTGCATTTAACGGATATTTACTTATTTCTACTGTTGTTTTCATGATGTATCCCTTTTTTTCTCCCTAAAGGAGAGATTTTATGGTTTTAAAGTTTTTATTTCATCTATCAACATGAGCCTTTTCGAGTAGTGTAATTTTTACTGGCATAATCTCTTCAGAAGACTCTTGTCCAGAAACACAGTAAAAAATTGCGAGAAATATTACTAGCAGCAAAACGTTTTTCATTCTCTAAAAATACTCAAAATATTAAAATGAAAGCAAATTAACTCTTTGCCAATAGTTCGACAAGCTCACTACGACAAAGAACATACTTACCATGACAAAAAGTTAACGAAATAACGGTTGGCTAAACCAACACAGCAAGTATTTCATTTAGCGTTTCACTTGGCCGCATGGCTTTGTAAGTTAATTCATCATCTTGTTTGTAATAACCACCAATATTTTGAGCAGTACCTTGAGCGGCTATTAACTCAGCTGTAATTTTAGCTTCGTTTTCGCTAAGTTCTTTTGCTAGTTGTGTAAATTCTTGATGCAAGTCTATATTTTCAGTTTGAGCAGCTAAAGCTTGAGCCCAATATAAGGCTAAATAATAATGAGAACCTCTGTTATCTTGCTCATTTACAACTCGTGATGGTGATTTTCTATTATCCAAAAACTGACCTATAGCTAAGTTTAAGGTATCTGCCAAGACTTGTGCTTTTGGATTGTTATATGTTGTGGCAATGTGTTCTAAAGAAGTGGTTAATGCTAAAAATTCACCTAATGAATCCCAACGCAAATGACCTTCAGCTAAAAATTGTTGCATGTGTTTTGGTGCAGAACCTCCAGCACCTGTTTCAAACATGCCACCTCCTGCCATTAAAGGCACAATAGATAACATTTTTGCTGATGTTCCTACTTCTAAAATTGGAAATAAATCTGTTAAAAAATCTCGTAAAACATTACCTGTAACCGAAATGGCATTTTTTCCTTCTTTAATTCTTTTCATAGAAAACAGGGTAGCTTCGGTTGGGTTCATAATTTGAATATCTAAGCCTGTGGTATCAAAAGCGGGTAGATATTTATTTATTTTTTTAATGATGTTTCTGTCGTGAGCCCTATTTTCATCTAACCAAAAAATGGTAGGATAATTTGTGGCTTTTGCTCTGTTTACAGCTAATTTTATCCAATCTTGAATTGGAGCATCTTTGGCTTGGCACATTCTAAAAATATCTCCTTTTTCAACCTCAAATTCCATTAAAATATTTTCATCTTTATCAACAACCTGCACTTTACCATTGGCTTTTAATTGAAAAGTTTTATCATGCGAGCCATATTCTTCGGCTTTTTGAGCCATTAAACCAACATTTTGCACTGTTCCCATGGTTGCAGGATTGAAAGCACCATTTTGTTTGCAAAAATTAATAGAAGCTTCATAAATTCCTGCATAACTTCTGTCGGGAATAATTGCTTTGGTATCTTGTCCTTTACCATCTGCATTCCACATTTGCCCAGAGGTACGAATCATGGCAGGCATACTCGCATCAATAATTACATCGCTTGGAACATGTAAATTGGTAATTCCTTTATCAGAATTTACCATCGCTACACTCGGACGAATTTTATACACTTCTTCAATGGCGGTTTTAATTTCTGCCTCTTTTTCGTGTCCTGCAATTTTAGCATAAACATCTCCCAATCCATTATTTGGATTAACACCTAACTCTTCAAACAAATTGGCATATTTTTCAAAAACAGGTTGATAAAAAACGGTTACAAAAGCCCCAAACATAATAGGGTCAGAAACTTTCATCATGGTTGCTTTTAGGTGAACCGAAAAGAGTACATTTTTTGCTTTTGCATCTTCAATTTGTGCTGCCACAAAGCTTTTTAATTTATGGAGACTCATTACCGATCCATCAATAATTTCTCCATCTAATAAAGGGGTAGATGCTTTTAAGATGTTAACTTTTCCATCCTTCTCTACCAACTGAATTTTAACGTCAGTTGCTTTATCTATAATAACAGATTTTTCACTTCCGTAGAAATCGCCATCGGTCATGTATGCAACATGAGTTTTAGAATCGGCACGCCAAGCTCCCATTTTATGTGGGTTCTTTTTTACGTAATTTTTAATTGCTTTTGGAGCTCTTCTGTCAGAATTTCCTTCTCGTAAAACAGGATTAACGGCACTTCCTAAAGCTTTAGCATAACGCTTTTTAATAGTTTCTTCTTCTTCATTTATGGGTTCGGCAGGATAATTAGGTACTTGGTAACCTTTACTGTGTAATTCTTTTATTGCTGCTTGCAATTGCGGAAGCGAAGCAGAAATATTGGGTAATTTAATAATGTTTGCTTCTGGTAATTTTACCAATTTACCTAACTCGGCAAGTGCATCTTCCACTTGTTGTTCCTTAATTAAATAATCAGGGAAAATAGCTAAAATTCTGCTTGCTAAAGAAATATCCTTTGTTTCAATTTCAATATCGCTAGAAGCAGTAAATGTTTTTATAATAGGTAATAATGAGTGTGTTGCTAACATTGGACCTTCGTCCGTCATGGTGTAAATAATTTTTGATTTTTGTGTCATTTTGATAAATTTTTATGTTACTAGAAGTTGTGTTAAAATAGCACCAACTTAATGAATTGCGAAGGTAGTTATTTACGGAATAATATCTAGAAAATAATAATCTTTTTGTAAGAAATCTCTTCTAATAATTTACTTAAATGCAAAATGATGTTTAAAGTTCAAAAATGAATGTTATTTTTGCTTCATGAGTACACAAGAAGATAATTTAAAAGCAATTATTTCCCATGCAAAAGAGTATGGGTTTGTTTTTCAATCGAGTGAAATTTATGATGGTTTATCCGCAGTTTATGACTACGGTCAAATGGGAGCTGAACTAAAAAAGAACATTAAAGATTATTGGTGGAAAGCAATGGTAAATATGCACGAAAACATTGTAGGTATTGACTCCTCTATATTTATGCACCCTACTATTTGGAAGGCTTCGGGACATGTTGATGCGTTTAACGACCCTTTAATTGATAATAAAGACTCTAAAAAACGTTACCGTGCAGATGTTTTAATTGAAGATTATGTAGAAAAAATTCGATTAAAAATTGAAAAAGAAGTTGCTAAAGGAATTAAACGTTTTGGCGGGGATTTTGATGAAAATCAATTTAGATTAACCAATCCGAATGTGTTACGAAATCAAACAAAAATTGACGAAATTAATAATCGTTTTAAAACAGCCATGGATAAGGAAAATATGGCTGCCATTAAACAATTAATTGAAGATTTAGGTATTGCATGTCCGCTAAGTGGTTCTAAAAATTGGACAGATGTAAAACAGTTTAATTTAATGTTTAGCACAGAAATTGGAGCTGTTACTGATGAATCAAGCACAATTTATTTGCGTCCAGAAACGGCACAAGGTATTTTTGTAAACTACCTTAACGTACAAAAAACAGGACGAATGAAGATTCCCTTTGGTATTGCTCAGATTGGCAAAGCCTTTAGAAACGAAATTGTAGCCCGTCAGTTTATCTTTAGGATGCGAGAGTTTGAACAAATGGAGATGCAATTTTTTGTCCGACCAGGAGAAGAAATAAAATGGTACGAATATTGGAAGGAAGAACGTGTAAAATGGCATCAATCCTTAGGAATAGCCGAAAAATATTATCGTTTTCACGACCATGTAAAATTAGCGCATTATGCCAATGCGGCTTGCGACATTGAGTTCGATTTCCCGATGGGCTTTAAAGAGTTGGAAGGAATTCATTCACGAACAGATTTTGATTTAAAACAACACGAAAAGTTCTCTGGAAAGAAATTACAATACTTTGACCCAGAAATTAATGAAAGTTATGTTCCTTATGTGGTTGAAACTTCCGTTGGTTTAGACAGAACTTTCTTAGCCATTCTTTCGGCTGCTTTTACCAAAGAAAAATTAAAAAACGATACCGAAAGAACAGTATTAAAATTACCGGCATTTTTAGCTCCTGTTAAAGTTGCTATAATGCCATTAACACGTAAAGATAACTTGCCGAAAAAAGCAAGAGAAATTTTAAACTTATTAAAATACAATTTCAATTGCCAGTACGATGAAAAAGACTCCCCGGGGAAACGCTATCGCAGACAAGATGCCATTGGAACTCCTTATTGCATTATGGTAGACCATCAAACACTAGAAGATAACACTGTTACTATTAGAGACAGAGATACCATGCAACAAGAACGTATTGCAATTTCAGAACTTGAAGTTCTATTTAGAACGAAATTCGACACAAGAAAGCTAATAAATTAGCTAACACTGTCCCCTTGTTTTCTATGCCAATAATTCATGATGCGAAACACCTGCCTTATCCGCTTAACAATTAATTTAACCAAAAAAAGTAACCCATAAAATTACGAAGAAATAATTAAGCTTCTCATGAAAAAATAATAATCCCAAAAAACTTTTTTGCATTAAAAAGTTGCCTACGTTTGCCGACTAAAAAAATTTAAAAACTATAAAAATGTTGGCTTTAAATTTAAAAGAAATAGCAACAGCTTCAATGATTTTGTTTGCTGTAATTGATATTATAGGGTCTATACCCGTAATTATTGACTTGCGTCAAAAGATGGGTCATGTCCAATCGGAAAAAGCTAGTATTGTTGCTTTAGTAATTATGATTGCTTTTCTATTTTTAGGCGAATCTATTTTAGGCGTTATAGGAATTGACGTTAATTCTTTTGCAATAGCGGGTTCTTTTATTTTATTTTTCTTGGCTTTAGAAATGATTTTAGGCATAAAATTATATAAAGATGAAGCTCCAGAAACAGCTTCAATTGTCCCCATTGCTTTCCCCTTAATAGCTGGAGCAGGAACCATGACCTCTTTATTATCATTAAGAGCTGAATATGCGGCACAAAATATTGTTGTTGCCATTATTATTAATATGATTTTGGTTTATATAGTATTAAAAGCTTCTATTTTTATCGAAAAAATATTGGGTAAAGGAGGAATTGCTATCTTGCGTAAAGTTTTTGGTGTAATTTTATTGGCAATTGCAGTAAAATTATTTCGTACTAATCTTGGTGTTTAATAAAAATGGCAAAAATCACAATATATACAGATGGAGCAGCAAAAGGCAACCCTGGCAATGGTGGCTATGGTATTGTTATGACAAGCGGAAAGTATAGAAAAGAACTTTCTGAGGGATATCGAATGACCACCAACAACCGCATGGAACTGCTGGGGGTAATTGTTGCTTTAGAAACCATCAAAAATAAAGATGCGGAAGTTCAAATTTTTTCCGACTCTAAATACGTAGTTGATGCCATTGAAAAAGGTTGGGTTTTTACTTGGCAAAAAAAAAGTTTTAAAAACAAAAAAAATGTAGATTTATGGCAACGGTTTTTAAAAATTTATCCTAAACATAAAGTAAAATTGAATTGGGTAAAAGGGCATGCTGGAAATCTATTTAACGAACGTTGTGATGAGTTAGCGGTACAGGCTGCCGAAAAATCAAATTTATTAATTGACGAAGGTTATGAACGAGTGGTAAAAACTAATTTGTTCAATTCATAAAACAAAACAACACTTTTATTACATTTGTTGTCTTTTTAATCAACCCTATGCCTAGTTATCCTAATAGTATAAAATCAAAATTACCA
>CAZVEW010000154.1:4504-6694 GCA_964625955.1 uncultured Vicingus sp. | reverse complement strand
AAGTATTGCTATAATTCCAGACCAAATAAAACGCTCAATTTATACCAAAGAATGCAGTACCTTGTTAGAAATTTCGGAACAAGCACTAATTGGCGAAACCAATAAAATTCTTAGAAAAAATTTCTCAAATAAATTAAAACAGAAAGAAAATTTTGTTGAAACAACAAGCTATTACCCAATTGAAGAAGAAAAAAAGGAAATAGGTAATGATAAAGAGCTAGAAAATACGGAAAGAGATGTTATCCGATTATTAATTATTTATGGAGAAGAGACCATTAAAATAGATGTTTTTAACGATAAAAATGAAATAAAAGAAGAAGATGTTACAGTTGCCTTATACATTATAAATCAAATTACTAACGATAAAATTTTGTTTAAAAATGAAGTTTATCAAAAAGTAATCAATCTTTATTCCGAGATGTTAAGCAACGAAAAAAAACCATCTCATCAAGATTTTATTAATCATCAAGATACAGCTATTAGTCAACTAACAATTGATTTATTATCGACTAAATATGAATTAAGCCCAAATTGGAAAAAACATAAAATTGTTACCCTTACAGAAGATAAACAATTAAAAAAGGCAGTTATTAATACCCTTTATGCTTTTAAGTTGAGTAAACTTAATCAACTTATTTATAAAAATCAAGAGCAATTGAAAGCAGAAACAGAGGAAGAAGCTCTTTTGCAGTTATTACAAGAACAAGTTGGTTTACAACAAATAAAAAAACAATTAGCTGAGAAATTAGGACGAATAATATTGAAATAGCTTACGCGATATAGCGTAATCCACCTATTATTTAATGCATTTTTTTTACTGTAATTCAACATTCATAATTACCTTTGTCCCTTATGAATCACAATAAAAAAGTTGCATTATATACCTTGGGCTGTAAGCTAAATTTTTCTGAAACATCGGCTATTGCACGTATGTTTGAAGAAGAAGGGTTTGCTCGAGTAGATTTTAATGACACCCCTGATGTTTACGTGATAAATACCTGCTCGGTAACCGAAAATGCAGATAAAAAATGTAAACAATTAGTAAAAAAAGCACTTCAAATTAACCCACAAGCTTTTATTGCTATTATTGGTTGTTATGCACAATTAAAACCCAATGAAATTGCCAAAATATATGGTGTTGACATGGTGCTTGGAGCATCAGAAAAATTTAAAATTGTTGAGCATTTTCAAAATATAGAAAAGAACGAAAAAGCACAAGTTTTAGCCTCTAAAATAAAAGCAGTAAATGAGTTTGTTTCCTCTTATTCTCAAGGAGATAGAACTCGGTCGTTTTTAAAAATTCAAGATGGTTGCGATTATTTTTGCTCCTTTTGTACCATTCCTTTGGCAAGAGGTAAAAGTAGGAATGACACCATCGCTAAAACCCTGCAAGTTGCTCAAAAGGTTGCAAAAACCGAAGCAAAAGAAGTAGTTATCACAGGTGTAAATATTGGCGATTTTGGACAAGGAAAAACAGGCGAAAACTTTTTGCAGTTGATACAAGAGTTAGCTAAAGTTGAGGGCATTGAACGTTATCGGATTTCATCAATAGAACCAAATTTATTAAACAATGATATTATTGATTTTGTTGCAAAATCAGATAAATTTATGCCTCATTTTCATATCCCATTACAATCGGGTTCAAATAAGATTTTAAAACTAATGAGGCGAAAATATTTAAAAGAATTATACGTTGAAAGGGTAAATAAAATTAAAAAAGTAATGCCACATGCTTGTATAGGTGTAGATGTTATTGTTGGATTTCCGGGAGAAACCGATGACGATTTTTTAACCACTTACCAATTTTTAAACGAGCTACCCGTCTCTTACTTACACGTTTTTACTTATTCTGAACGACAAAATACCTCAGCAATTAAAATGGACGAAGTTATTCCTAAATTGGAAAGAGCAAAACGAAGTAAAATGCTGCATATTTTATCAGAAAAAAAGAAACGTTACTTTTACAAGCAGAATTTAGGTAAAACTTTTAATGTTTTATTTGAATCGGAAAAACATAATAACTTTTTAAATGGATTTACAGAAAATTATATTAAAGTGAAAATTCCTTACCATAAGGATATAGAAAATACCATTCAAAACGTAAAATTAACTAAAATTGATAACGAAGGAGTTGTGGAAGTAGAAACCCTAAGAACATCAAAAACCAAACACCAAAAACCAAACACTAAA
>CAZVEW010000154.1:0-4404 GCA_964625955.1 uncultured Vicingus sp. | reverse complement strand
ACTAAACACTAAAAACCAAAAAAATGTTTCCATACCTATCAGATTTAACAAATTACCTTTTTGGATTTTCATTTTCATTTCCGTTGCCAATGTTTGGCTTTATGGTGGCGTTAGCCTTTATAGCTGCAAACTATTTATTTGTGAAAGAAATGAAACGCAAAGAAGATGAAGGCTTACTTTCTACATCTACAATAGAAGTAATAAAAGGAGCAAAAGCAAGTATTAGTGATTTACTTGGTAACGGTTTTTTTGGTTTTGTACTTGGCTTTAAAATTGTAGGCGTTATTATGAATTACTCCGCAATTATTACCCCAAATAATGGCATAGATTTACCAAGTTTTATACTATCGCTTAAAGGCAATATTTTTGGAGGAATAGCTGTTGCCATAATTTTAGTTTATTTAAAATATAGAGAAGCCGAGAAACAACGATTACCAGAACCAAAAACAGTTAAACAATTAATGCACCCATATCAACACGTTGGTAACATGACTTTAATTGCTGCTGTTGGTGGGATATTGGGTGCAAAACTATTTGATGCAATTGAAGACATGGATAGGTTGTTGGCGGATCCAATTACCGTAATTTTTTCAGGGTCGGGATTGAGTATTTATGGCGGATTAATAATTGGCGGAGGAGCTGTTGTTTACTATGCCTATAAAAAAGGTCTAAAATTGGTGCATGTTGTAGATGCTTGTGCTCCAGGCTTAATGTTGGCTTACGGAATTGGACGAATTGGCTGTCAGCTTGCTGGAGATGGTGATTGGGGTGTGCCAAATATTTCTGATAAACCACAATGGTTAAGCTTCTTACCCGATTGGATGTGGTCGTTTAATTACCCAGGAAATGTAAATGGTGTAGATTTAGGAAGTATCGGGCATGTAATCAGATTAGATGGCTATTTATACGAAGGAAATGCTTGGCCGACACCTTTTTACGAAACAGTTATGGCATTCATTATTTTTGCTATTTTATGGTCGTTCAGAAAAAAAATAAAAGTAGCAGGAGTAATGTTTGCTACCTATTTAATTTTTAATGGAATAGAACGTTTTTTTATAGAGAAAATAAGAATAAATCCGCAATATCTTGTTTTTGGATTTGAAGTTAGCCAAGCTCAAATAATAGCTGTTTTACTAGTAATAGTAGGAATAATTGGCATCTGGTATGCCAATAAAGTAAATAAAATCAGTCCTCAGATAGATTTAGAATGAAAAAAGTTTTAATAATAACTTATTATTGGCCTCCAATGGGTGGCGGAGGAGTACAACGTTGGCTAAAAACAACAAAATACATCAGAGAATACGGTTGGGAACCTATTATTTTTACCCCAGAAAATGGCGAAATTTCTATTTTAGATGAAGGAATGCTTAAAGAAATTCCTAAAGGAGTTGAGGTAATAAAAATACCAATTTGGGAACCTTTTAACCTTTATAAAAAACTACTAGGCAAAAAAAAAGACGAAAAAATGGCTCCGGGGTTAGGACAAGAATCCAAAGGAAATTCATTTTTACAAAATTTATCTATTTGGGTAAGAGGTAATTTTTTTATTCCCGATGCACGTAAATTTTGGATTAAACCTGCTACTAAATATCTACTTAACTATTTAAAAAACAATAATATTGATGCAATAATTTCTACAGGACCTCCGCACACCACACACATGATAGCCTTAAATGTAACAGCAAAAAAAACTATCCCTTGGCTAGCCGATTTCCGAGACCCTTGGACAAACATAGATTTTTATCACAAACTAAAATTAACTGCTTGGGCAGATAAAACACACAAAAAATTAGAACAAAAAGTACTGCAAAAAGCCAATCAAATAGTTACAGTATCGTGGAGCTGGGCAGCCGATTTTTATAAAATTTCCAACAGAATGCCCATGGTAATTACCAATGGTTTTGACCCAGCAGATTTTAAAGAGGCTGGACAGTTGCCCTTAGATAAAAAATTCACCATTACGCATGCAGGCTCCTTAAACGATGATAGAAACCCACACATACTTTGGTTAGCACTAAATAATTTGTGTAATAATGTTAAAGGTTTTAAAACTGATTTAGTAATTAAATTTATTGGTCAGGTAGATATTTCGGCAATTAATGAATTAACGGCAAAAGGTTTGTCGGCTAATTTTACCAAAATAAATAGCTTGCCTCATCAACAAGTGATAACCCATTTAATAAAAGCACAATTATTATTGTTGCCTTTAAACGATACGCCAAATATAAATGGTGTGGTGCCAGGAAAATTGTACGAATATTTAGGAGCAAAACGTCCAATTATTTGCATTGGCAAAACAACTGGTGATGCTGCAAAAATTATTGAAGAAACCAATGCTGGCAGTGTCGTTGATTTTAAAGAGGTAGAAAATTTAGAGCAAGAGATTTTAAAATTCTACAAATTCTACAAAAACAATTCGCTTAAAACAAAAAGTAATGGTTATGAGAAATATAGCAGAAAGTTGTTGGCAGGAGCTATTGCTGAAGAACTAAATAAAATTATCTGCTGACCTCAAAAAATTATATAAAAGAATTTATCACAAACGCTTAGCCCTTTCCCAATAAACGTCCATTTCATTTAAACTCATATCGGCTAATACTTTTCCGTCTTTTAAACTTTCAGCTTCCAAATACTGAAAGCGTTTTATAAATTTTTTATTGGTCTTTTCAAGGGCATCTTCAGGATTAATTTTTAAAAACCTAGCGTAATTAATTAACGAAAATAAAACATCGCCAAATTCATCTTCTATTTTATCGCTTTTGGCTGCTATTTCTACTTTTAACTCACCAAGTTCTTCATTTACTTTATCCCAAACTTGCTCTTTGTTGTCCCAATCAAAACCAATGCCACGAGCTTTGTCTTGTATTCTAATAGCTTTTACCAATGCAGGCAACGATTTTGGAACCCCTTCTAAAACCGATTTCTTACCTTCTTTCAACTTTAACTTTTCCCAATTAGCCTTGACCTCTTCTTCATCTTTAACTTTAACATCGCCATAAATATGAGGATGTCGATAAATTAATTTATCACAAATGCCATTAATTACATCTGTAATGTCAAAATCGTTGGTTTCTGAACCAATTTTTGCGTAAAAAACAATGTGAAGCAGCAAATCGCCCAACTCCTTTCTTATTTCTTCCGAATCGTTTTCAATAATGGCATCGGTTAATTCGTAAGTCTCTTCAATGGTTAAATGACGTAAACTTTCTAAAGTTTGTTTTTTATCCCAAGGACATTTTGCACGTAATTCGTCCATAATGTCTAATAAACGTTGAAAGGCTTTTAATTTTTCTTGCATTTTGATTTAAATGGAATGATTATTTTAAATTTGTTGTGTGTTTAAATTAAACAACAAATATCGGTTATTTTTAGTTGTTTTTTTTGCATTGCTACAATATGGTTATGCACAAAATAACAACTATTCTTATGGCGTTAAAGCAACTACCCATTATGGTTCAATATTACCCCA
Organism: uncultured Vicingus sp.; assembly: GCA_964625955.1. Lineage (GTDB taxonomy): Bacteria > Bacteroidota > Bacteroidia > Flavobacteriales_E > Vicingaceae. The sequence goes on along the minus strand of CAZVEW010000154.1, from coordinate 935 downwards.
CCGACCTATTGTTAACGAGGTTATTAAGGGACATTCATTAATTACCGAATTATCTTTTTTTAAAATAACTAATGGCAAAAAACAATGGCAAGAAATGTATCATTATCCAAAAATTGGTATTTCGGTAATGTTTTTAAACTTAGGTAATCCTCAAGAATTAGGCAACGGTTATGGCATTTTTCCTTTTATGATATTTCCTTTAAATCATAGCAAAATTCAATGGAATTTAAAAATGGGTTATGGTATTGGGTATGTAACTAAACCATTTAACCGAGAAACAAATTTTAAGAATATTGTGTTGGGTTCTAGGTTTAATGCGTTAATTAATGTAAATCCGTTTTGGAGTATTTATTTAACAAAACAGCTTAAAACCGATGTGGGTTTGTCGTTAACTCATTTATCCAATGGTTCTTTAAAAAGACCAAATTTGGGCATTAACATTGTTGCTGTAAATGGCGGATTAAGTTATGTTTTTGGAGAGCAGCAAGAACAAATTGTTTCAAAAATTAGTACTAAACCAAAAAAATGGAATAAGTTTTTGGTGGGAAATGTTGGCTTAAAAGAAATTCCACCTGTTGATGGATCAAAATATTTTGTTTCAACAACATCGTTTAATTTAATAAAATCTTTTTCTCCTAAAAGTTCTTATGGCTTTGCAGCCGATTTTTTTTACAACTCATCAATATCACAAACATTAAAAAATAATACAGGTAAAAAATTAAATAATGCTGATAATTTTAGGCTAGGTATTGCAGCAATTTACGAAATTGATTTTGGTAAGATTTCTTATTTATTTCAGATGGGTGTGTATTTGCGAACTGCTAATATTAGCGAGGGTTATATTTATCATAGAATTACAAGTAGGTATTATGTAAATGATAGGTTATTTATTAATTTAGGATTAAAAACACATTATGCTGTTGCTGAGTTTGTTG
>CAZVEW010000153.1:0-6763 GCA_964625955.1 uncultured Vicingus sp. | reverse complement strand
TCTTGGAGTTTAGAGTTTTGTTTTTCCTTTTTTTTAATTAATTTTTCATTATATTTTTTTTTTTTTTCCCAATGTTCTTCCTTTTTAGGACTTCTTTTTTTTGTCTTACCACCATTTTTTTGAAATTTTGTATTACCACATTTTTTTTACTTTCATAGTAATTTTTCCAATATTTTTTTACAGAATTTCTCATTTATTTTAAAATATAATCATTAAACATGTTGCTAATTTCTTCTGGATTGTTAAACATCATTATGTCAATAATAGATAGGTTTGAAACAAAGTCTCTTCTTGATTGTTTGTAATAAATATCACCAGGTTGCAAAAAGAGAATTTTAATATTATTTTTTAAGTATTTATCCCTACTAAAAAATTCTATCCCACCAATAGGATTATAATAAACTTGAGCTTTTTCTTGAATAGCTATTTGCAAAGCCCATTCATCCTTAGCATTTACAGAAGAATAATCGTAAGCCATTCGTGATGCAATTTTATATTTGAAATCAATCCCCAAATATTCACAAATAATTTTTAAACTTATTGTATTAAAATCCACAAGAGTATGATATTCACTATCAAAAATTTCTTTTAATACCTTTATTGTGCTGTTGTAAAAAGGCGCTTTGATTTTTTTATAATAGGTCATTTTACCCAATATTGTATTCTTCCAGTCTTGTGCATTATTAATTTTAACATTATATATTATTTTTCTTTTATCAGCTTTTTGGATGGGTACAGAGATATACTCCCATTCCTTTTCCAAATTTTGACTTAAAATCCTATTTCTATTCATCCAACCTCTATCAATATATTGTACAACATCAAATATTATGAATTTGTCAACAGCATTAATTAATTGAAAATATCCAATATAAGGGAAAAAATATGGTTGCATTATTGCAATTTTCATAATAGGTTTGCTTTTTTTTCTTTAATAATACTACAAATATCATCAACAATATTTAATTCTAAATCAGGATAAATCGGCAAACAGATAACTTGTTTAGCTATTTTTTCTGCAACCGGTAAATTTTCAGGCTTCGCTGAATTTAAATCTCTGTAAGGCGGAAATTCACTAATCAATGGATAAAAATATCTTCGCCCGTATATATTATTTTCTTTTAGTTTAAAATATAATTCATCACGGCTCAAGGGATAATCATTGTTCACAAATATTGGGAAATAAGCATAATTGTGTTTTACATTCTCTATATCTTCTAAAAAACTAATTCCTTCCACATCTTTTAATAAGTTGCGATAAGTTTCAGTAATTATTTTACGTTTTGCAATCTGCTCATCAAAAGTTTTTAATTGTAGGAGACCATAAGCTGCTTGCAACTCATTCATTTTGGCATTTATTCCTGGAGCAATAACAGTAGTTTCATTAGCAAAGCCAAAGTTTTTAAGAAAATCAATTCTCTTTTTTGTTTTTTCATCACGACAAATAATTGCACCGCCTTCAATGGTATTAAAAGTTTTTGTAGCATGAAAGCTAAGAACGGCTAAATCGCCAAAATTTAAGATAGAATTATCGTTTTTCATTACACCAAACGCATGAGCGGCATCGTAAATTACTTTCAGTCCGTAAACATCAGCAACTTCTTGTATTTGTTCAACATTGCAAGGGTTGCCATAAACATGTACCGGTACAATTGCCGTTGTTTTAGGTGTAATGGCACCTTCAATTTTTTCAGGATTAATATTACAATGCTTTGGTTCAATATCAACAAACACCGGTTTTATATTGTTCCAATACAAAGCGTGTGTGGTAGCAACAAAACTATAAGGAGTTGTAATTACTTCGCCCGTTATTCGTAAAACTTGTAAGGCAGAAATTAGCGCCATGGTTCCATTAGTAAAAAGCGAAACATATTTTACACCGAGAAACTCAGCAAGTTTTTTTTCAAATTCTTTATGAAATTTACCATTATTTGTTATCCATTTGTTCTCCCAAATTTCTTCAAGGTATGGAATAAATTCATCAAGTGAAGGCAGTGATGGCTGAGTTACAAATATTTTTTTTTTCAATATTATTTTCCCCTTAATAAATCTGCAATTTGATATAATTCATTGAATTTAGCAATCTTGGCAGAAAGAAAATAAGTTATTGTTCCCGAAAATATTCCGATTATTAGCTTTGAAGCATCATCGCTTGTAACTTTCATAGTTAACCAAATTACACTAGCCATTATAAAGGTAATAAATGCAATCGGAAATATATCCTTAATTTGTTGAAAACTGCTGTAGTTTATCATTTTATTTGAATAATGAGTATTAATAAAAAATGCAATATACGATGTAATAATTTGACCAATTACCATAACTTTAACTCCAAAAGAAAAAGTAATTAAAATAGCAATTGTTATTATTATTTTTTTTATTATTTCTAATCTAAGGAATAAATCCGATCTTCCTTTAACTTTTAATATATTTAAATTGATAGAATGAATGGGATATAACATACCCGCAAAGGAAAGTAATTGTAGTAGCGGCACACTTAAAATCCACTTCTCTGTAAGTAATAAGCGTATCAACGGTTCCGAAATAACTGCAAGACCTGCCATCAAAGGAAATATAATAAATGCAGATAAACGTATAAATTTTCTATAAACAGTTGAAAGCTTTTCCGAATCATCCTGAATAGAACTCATTACCGGAAAAGTTACTCTACTAATTATATTGGATATATTTTCACTTGGTAATTTTTGAAATTGCTGTGCTCTTGTATAAAATCCTAATTCTCTCGCATCAAATACTTTACCAATTACAATAAGATACATATTTCTATATATAGTATCCAATAACCCTGCTCCAAGTAATTTTGAGCCAAAAGAAAACAATTCTAAAAATGACGCTTTTGAAAACACAGGTTTTGGAACCCATCTGGACATTATCCAAAGGAAAAATGTATTACTACCATTTCTTATTAAAGATTGGACAACTAAAGCCCAAACACCGTAACCACGATAAGCCATTAAAATACCAACTACACCGCCTATTATTACAGAACTAAAAGATGCTTTTGCCTGTGTCTTAAAATCTAACAATATTGTTAATTTAGCTCTTTGAACAACAGCAAAAGATGAAAGTATAATATTGAAAGCAATAACTTTCGTTAATAATGAAAGTTCCGGGGAATTATAAAATATTGCTATATATGGTGCAGTAAAGAATAGTGTTAAGAAAAAAAATATGCTGACACCAATATTAAAAAAAAAAGTAGTAGCAAAATCAGTTTCATTTCTATTTTTCTTTTGTATGAGAGCAATTGAAAATCCACTATCAGTAAATGTTTGGGCAATAGCAATAAAAATTGCTAACATTCCTATTAATCCATAATCTGCCGGTAAAAGTAATCTCGCTAAAACTAACCCAATCACAAACTGAGCTCCTTTCATAGAAAGCTGCTCAATTGTTCCCCAAAAAAATCCTAATTTTGTTTTTTGTTTTAAATTATTCAAAATTATTTACATTATACTAGTCAATTGAAATAACATACAAAAAACTATCAGTTAATACTATATTTAACGTAATCACAAATCAATTGATTAGCTTTCTCAAAAAAATAAGGAATATCCTTTAATATTTTTTCATCTAAACCTTCAATACCAATTTGTTTATCATTTAAATAAATTTTTGCCATTTTATATTCGGGTAAATCCAAATAATGATAATCAACTTGTCCGATTTTACTAACTTTGCTTTTTGCATTTGCTTTAATTTTATTGGCATCAAACAGACTTAAAAATCTCAAAACATATTTGGTCATACTTGGCATTTTCAATGCATTTGTAACAATTTCTTTATAAATATTTTTTTTCAAAGAATTAATATCTTTTAATAAACCTACTTTTATATCTTTGTAAGAATTAAAATTCCATTCCACAGGTTTAATTTTTAATCTATCGCTAACCGGTTTAATATATTCATCCCAAGTTATGTCTCCAAACTCACAAAAATTATAAATATTTTGTTTGTCATTTATATATTTTTCGTATTTAGCAAGGAAGTAAACCAAATTGCCTATAAACGTTGTGTTACTTGGATACGAAGCCTCTTTTCCTATTAAAGGTTTATGTTCATATAGTCTTTCTACAATTAACTTTATCCATATTGATCCCGGACCAATTACATTACCTATTCTAATTATCTTATAATTAACATTTGATTTCTTACTTTCTTTAATTAAATATTGCTCCGATTTTGCTTTTATAAATGTGTAAACATCATTCTTAGTAATATGATTTAATTCTTGCGGATTATTATGATCATTACCCTCTATATCATAAACGGCAATACTACTAATGTGTATAATCTCACCCTGGAAATTCTTATCTATTATACTGAATAGATTATCTATTGTTTTTTTTGCAACGGTTTCGCCTTCTTTAAAAGAAATCGCAATACTAACAGCAAAATTATATATATTACAATTTCGTGCTTTTATATTATTCAGATCACTTATTACTTTAACTCTTTCGTCGCGGAAAAACATTTTCTTGGAAATATTTCTCGTAACAACGATAATTCTAATTGAAGGATTATTTTGTAATAAAAATTTAATGAAATATCTACCGACATAACCTGCACCTCCAAATACAATAACGGTTTCGTTTCCGCTGTTTTGGTTATCAATTATCTCCATTCCAAACCTCATTATTATAATAATCGTCAAACTCTGTTATTCGTCTTTTCTCGGCAATTTCTTCTATCATTTCAATTCCTTTAATTACCGTTTTTGCATTAAGACTAAAACCCATTGTGTTATTGTTATTTATCTCATCATAAACTTGTCGCCAAATCATTTCGAAAACATCTTCCATCGTTTTGGGATAATCTTCCGAGCCGACGAATAATTCGAAATTATTTTTATCGTAAATCTTAACAAATTCTGATAAAAGCGATCTTGTTTTAATTACGGATTTATCGGTTTCTATTTGTATATAATTAAAAAGATTTTGATCACGTGAAATTTTTAGAATAATAGGAAAACCATTATTACCATCAACGTTAACTTTTAAAACAACATTAACATTATTTGCACCCAAATCATAATCAAAGACAGATTTTTCTATTTCAACATTTTGCACATTAAATAAAAAAGTTATTGCATCCACAAGATGGGCGCCAACATCATTTAATACTCCAAAATCTTTTTCGAATATCTCAGCTCTTTCTGTACCAACCGACTCCCAACCGTAAAGTCCGCCCTCAATCATATTAATTTTTTTTATGTTAGAAATAGAACCATTTTCAATCATTTTTTTCAAAATTAAAATATTAGGGAACAGCCGTCTCGTTTGAGTGACAAAAATTCTTTTCCCTTTTTTATCGGCTTCTGCAATAAGAAATTTCGCTTCTTCGCTTGTATAGGTAAAAGGTTTCTCACATACAATATTCATTCCTTTTGAGATAGCAGGTGATATAACAGCTTTTCTAATATTAGGTGGCGTTGCAACAAAACACAAATCCGCTTCTTCAATTTCATCTATACTATGAAATATAGGTAAATTGTAATTATTTTTAATTTCATTAAGCCTTTTTTCATTCTTATCAACTACTCCCACGATATTGTACAAATTAGTTGTATTTATTGCTTTTAAATGAAAATTTTCAAAAATCTTGCCGGCTCCAATTACACTAAGTTTTAATCTTTTCATATTTCGAATTCACTTATTTTTATAATAATTATTGAACCAAGTTACAAACTCGGCTATCCCTTTTTCTAATGATGTTGAAGGTTTGTAATTTATTGTTTCCACTAAATCGTTTATATCGGCATAAGTTCTTGGCACATCGCCAAGTTGCATAGGAAGCATATTTTTTTTAGCATTCTTGCCTAGTTTTCTTTCCAATAAATTTATAAAATCCATTAAACTAACCGGTGAATTATTGCCTATGTTATAAATTTTATAAGATGTAACAGAAGAATTTGGATTTGGATATTCACTATTCCATTTTTCATCAGAAGTTGGAATTGTAGTAACGATTTTTGACAACCCTTCAATAATATCATCTATATATGTGAAATCTCTCTCCATTTTCCCGTAATTGTAAACGTCAATGTTCTCTCCTTTTAATATCTGTTTTGTAAATTTGAAATAAGCCATATCGGGTCTTCCCCAAGGTCCGTAAACTGTAAAAAACCGCAATCCGGTAGTGGGTAAATTAAATAGATAGGAATATGTATGTGCCATTAATTCATTTGATTTTTTACTGGCGGCATACAAACTAATTGGGTGGTTTACGCTATCATGAGTAGAAAATGGCTGCTTTGTATTCAATCCGTAAACGGAAGAGCTGCTTGCATAAACGAGATGTTTTATTTTATTATGCCTGCAATTTTCCAACAAATTTACAAATCCAACAATATTGCTGTCAATATATGAATACGGATTCTCAAGAGAATACCTAACACCGGCTTGTGCCGCAAGGTTTACTACATAATCAAATATTTCTTTTTCGAATAATATGCTAAGATTTTCTCGGTCTGTTAAATCGAGTTTAATAAATTTATAATTATCGTATTTTTTACTTTTAACAAACTTGTTATAGTCAATATCTTCTTTTTCAACGCTGGCTTCTTTTAATCGTGCATATTTTAGATTAACATCATAATAATTATTTATTACATCTAATCCCACTACATCAAAATTTTTATTAACTAGTTTATTAACAAGATGAAAACCTATAAACCCGGCAGTGCCTGTAATTAGAATTTTTTTATTTTTCATTTATTATACTTTGAATAATTCTTATTGCA
>CAZVEW010000152.1:0-6767 GCA_964625955.1 uncultured Vicingus sp. | reverse complement strand
AGCTGCATCTTTAAGTTCTGTCTCAGAAGAGTATTGTGCATAAGAACTAAACGTTATATTAAACAACGTAATTATTAATAAAAGTATTTTATTTAAAAAAAATCTTCTCATTAGCTTTTTTGCCAATTAACAAAAGTAACAATATAATATATAGATGCAAAAAACTAAATTAATCGTCAAATTTTCTTAAAAAATCTTGTCTTCTTCGTTTAGTAGAGTACATAAATTGATAGGATTGGATTCCTTTTTTTGCTTTAGATTTTCTTTTATCGGGTTTAACATTTTGAATGGCGGTATTAAAATCTACATCAGATGAAATAGCTTGCATAATTCCGCGAGTATAAGTAAAGAAATACCAATTATTTTTATCAATCTCTAAATAGATGGTTAATACATCTCCACTTCGTTTTTTTATAATTTGTACTTTTCCGTTAACGTATTTATTAATTTGTTTATTTCCAATATTGCTTATGCCAATTTTTCCAAAGGATTTGTATGAGTTTGATTCGTTATCCCATCTCATTTTTAAATCGTTAAAAACAAATGTTTTTCTCAATTCGTTGGGCAATTTCTTAAACTCTCCATGTAAATTAGCCTCTGCAATTAATTTATCGCCTTCATCTTTACCTAATAATTCTCGTAAACCTTTTTCAAATGTAGGTCTATCTAGCTTAGCAGGATCTAATGTGCTTGATTCTTGTAATCGTTTTGTCATCTTTTTAAGTGCATCATCGGTAAAGAAAAAATTAGTTATAAAAACTAAATCAAATATTGATTCATTGTCTAGTTGGTTATGGGTAACTAATCCTGCAGCGTTTATGCTTACTTGACCGAGTTGTGCTCCTATATTGATTTTTCCTTCTCCGTAAATTTTACAACTTTTTGTACTTAAGCTCAAGAAATTTCCATTGAACGACATTTCTTGTAATTTATCTTTATTAGAGATTTTATATTCTTCGGTGGTTTTATCGTAATATAAAAACCCTTGAGCTGCAATAACTTCTTGGTTACTAGGTCGTTTTTTACGATTTAAGAATGCAGAATAAATACCTACGGAATCAGGGCTTAGTAAAACGCTAGCTATTAGTGGCTTACCTACAACATTTTTAGTTAAACTATCTATAGGAATATAAATATCGTTGGGGTCGATTTCTGTTTTAAAGCTAAACCAATTTTTAGTTAATAAATCGCAATCGTGTTTAATTCTACAACGACCATCGAAAGTAAGAAACTCGTTGTTGGCAAATAGATTAACTTTTCCGTAAAAATCGTAAACGGGGCTTAATTTAAATTTGGCGCTATCTTTTATAACAGCAGTTGCGTAAGTTTGTCCGCTAGGCTGAACGCCTAAGTTTTGCAAATATATTGTTTGTTTTCTTTCAATTTCATCTACATAATCGATGTAACCGCTACCTGAGTAATTCTTTTTACCAAAAATGTTAATTGTGGCATTGTAGATATGATGATATTGGGTAACATAGCTTGCCACAAGTTTAGTATTATGTAGCGTTCTCATTTTTGCTTTTTTCTGAACTATTACTTTATTTTTATCAGGGTAAATCATGGCATCAGCAACATTTATATACTTAACACCATCGGCATAAATTATTTTTTTATGTACATCGTAAGTTGCTTTTGATGAAAAGAAACTTAAAGAGTCTTGATCTGGGTGAACAGATATAAATTGAGCTCCTTCTAGTTTTACATCGGCAGCTTCGTTAGAGGCTCTTTCTCCTGCCGAAAGTTCAATTTTGTCGTTATCCATAAACCATTTAAACTCATCCATGTAACAAATGTATTGGTTCTGTGGAAAATCTATAAACGAACCGCCTCCGTTAGATTTAAATTGACCATTTCTGTCTTTAAAAGATACATGTGCATTAACATTAATGGTAGAAAAAGTTAATTCATTCGCTAATGAATCATCTTTTAGCCTAAAATCTGCAGTATCTGAATCAAATTCTTCGTATTTAAATTTAATCACTTTTGCTTCTAGTTCTGCTTTTTCAAATTCAAAAATTCCTGCACCAGATAAACCCTCTGGCCGTGTCATTGTTTGTCCGTGCATTAACGATTTCATATCGTACATAGCAATCGGTTTATCTATTACTTTATGTATCATCACATCCTGTTTAGGAAACCATCTTGTTAAAATATGTTCGCCTTCTACTGCAGGGAATTGGATTTCGGTTGGGCTAGGTTTTATGGTATATTTTTGGGCTATGGCGTGCATAGAATCTGGAAAGAAAACAAATTCATCAGAATAGGTTGTGGAGGCGATATACTTTAATACACCATCTCCCTTTAAACCATTATGACTCAAATTAATATCGTTTGTAAATGTTCCTTTTCCGCCATACATTGCAAAACCTTCTGGAGGTGTTTTTCTAACAAAGCCAAGAGAATGGTCGGGTTGCAGCGTAAGGGTTTCTTCAAAATCAGGAAAAATACCTGCCGAAACCATTGTGCCTTCAAATTTTAATGCTGCATTATTAAAATTATCTATGCTATCAATTTTAAATGGTTTAACATGAAAATAGAAGTTATCTCTCTTATAAGCACCTCCCTGTATTGACCTTCTTTGATAAAAAACATAAGAATCTCGATAACTATTAAAAACGGGGTACTCATCATAAGGCTTAACGCCCGATTTATTATTAGGGTCGTCTATCAATAAATCACCATTTATTTTCTCAATTACTGTTTTTACTGGTTTTAAAATGGGTTGACCATATTTATCTAACTGACCTGTTTCTGCATAAATTCTTAATGAATCTACATTGGGCATATCAATTTTAAATTGGTCGTATTTAAAGGAAAAATTACTTCCCATCACATCAAATCGACCAGCTTGTACTACGCCATTGAAGGTAAAATCTCTGTTCTTTTTTAAGATAATTTCTCGTCCTGCAGGATATATAGTAACAGACTGAGAATCACTAACATTAACACTACTTACACCTCTAATTTTTAAATCATAATTTAATAAACTTAATTCAGCATTACTTTTTCCTTTTATTTTAGAGTAAAATCCTATTACATCGTAATCAACATTACCACCACTGGCATTAACCCATTTTATTAGTTTATCTTTTACGATAAAAGATTTATCCTCGTAATCGTAATTAATAAAACCATGGTTAGATAAACTTAGCAACATATTATCTAATTGCGAAGCTGATAATCTAAAGACTTCATCTATTTCTGACATGGTAACGAAGTTAGTATCTAGCTTTTCAACAAGTTTCTTAATTAGATATAAAGGGTGTTGGGTAGCCATCCCCATCATTCCCATGTAGGCATTTAGTCTAAAATAATCTACCGAAACAAAGGTGGCATCTTTTTTTGTTCCTCCAAATAAGTTCTCAAATTTCACCATAGGGGAATCTACACGCCAATTTAAGGTTTCAAAATCCATATCTATTTGATGATATGTATCGGTATATGGAGCTAATTTTATTCCTTTATTATCTCTTATCAAGGAAACTTTTCTTTTATCAATAAAAAATTTAAACGCAACTCCTGGGTGAAAAATTGAATCATCTTTTAGGTAAAAAGTTGCTGAAGCTAATTGAGAGACTATTTTTTCTTGTTCTATTATAAATGTTTTTGCTGCCATTTTTAAAAATGGTTTACCATTTCTCTCAAATATGACTAAAGCTTCCGAATTATTACTACCTCGCCCAATTACTTTTCTTCCATTTAATGAAAACCCTCCGATGTAATCAACTCCTTTAGAGATGTTTTTAAGTTCTAATTGTGCATCGTATGAATTAAATCGTGGGTAGGTTGCTTTTTTTGGTGTTACATTGGCTAATACTTTTTCTTTAATACTTCCTTTTAAAGGGGTTTTAAAATAATAGTAATCGTAAAAAGTTACATTTTTAGCTATATACCGAGGTGATTTTACTGAAATTTTATACTTATTTAGTTTAGCATAAACGGAATCTGGCGAGAACCCAGCTCTTTCCCATGTAATTTTACCTCCTTCGCCTACCCATTTTGCAATGGTTGGATAGTAAATTCCTTTGGTGTTTTTTATTACGGAGCTATCACCTTTTGAATAACAGGTTAGCGTAAGTGCTTCAAATTTAATGGTGGGCAAACTATCAAAGCCAAAGACATAGTTGTTATTGCTAGCTTTCCAAGAGTTGGCTGATGATTTGTATAATAAATTTTCATCAAACAAAGTATTACAAGCTTTTAAATAATCTGCGAATTGTTTTTTACTTTTTCCTCTTATTAGTTTCTCTAAAATAACCTGCCAACTTTCAAAGCTTTTTTCTGTTTGGTATTTACTTTCTACAAATAGAGAAATTGTTTTTAAATAATTTCTAAAATCGGGAAAAGCTCTTTTCCTTTTTTTTAGCATTAAATTTGCTATTTTGTATACTCCTTGTCGCTCTTTTTCTGTAAATTTTCCTCCAAACCAACTCCACGAAAACTCATCCATAGCCAACTTACCATCAGCTTTTCTAGCGTAGGTTAAGAACTCTTCCATGTCCTCAAAAAAAAGTGTAGAATCGGAAGAAAACTTTTTTATTTTAACTTGCCCAAAACTAGCTAACACATTACAAACTAATATTATTCCGAGTGTATATTTAAGCATTATTTGTTTTTTTTAATTCTAGCAACATCCAATCGTTTTTAGTGTTTGAAAAAGATAAATTTAGGTTATTTTTTTTTGCTTCAGCTAATAAAATTTCTTTATCTGAACTAAAAAAACCACTAAGCAATAGTAAACCATTTAATTTTAAAGCGTTAACATATTTTTTCATATCAGCTAACAATATATTCCTATTAATGTTTGCAATTATAATATCAAAAATATTATTCTTAATTAGTTCTGCTCCCCCAAATTTAACATCAATATTTCTAAAATTATTTCTTTCAATATTTTCTAAAGTATTATTGTAAGCCCATTGGTCAATATCAATTGCCATCACATTATTAGCTTTTTTCATTTTACACAAAATAGCCAAAACACCTGTTCCACATCCCATATCTAAAATATTTAAATTTTCAACATTTAAGTGCAATAATCTTTCAATCATAAGGTGAGTTGTTTCATGATGTCCTGTTCCGAACGACATTTTTGGTTCTATAACAATATCATACAAAATGCCTAGTTCTTTTTTATGAAATGGAGCTCTAACCATGCACCTATTTGCTACCTTAATTGCTTCAAAATTATGTTCCCAAATTTCGTTCCAATTTTCATCTTCAATAATATTTACGGTATAAGTTATACTATTTTTAGGATTCTTATAAATAGCAAGTTGGGTAATTAAATCTTCCTTAAATAAGTACTTTTGAATGTAAGCATCTACACCATTTTCGTTTTCAACAAAACTTTCAAAACCATTTTCGCCTAGCTGTGCAATTAGTACATCTCTTACTATTTCTATAGGGTGAATTTTTATTTTTAATTCGATATAATCCATTACATGATAAAAAATACAGCGTAATAGTAAGTAGTTTACTACTTATTAACGTAGTTTGTTAAATTTTTAACTAAATTAATATTATTTTATTATTTTTACGTCAATATTGTTATTTTTAAGTTATGAAAGCAACACATGTTGTCGTTGAAGAAATTATTAAAAAATCTCCTTTTTTAGAGGAGGCTTTAGCAGAAGGAATTATTAACCTATCTTCTTTATCGAGGCAAATTAAAGCTGAAATTGATGAACAATTAAATAAAGATGTTCAGATTGGGGCTATTGTAATGGCTTTAAAAAGATTATCGCCAAAATTTGATCCTAATTTAAAAATTAAAGTAAAAAAAATAATTCATAAGCTAGGTGACATTACTGTTCGTTCTAATATTACCTATTATACTTATAGTAACTCTGAAACTTTAATAGAGAAAGAGTCTATTTTATTAAAGAATATGAAAAATAAAAAAGACATTTTTTTTGCTTTATCTCAAGGTGTTTACGAAACGACTGTAATATTAAGCAATTCGGAACACGAAAATATTGATTTTTTATTTAAAGGTGAAAAATTGATTCAAAAAACAAAAGAATTATCCTCTATAACAATTAAATTACCTAGCGAAAATTCTGATGTTTCTGGTATTTATTACTTCATTTTAAAAAAAATTGCTTGGGAAGGGATTAATGTCTTAGAAATTATATCTACCACACACGAATTTACAATTATTGTAAACGATGAAAATGTTGATAGAGCTTTTTCTATTCTAAAAAGAATAAATAAAACCAAGTAAACTAATTTCTTTATTAACCCCATTGTTTTTCTCTAAACTTTCTTAAAAAAAAGATTACCTTTGGTTTTTGAAACACAAATGTGCTGAAAAGTATTCGAAAAATCGTTACCACACATTAAATAGTATAAAATAAGAATGGCAAAATCTCAACAAACCTTTAATAAAAAAGAAAAAGAAAAAAAACGATTAAAAAAACGACAAGATAAGCAAGCGAAACGGGAAGAACGGAAGTTAAATTCTTCTGGTGGTTCTTTAGAAAGCATGATGGCTTATGTTGATGAATTTGGAAACATTACCGATACACCGCCAGACCCCAAATTAAGAAAAAAGATAAATGCAAAAAATATTGAAATTTCCATTCCTAAAAAAGATGACAGCGATTATGACCCAGTTAGGAAAGGAAAAGTTGATTTTTTTGACCACTCAAAAGGTTTTGGTTTTATTAAAGAAGAAAATACCCATGAGAAATTTTTTGTTCACATTAATGGTGTATTGAGTGGCGAAATTACAGAAAATGACATGGTATCTTTTGAACTAG
>CAZVEW010000151.1:0-6797 GCA_964625955.1 uncultured Vicingus sp. | reverse complement strand
TTGGTTAAGGAAATCATCCGTCACCGAAACCACATCAAAGACGCGAATGCCAAGTTACTCCGGTGTTCCTTTTCCGTGTTTACCCATAAAACCTACAGCATGAGAATCGTCAACCATTACCATTGCTCCGTATTTATCGGCAAGATCGCAAATGTCTTTTAAGTTTGCAATAAAACCGTCCATTGAAAACACACCGTCAGTTGCAATAAGAATTTGATTTACATTTTCTCCTTTTGCTTCCTGTAATTTTTGTTCAAGGTCATTCATATCACTGTTTCTATATCGGTATCTTTTTGCTTTGCAAAGCCTGACTCCATCAATTATGCTGGCGTGATTTAACTCATCACTAATGATGGCATCGTTTTCATTTAAGATTGTTTCAAACAATCCTCCGTTGGCATCAAAGCAAGAAGTATAAAGAATTGTATCTTCGGTTTCTAAAAATTCGGCAATCTTACTTTCAAGTTCTTTATGTATTTGCTGTGTTCCGCAGATAAATCTGACAGATGATAAGCCGTAGCCCCATTTGTCGTAGCTTTCTTTTGCGGCTTTAATTATTTCAGGGTTATCTGCCAAACCGAGGTAATTGTTGGCACACATATTCAGTACTTTCTGTCCTGTTGAAACTTCTATATTTGCTCTTTGCGGACTTGTAATAACACGTTCGTTTTTATAGAGTCCTTCGTTTGCAATTTCCGTTAAAATATTACTGTAATAATTTTTTGTTGATTCGTTCATTTTAAATCCTCATAATTTTTTAATCTGTGATTATCCACTTGATCCGTGCTATCCGTGTTCTATTAAGATTATACAGAGCACAGATTTCACGGATTTACGCTGATTCTTTTTCCACCCAATTAAGAATTATCTTACCCGAGTTCCCGCTTCTCATCAATTGAAATCCATCCTCAAAATCTTTATACGAAAAGTGATGAGTTATTACCGGCGAAACATCCAAACCGGATTGTATCATTGTCTGCATTTTATGCCAAGTCTCGAACATCCGCCTTCCATAAATCCCTCTAAGATTTAATCCGTTAAAAATTACTTTCTCCCAATTTACCGAAGCATCTGACGGGAGTATACCGAGCAATGCAATTTTACCGCCATGGAACATAACGTCTATCATATCATTTAAGGCTTTGGGATTACCTGACATTTCCAAGCCGACATCAAAGCCTTCACTCATTCCAAGTTCTTTAATAATATCAGGAAGTTTTTCTTTTGATACATCAACTGTTCTTGTAACTCCCATTCTTTCTGCGAGTTTTAACCTGTAAGGATTAACATCCGTAATAACTACAAACCTTGCACCTGCGTGTTTAGCAATTGCTGCCGCCATTATTCCGATTGGTCCGGCCCCTGTTATTAAAACATCTTCACCGAGCAGTTCATAAGAAAGAGCAGTGTGTGTGGCGTTACCGAGTGGATCAAAAATTGAGAATATATCTGTAGGTATTGATGGATCGCAGTGCCAAACATTAAATACGGGAATAGAAAGATATTCGGCAAAACAACCCGCACGATTAACGCCGACACCCTTTGTGTTTGGACAGAGATGTCTTCTTCCCGCCCTGCAGTTTCTACAATGTCCGCAAGTAATATGTCCTTCACCGCTTACAAGATCACCAATTTGTACGTCTTTCACATTGCTGCCTATCTCAACTACTTTACCGACATATTCGTGACCGACAACCATCGGAACAGGAATTGTTTTTTGTGCCCAAGCATCCCAATTATAAATATGAACATCTGTTCCGCAAATTGATGTTTTATGTATTTTAATAAGAACGTCGTCAATTCCTATTTCCGGTACAGGTACTTCTTCAAGCCAGAGACCTTCTTTTGCTTCTTTTTTAACGAGTGCTTTCATTGTCTTATTCATATTCAGTCCTTATGCTAAAAGTTTTTAGATTATAAAATTAGGGATATGAAATATAAAGGACAAATAATATTAAATGCGTAATTAGCATTATCTTTCTTTTTGGTTCATTCTTAAAAGATGTAAATAATAACCTAAGACGTAGTATAAATAAACGACATAAAAGTTTGAAAGTGAAGTACGATTAATCCCATACTTATAAAAACATTCATTTAAATATTTACCCGGTTGTGCAGGTTGAGCAATATTTTTTAAAATAAACCTTAATCAGATCTCCAATCATTTCTCCTGCCTTTTTGTTAGGGACAAAACTAGTATTTATAATTAAATGATAGAAGTGGGGATCGGTTATATCTTTGTTGAAATAGGTTTTTATGTATTGGTTTCTATCGGAATCTTTTTTTATAATATAATTTTCTGCTTTCTCTCTTGTTATACCAAGTATGGTCTGGACTCTTTTTATCCTGTCATTTAAGTTTGCAATTAATCTTATGTGCAAAGTGTTTTCTAAATTTGCAGTTATAATACTACCACCTCTTCCTACAATAATAGAGTTACCTACTTCAGCCAACTGTAATATGGTCTCGGTTGTTTTGTGAACCAGAGACCATTTGGTCGGTTGATTACTAAGCAATTCTGTTATAAAAGATTTTATATGCGAATATTTTTCTTCGCTCATCAATTCCGCCAACCTTTGTGGTAAATGATGGTGCCGGAGAACTTCCTCGATTAAATTATGATCGAAAGCAGCCCATTGTTGTGAAGGAAAAATATTGTTCTCTTCAATGTATTTTAGAAGATACTCACAAACAGAATTTACACCCGAACCGGCTTCTCTTGAAATAGTTATACAAGGATGAAATAAATTATTTTCTTTTTGTAGATTTTTATACCTGGATTCAATATATAAATGTGCTTTATAAAGTTTACCGGAAAAAAGAATCTTATCCGTTTCTGTTTTAGATTGTTTCGTTTTCTCATTCATCTTTTAATCTCTCCATATATTTTAATTAAGACAAATTACAATTTTTTACAATAAAATCAATTTTTTACCATAAAAAATTATAAAATATTACATAAAAAATAGTTCTAAATTATTGTAAATTACACGGGTACTAAATTTTATTTACGAAATTAAAAAGATTATGATAAGTAAAATCAAGGAAAAATTGAAATGAGCACAAGAACAGAAAGAGACAGTATGGGTAAAATAGAAGTACCCACAGATAAATATTACGGCGCTCAAACAGCACGATCATTAAAGAATTTCAAAATTGGGGGAGAAAGATTTCCGCGTGAACTAATAAGAGCATTCGGTATATTAAAAAAAGCTGCGGCGCTAACCAATAAAGAATTAGGAAGTTTAAGTGCAGATAAATTAGAATTAATTGTAAAAGCTGCAGATGAAGTAATAGAAGGAAAATTAGACGAACATTTCCCCCTGGTTGTTTGGCAAACGGGCAGCGGCACCCAGACAAATATGAATGCAAATGAAGTGATCTCAAACAGAGCAATTGAACTTGCAGGCGGAGAAATGGGGAGCAAAGTACCTATTCATCCTAACGACGACGTTAACAAAGCACAGTCGTCAAATGATACTTTTCCAACTGCAATGCACATTGCTGCGGTTGAAGAAATACACAGAAGACTCATCCCAATGGTTAGAAAACTTAGGGATGCTCTTCAGAAAAAATCCGAAAAATTTAAGGAGAATATCAAAATCGGAAGGACACATTTAATGGATGCCACACCACTTACTTTGGGACAGGAATTCTCCGGTTATGTTCAGCAGTTAACAAACGGTTTGGAAAGAATAGAGGGTGCATTACCTCACCTGTATGAAATCGCACTTGGCGGAACGGCTGTAGGAACGGGATTAAACACACATCCTGACTTTGCAGTTAAAGCTGCCGAAAAAATTGCCGAACTTACCGGTAAACCTTTTATCACGGGCAGAAATAAATTTGAAGGACTTGCTGCGCACGATGCTTTTGTTGAATTCAGCGGGGTATTGAAAACGCTTGCTGCTTCCCTGATGAAAATTGCCAATGATATTAGATGGCTTGGTTCGGGCCCAAGATGCGGCATTGGAGAAATCAATTTACCTGCTAACGAACCAGGTAGTTCTATTATGCCGGGAAAAGTAAACCCAACGCAAGCAGAGGCAATAACCATGGTTTGTACCCAAGTTTTTGGGAATGATACTACTATAAATTTTGCAGGTGCCAGCGGTAATTTTGAATTGAATGTTTTCAAACCTGTTATAATATTTAATACTTTACAATCAATTAGATTAATAGCCGATGCTTGTGAAAGTTTTACCGATAATTGCGTTGTGGGAATTGAAGCTAATGATGAAAACATACACAATAATCTTGTAAATTCATTGATGTTGGTAACAGCGTTAAACCCTGTGATTGGTTATGATAATGCGGCAAATGTTGCTAAAAAAGCTTTTGCTGAAAAGACCACACTAAAAGAAGCTGCCGTCAGTTTGGGACTTTTAACTGCTGAAAAATTTGACGAAGTTGTGAGACCTGAAAAAATGATAGGTCCGAAAAAGTAAGCATTAAAATATTTTTTTAAAACAAAAAACACTTGTTTTTTTTAATTTAACTGCAATGACTGAAAATATTTTAAATATATACCTCATAATTAATGATAATTATGTTACCGAATTTAAAGCAGTGAGTTACAAACAATCCGGCAGTGACGATAAAATGATTAAGTTCTTAAAAAGCAGAGTAAAATCGGATTACCAAAGTTCTTATAGTTTTAATGCACCTCAAGACAGTAAAGGTAACTTTATGAATTACAAGAAATTTTCAAAGTTAGAAAAGAAAGGAAGACACTTTGAATTATTTGAAAATATTTTTTCAAGTTTTGATGTTTCGGAACAACCGCTTGTTTGTGTTACCCCTGTAGTAGACGGAAAAATACTTAACGAAACCTAAACATCATCTAAAATATCAGCAAATGATTTTTCAATAGCAGATTTAAGTTCCCTAATGTTCACGGGCTTTTTAAATATATATTCAACACCCAATTCTTCATAATCATTAATCGCGTATTTATCTATGTCATAGCTTAATACAATAAACGGCGGTTTAATTTTTAATTCCGATCTATTTATTTCTTTAATTAAATTATAACCGTTCATCTCCGGCATATCATTTTCTGTAATTACCAAAGCCGGTGTGTTTGACAGTATAAAATCCAGTGCCTCTTTACCGTTGGAAACAACAAATGTTTTATAATCCGGTGTAATATTATTTAGAATTTTTGTATACAGAATAGAATCGGTTTTATTGTTGTCTACAAGTAAAATATTTTCCGATGCAACGGGTAATGTAAAAACAAACTCAGTCCCATGTCCATAAGTACTTTTAACTCGAATATCGCCGCCATGTTTAATTATTATTTCTTTCACCAAAGAAAGACCCAAACCGCTACCTTTCTCACCCTTTGTTCCTTCTGATGTATATTTTGTATCTACATTAAATAGCTTGCCGATATTTTCTTCTTTAATTCCAACGCCATTATCTTTTACAGAAAATTCAATAAACCTTGATTTTTCATAAGGGTGTTTGGAAATTATAATTTGTCCGTCTTCGTTTGTAAATTTTATTGCGTTTGAAAGAAGATTATTAAATACCTGTTGTATCAAATCTTTATCTATAAATACGTGTGTCTCTTCTTCAATTTTTTGAACTAGTTTAATATTTTTCTGCAGTGCAACACCAGACATTAAACTTATTGATGAATTAATAATTTCTTTAATATTATATCTATCCGGTTCAAAACGGACCCTGCCTGTTTGTAGTCTCGTCCAATCCAGCAGTGAGCTAACTAACGCCAACATTGAGTTAGAAGAATCTTGAATATACTTTATATATTGTGTTTTTTCTTCTTCACTCAATTCCTTATCATTTAAGAGTAAATCAGTAAAACCCACAACCGAACTGAATGGTGTTCTTAGATCGTGAGATATAATTGAAATAAATCTGTCCTTGGTTTCATTAAGCTTAACTAATTTATCACTGGATTTCTTTAGTTCTAATTCGGCTTTTTTCCTCAAAGAAACATCGCTTACCAAGCCATATAATTTTTGAATTTCTCCTTTAGAATTCCTTACAATATTCAGTTTGTTTCTTACCCAGACAACATTACCTAACTTACTTATCAAGCGAAACTCAATTTCTCCTGAAACTTGAATATGGCTTTTAAATAGATTCCTCATTTTCTTTTTAACTTCTGCAAAATCGTCCGGATGAATAATTTTTAAAAGCATTTTCGTATCCGTCAAAAAATCATCTTGAGTGTAATGAGTGATTTTTTCAACCGATGCCGTATAAAATACCGGTCTTAAACTGTTCCCAATTTTTTCGAATGTGTATAAAAAGTCATCTATGTTTTCAGTTATATTTCTATACTTTTCTTCTGACCGTTTAATAATTTCCTGCGAGCGTTTTTTTTCTGTTATATCTCTGACTATCATAACCAAATATTTGATGTTGTTAACATCAAACACCGAAGCAGAAGCTTCACAATAAAAATTAGCTTTGTCTTTTTGTCTCGCTAAAAATTCAAACTTTGTATATAATTTATTACCATCCTTTATTAATTTTAAATATTCACCGACTTTTTCCGAATCTTTTTCATCTGTTAACGATAAAAAGTTTAATTCTAAAAGATCCTTTCCGCTTTCATATCCAAAAATATTAGCAAAAGAAGTATTGGCTAATTCGAAACGATTATCTTTTATTAAAGCAATCCCATCATTTGATGTATTGAAAATCGAACTAAAAAGCTGCAGCTCTTTATCAATCGCTTCTTTAGAGGTTATGTCGGTGAAATAACAGTTGTAATATTTCACTTTTAAATTATCATCAAGTATAGGATAAAATTTGATTAT
>CAZVEW010000150.1:0-6821 GCA_964625955.1 uncultured Vicingus sp. | reverse complement strand
GCGTTTGTCATTCTTCTTTAATGCTCATATGGACTTCTTTGAAGAAATAGCCAAACTAAGTGAACAACACGGCATGAAAATGTTCCAAGCAGGAGATAAACCTCATTTAGCCGTTATGGATAAAATGCGAGGATTAATGCAAAACCTAGATGCCATGATGAAATGGTTTGATGAAAAACGTAAGGAATTTGAATCTTTAGCCGAAGATTAAAAGTACCGTCTAATTTTTTAGCAGATTTTGAACTAAATTAGTATAAGGTATTCGTTTTCTGATTATTAAACCAATTTACTTATTCCATATAGATTTTGCTGTGCCGTGCAATAATTTGTAACATTGAATAGGCTGGAAAATTAAACTTATAAAAACACCGCAGCAAGTTGCTAAAATAACGCCTGTGCTTCCCATTCCTAAATTTTTAGCAAAATATATCGATAAAGGAATGTTTAATAATCCCACAAAAATAGAGTGGTACAGACTTAATTGAATTTTGCCTATGCCACTTAAAAAATTAGCGAAAATTGTTACTACACTTGCTGATACAACATAAATTGCCATCATTACAGATAAAGAGAAAGGTACTTTTACTTTATCTCCAACCCATAATAAATAAGCATAGTTGGCAACAGAAAGCATAATAGCTGTAACAGCAGCAAATCCTAACCATAAAAAAATCATCTTTTTCATTACATTTTTCATCCAATCAAAATCTTTTTTAATATATGCTTCTGTATTTGCCGACCAAAGAGGTGTAGATACAATGGTGAAAATCATGGTAATTATTCCAAAATATTTATAGGCAATATTATAAGGTGTTACTGCTGCTGGTCCAGATACTTGGGTAATAATCATGTTATCTGTCATAAAAATAACTAAGGCAGCTCCTTGCATAATAAAAAATTTTACGCCTAAGCCCATTAACTCTTTTGCGTACGAAAAATTAACAAATTTAAAGGAAGGTTTATATTTTTTATAAGAGGTATTAAAAAACCAAATACCCGCAATTAAAGGAACAATTAAATTAATTAAACTAAAAGAAGCTCCTAAATATAACAGCGAACCATGGGTAGTTTTTATTAAAATAAATACGGTAATTAAAGAAATTAAACTAGCTGTTGTATTAATAGCATTGTTCATTGCAGGACGCTGGTCGGCAATAAAAACAAAGTTGATTAGTTTAATAATAAATTGCATACAAAATACACTGAAAATAATAAACACCAATTTTTCAATTTCATTAATATCAGTGGTTGTATTTAGTATTTTACTCCAATTTAGAAAATGATTAATTATAAAAAACAACAAAAACATGATACCCGAAATAATGCTTATGATGGCATAGGTGGTGCTAATATAAGTTCTTGCTAGTTGGTCTTTTCCTTCGGCTTTAGCTATTGCAAATTTATTACGCATGCCATTACCTAAGCCAACATCAAAAAAATTAAACCAAGTAATTACAGACATTAAAGTAATCCAAATGCCGTAACGTGTAGGGTTTAAATAATTTATGGTTAATGGTACTAAAATTAGGCTTATTAATATGCTAATTCCTTTTAAAAAGAGTGAAGCTACAATATGTTTTTTTGCTTTAATTGAGCGTTCGTGCCCAGAAAAGAATTTATTGATTAAAGGTATCAAGATTTTTTAAATACATTGTTAAACCAACCTTTCTTTTTATCTTCTTCATAATAGCCATAACCATAACCATAACCGTATCCATAGCCATAGCCGTATCCATAGCCATAGCCTAAACCACTACTTTTTACAGCGTTAAACAATATGGCAGCATTTTTTAATTTACCTTCTTTATATAATTGGTCGATATGAAGTAAGTGGTCTTTTTTAGTAACATTTTGTCTAACAACAAAAATTAATGTATCTGCAAATTTGGATAATAATAGAGCATCGGTTACCAAACCTATCGGTGGAGAATCAATGATAATGGTATCGTATTTTTCTTTTAACTCTGTTATTAATTTACTCATGTTTTCATTCATGATTAATTCTGACGGGTTGGGAGGTATAGGTCCTGATGGGATTATGTCTAAATTTTTTACACTTGTAGTTTGGGTAACTTCAGCCAAAACAGATGTGCCAATTAAATAGTTACTTATTCCTTTATCGTTTGAAATGTTAAAATCATTTACAATTTTTGGTTTTCTTAAATCTAAACCTAGCAATACTGTTTTTTTGCCTGCTGCAGCAATAATAGATGATAAGTTTATACCAGTATAGGTTTTACCTTCAGAGCCTATTGATGATGTGATTAAAATAACCTGTTTTTCTTGGTTAGGATTAAAATATTTTAAATTTGTTCTAACGGTTCTAAAAGATTCAGCAATTAAAGATTTCGGTTTATCAGCCACAACCAATGCTGATTTATCTTTACTTAAACCAACAATCCCTAAAATAGGCATCTTAGTTAATTTGCTTATCATATTTTTATCTCTAACGGTATCGTTTAGTTGTTCTTTAATAAAAATTAAGCCTGTGGGTAATAAAATAGAGAGCAATAACGCCAAAGAGTAACTTTTTTTGGGGATAGGTCTGATAGGATAGGGGGTTGAGCGAGCTTCTTCGATAATTCTATTGTCAGAAACAGATGCAGCTAAAGCCAATGATGTTTCGGCTTCTTTTTTTAATAGATACAAGTATAAACTTTCTTTTACCCTGTATTCTCTTTCTATGCCCACTAATTTTCTTTCTGTTATAGGTATCGAGCGTAATTGTATGTCTAAGGTAGTCAAGGCTTTTTCAGTTTCTTTTTTAGATGATTTTAATCCATCTTTAATGCTTTCTATGTTTTGGAGTAATTTTTTTCTAACGTAAGCTATTTGTTTATTCACTTCGTTTAAAGATGGGTTTTTTCCTTTGGTGTTGCTTTTAATTTTTTGTTTTTTTACTTCTAAGGCTGTAATCTGTCCAATTAATTGAACAAGTAAAGGATCTTCTATTCCTAATGATGAAGGAGCAACATCTGATAAATTTTTATTATTGCTAATATAGTTGTGTAGGTAATCTATAAAACTTAATTGTAAATTAAAATTAGATAACTCATTATCTTTTGTTTTAACATTTTCTAAAACAATTTTAGATTCTTCACTTATGTTGGTAATTCCTTTTTTAACCTTAAAATTTTGTCGTTCTAATTCTATTTGTTTTAATTCTTTTGCTATTTTATTGAGTTGAGTACTAATAAAATTAGCGGTGCTACTTGCTATTTTATTTTTTTCTAAAATGTCATTTTCTAAATAAACTTGTATTAAATTGTTTAAAAAATCTATACCTCGTTGCGGTATTTGGTCTTCGATACTTAAAACTAAAACGGAAGAGTTTTTACCGGGTTGTTCAATTTTTAATTTTGCCCTATAAAACTCTACATTATCTCTTAAGGTATTAAATTTAAATTTAAAATTCCTTTTTTTATAAGCGTTGTCATTAAATAAATCAGCATCGAAAATAGGTCTTTTGTTTAGGGTGAAAACCCCAACTGGTAAATATATTTTTTCTCCGAAAGAGTATGTCTTTTTATAACTATTATCTGTTTGTTTTACATCAAAACTTAATTCATATTTATTTTCATCAATAATTTTTATGTAAAAGAAATTGTTATAAGCATAAAAATTTAACGAATCGTAAGTTACTTTAAATGGAGATTGGGTATAAACTTGACTTTTTTTAACATTCCCTATTAAGTAATAAAGTACATCTGCTTCAAGTTTTTTAAGTGTTTTTTTTAATATTTTTCTAGATTTTAATATTTCAATTTCATTTTCAATGTTTTTATTTACGTTATAAACATCTAAATCTTTTAAAAGTTCTTGTGTTCCTATGTTTTTACTTTTATCGTCTTTAATTAAAATTTTAGTGGTTACGTTATATACAGGTTTTTCGTACCAATTGTAGAAATAAGCGAAGCTTAAACCTATTATTAATGCTAGTATATAAATATACCAATAGCGTAAATAACTAAAAACAAATGCTTTTAAATTAAAATTTTCCTCTTCAAAGTTATCTAGGTCTGATGCCTTTTTCATTTAATTTTTATTTCCTTACAAAAATACAATTTTAGATTGATGTTCTATTACTGTAAAACAACTACTTCTACTCTAATGTTTTTTATTGCCTCTTGCATATTTTTAGGTTTTTTAATTAACATCTTATCACCACCAAAGCCAATAGTTTTTAATTTTTCTAGTTTCACACCATTTTTAATCAAGTAGTTTTTAATGGTTTCAGCCCTTAGTTTAGATAATTTCTTTGCAGAACCTTTAAAGTTCCATGCTTCGCTTAGATTTTTGTATTTCTTATTGGCTTTTATATTTCTATTGCCATTTGTATGTCCTTGTATTTCAAAGTTATAACCAGGATTTTCTAACATAAATTGAAGTAAACTTTTAAGTGCAGGTTTAGATTCTTCTTTTAAAACATAGGTGTTAGGGTGGAAGTATATGCTTCTCATTACCACTTTTTGACCAATATTTATAGGTTTTAGAAAAAGTTTAAAGGTATCTTTTATTAATTCGATGGTGGTATCCAATTTTTGATAACCTAATTTTTTTATTGCAATTGTTAGTTTTTTAGCACTATCACTATTTAAAGTAAATCCTTTTAAAGTAGATACTATCTTTTTTGCATGTTTTTTTCTCGCAATCCAAATATTAGCATCAATAATAGATTTAGTTTTGGTATTAATTACAAACCCATAAAATTTATTAGTTTTTCTTTTTGAAGGAGTAACCAAAGTATCTTTTTTTGTTGTAAGTAGGTTTATAGCTTCTTCCATACATTCATTTTGTATTGCTTTATAAACTCTTGTTTTATTATTGGCTGTTATTTTAAAAAAATGACCACAGCCTTGCCCACTTAAATGTATAATAGAAAAGTAATAAACTTCGCCTTTTTTTATATTAATTTCCCCATTACTTTTTAAGCTAAAGGGTTTTGTTTTATGCTTAATTACATCATTACAAAAGTTATTTCCATTAAATTTATAAATCATTATCGTATAACTATCATTGCCATTAATAAGCATTAATTGATATTTTAGAATAGTACTTTTGGTGGCTGTTATTTTGTACCAGAAAGTATATTTATCATCAGTTTGGTAATTAATCTTTTCTAAATTGCCATCTTTTTGTAAAGAAACAAACGGAATTGTAATTTTTGTGGGATGAAAACAATCTACGTTTTCTTGAGCTTGTAAGTAAAAACAACTTACTGCAATAGCAAAAGCTAAAAAAAAGGCTTTAATCTTATTCATAATTTATGATTATGGCGTAAAAATATATGAATAAGGAATACAACAATAAATTTAAATAATTAGTTGTTAACGATGTGTATTTGATATCAAAAAAACTAGGGTTTGTCAGTGTTATTTTTTTAAAATGAAGGGTTCTGTATCTGTTACCTCTGTTATAGCTAGTATTTTTATTCTTTTTTTAATTTAAGATAGTCAAAATATAAGTTTACACCACCTAAATTGTATATCCGAAATTCTACGTTTGATAATTCCTTACTAGATGTGAATTTTAGTTCAATCATTTTATAATCGTTATGTTGAAAGAAATTTGAAGAGTTTATATTTCTTCTTGCTAAACTCTTCTTACCATTATTTGTCGTAACATCTAATATTGCAAAATCTTTTATATTTTCTGTTTTATCAATTTTTAAATGAAACTGTACTGTATATCGTCCTTTTGGTAAACTGATATATGGTCCATATATGATGTGTTTATGAATACATTC
This sequence comes from uncultured Vicingus sp., assembly GCA_964625955.1. Lineage (GTDB taxonomy): Bacteria > Bacteroidota > Bacteroidia > Flavobacteriales_E > Vicingaceae. The sequence continues at coordinate 1,075 of CAZVEW010000150.1, read as the reverse complement.
TTTACATTGACTATCAACCTTTAAGATACTTTTGTTTTGAATACTATCATTTTTTAATAGGTCATTAATAAATTTTAATTGTTCAAGCTTATAAGTTCGATTTATATTTTCTTTTTTATATTCATTAACCCAGCAGTTACCAATATTAAATTGGGCTCCTTCTTTTATTAATTTATATCCAAATTGATTTAATGTTTCAGGAAAAGAATCTAACCACGAATCTTTTATTAAATATAATCTAGGCTGAGAAAATACGCTATCCACCAAATCGTAGTTCCTTACACTACTTTTGTCATGTGGCGTGGCTTTTATTAATTCAGGATTAATAAAAGAAGTCCCATATGAATTCCAATAATTCGCAATTATTCCTATTTTACCTAACTGCTCAAATTCTCTTACAACAACTGATTTTGGGGTTAACTTTTTAGGATAAACATATTCAAAGTCATAAATAGTACTAAAAGCACCAATAATTACAGTAATTAATATAAATGATTGTAATAGAATTTTTTGTTTTGTTTTTATAATATCATTTGTATAGATTAGATAGGCAAGCCAATAAGATATATATACTCCTGTAAAATACCTTCTGCTCACTCCATTTAAAAATGCCCAATGAGATATTAGTATTATAAAAAATAATAATGTTCCATCAATAACGAAGAGACAGAGCCATTTTTTATTTTTTTCCAGTTTATCATTAGAAATGATTTTGAAGAACGGTAAACTTATTGATAAAAAAATAACACAATAGGAATAAATACTTACCAGTGAATTAGGGGTATTAAAACGAAAAACATCAAAAAGAGCATTTTTAATGGTAGAAATTGAAGCAAGAAACTCATCCAATGAATTTAACTGTAAATTATAATTATCAGTTACATCAATCTTTGCAGTTTTTTTTAGATATAGAATAATTGCCCCTCCCAATATTCCTCCTATGATAGTGTACAATGTTTCTATTCGAAAAACTAAAAGCGTAATACTTTTTTTATTTTGATAAGAATAATAACTCAATATGAATATTATTATAAAAATTGTTACAATTGCCGCATCTGAAACCCAAACAGATAAA